>CAVRZY010000283.1:0-73577 GCA_963725415.1 uncultured Acidobacteriota bacterium | reverse complement strand
TATGTTGTGCGCCTGGGCGCCGAGTACGTATTGCTCGTCGAAGATTCGATCAGGAACCCGGTGCACGGCCTGATCCCGCGGCTCACCAGGCTCCGCGCCCTGTCTGCCCGCTGGGGCGGGGAGCAGAACGCAGAGCGCCTCTTCGAAGCCTTCTGTAAGATGGACGAGGCCATGCGTCTGAAGCAGACGATCGCGCCGAAGTACAGCAACATCTACCTTGGCATCTCGGCGCGGCACGTCACCCGGCCACTCCTGATCCGGCCGGATCTTCTGCTGCCTGAGGAGGAGCGCTATTTCCTGCCGTACATCTTCAACATCCACGAGTCCGAGGCGCGGAACGACTACATCGACCTGCACGGAAGCCGCATCACGGGTCCGGGCGCATGGAACAATCCCGGGATCCGGAACGCACTGGATACGGCGGTCTCAGCCGCGGCCACTTTCGAGAGCCTGAATGGAGCCCCGGAGCAAAAGTGGCTGACACAACTAGCGATGTCACTGCGGATCTGGGCGAGCGAAGTCCGGTCAATCCACAATTTCTACTCTGCGCAGATGCTGCGGGATCGTAACAAGGAAGCCTTGGAGGGCCAGCCGAAGATTCCGAGCAAGCTGGCGACGTGGGAGGGCGACAGGGACTTCATCGAATGGACGCACATCCAGCGGGATGAGTTCGACAATGCGAACGAGTTAAGCGCGCTTCTTGAGAAAGGGGGGCTGCCTTATCTCGCCCACGCCACGAAGCCCGAGGACGAGGACACGTTCCTGCTGGGTCCGGACGTGATCGGCGCGCTGAAGCGGAAGACGCAGCTCATGCGCGATCACTGGCTGGACGTCCAGAAGTACCTGGCTTCTCCGCTGAAATAGACACGGGAACAACCGGCGGACGCCGGCCGGTCAGACTGCCAGGCGCGGGGCTTCGACTCGCGGCATCTTCGGCAAGCGTCCCGGTGCGAACGGACTCTTCTTCGCACTCTGGACGTGGAAGTCGTACTTCTCGATCTTCGCAGTGACCAGGTTGCCGGCGTTGCGGACCACGTTTCCGACCGCGACGAGCTTGAGGGAGCACTTGCCGTCGAGCTGGACGGGCCAACTGATGGATACTTCCAGGCGCTTTCCGGGTATCAGAGGGGCTCTGGCTGGAGAACAGGATGCCGGTGCTGCTGATGTTCAGGGTCTTGCCCAGGCTGGCTTCGCTCCAGCCACGTCTCCGGGCGTATTTGTAAGAGACCGGCCGCTCGATGGGGAACCGGGTGGAAGCGCGGCGCTCGGCTTCCTCGCGAGAGGCGGGTTGCGCGGTTTCGATCAAGTGAAGCATATTCGTCCTGATTCGTTCCCATCATCATGCTCGTCCCGAAATAACGGCGCGGGCGGAGGGACACCGCGCTCGCCGCGCGCGGCGCATCCGGGCTCGCGCTACTGGCTCATGCCGCGCGCGGCAATGCGCCAGACCGCTTCGACCGCGTCGCCGCGTAGGCAGTAGATGCGGTCATAGAGGTTCACGGTGGGATCGCAGTGGGGAACGACGAATTCGACGTTGAAGCGCAACTGGCCTTTGCGCGGGGCGAAGAAGCTGCGGGCGTCCAGCTTGTCGTTGCGCAGGTTTTCGAACACTGTCCCATAGAACCGGTTCTGGCCGCTCTTGGTGACGACGTTGATGGAAGCGCCCGACTGGCGGCCGTATTCGGCCGAGAAATTCGAGGTCTGGATGTTGACTCCCCGGATGAAATCCACGGCCACGTTGTTGATCTGCGCTTAGAGCCGTAATCCACTTCGTCGAAATTGTGCCCCAAGACGATCGGCCTGAATGCAGCCTGGTAGTCGATGTAGTCCCTCCCCTCGACGTCGGTGATCAGAGTACCTTTGGCCCGAGTGAAGACGAGGTGCGGGAGAAAGCGCCGCCAAGAAATGTTCACCCCGCCGGCAATCACCTCGCAGGCCTCACGGAATCGTTCGGAATTGCTGTGCTGGTCTGGCAGCGTTCGAATTCTAGGCCAACCGTGCCCTTCTGAGAACTCTTTCAGCGGTGCATTTGGTGAAACTGTCCAATAGGTGAATAATGCGGACCGTGGCCGGTCTGGTAGAATACCAAACGGCGATCTGTTTTAGAGGCAATGAGGTCAGGAGACGCGAGATGCCCACTCGGAAAACGCCTTCAGCGCCGTCCCTGGAACGGGGATTGTCGGTTATGGAGTTGCTCGCGAACTCGCGCAACGGCCTGCCCCTGGCGGACCTGGCCCGGCAACTGGCGCTACCCAAGAGCTCCGTTCACTGCCTGTTGCTCACCCTCGAACGGCGCGGCTATCTCCACCGCAACGAGCGGACCAATCGATACCTGTTCGGACTCAGGCTATTCAGCCTCGCGAACATGGCCCTGAGCGGGCTGGAAGTGCGGGAACGGGCCGCTCCATTCCTGCACAAGCTGGCGGAGAAGACCCGGCTGACTGTGCACCTCGCGATTCCCGAACAGAACGAAGCGGTGCTGCTCGACAAAGTTGAACCTCTGGGCGCCATCAGGCTCGCCACCTGGCTGGGCAAACGCATGGACGTGCACTGCACGGCCTTGGGGAAAGCTCTGATCGCCCACCTGCCGCAGGAAGAACTGGATCGCCTGATTCGCGAGCGAGGCTTGCCCAGGCACAACGATAACTCCATCGTCTCGCCCAAGAAGCTGAAAGAAGAACTCGAGCGGGTGCGAAAGCTGGGCTACTCGACAGACAATGAGGAAGACGAGGTCGGCATGCGATGCATCGGCGCTCCGGTGTTTGACGACGTCGGCAGCGTCGTGGCGGCCGTCAGCATCTCTGGCACAACCTCGCAGGTCACCGACGAGAACTCTTCAGCTCTGGTCGAGCAGGTCTGCAACACCGCGGTGGCCGTCTCCCGCATGCTCGGTTTCAATCCCAATGAAGCGGCCCGCATCGCGGTGTCGGACTGTCCAGCATAATGGACGGGTTCAGCAAACGATTCGCAACCTCACGGGCGCGCGGGTGTGCCTCAACCACCGAAGAACTCATACCAAGCCTCCAGCCATGCGTGGGGTTGTCGTTCACCAGTCGCTCCAGATCGCGCAACTCGCGGGCGTGGAAGCCGGACGCAGACGCCTGAGCGACAGGATCCAACCAGAACTTGCCGAGGGCCCCTTCTGTGCCCCTGGGGTCTATTTGGGGTCCAAATCGCCCCAACTACATGGTGTTCACCCGTCGTACAAGCGGCCTTCGAGAGGCAGGCTCGCATGATGGTTCACCGGCCCGGCGTCCCGCCCGTGTCCAACGAAGAGACCCTGGAGCTGTTCGCCTTCATGGACGCCGCCCAGCGCAGCAAAGCCGCCGTCGGCCAACCCATGCGATTGCGCTGAACGAAAGATCGATTCCACCGCAGAGACGGAGAGGACGCCGAGGTAGCGCAGAGAAACATCCTGGCAGAACGACCTCCGCGTTTCCTTTGCGGCCTCTGCGTCTCCGCGGTGAGTTGACCCCCACGATGGAACAACCATTACAGGCTTAGCCTGACCCTGGCCCCGACATCATGAGTTTGCGGAATTTGACACCGCTCTGGGGTCTTTCTATCATAGAAATTCAGTCACAAGCCTGTCGTATCCTAAAGTGATTCTCGACTGTAGTCGCCGACACTCCGATGATCAAAGTTGAAGGTTTGACCAAACGCTACGGCCGTACCCTGGCCGTTGACAACATCTCCTTCGAGGTGGAGAAAGGCCAGATTGTGGGGTTTATCGGGCCCAACGGGGCCGGCAAAACCACCACCATGCGCATCCTGACCTGCTTCCTGCCCCCCACGGCCGGGGCCGCCCAGCTAGGCGGTTTCGACGTGCTGGGGCAGCCCCTCGAAGTCAAGAAACGAATCGGCTACTTACCCGAAAGTCCGCCCCTGTATCCCGAGCTGACCGTGCTCCAGTACCTGACTTTCGTGGGGCGGCTGAAGGGTATCCCCAAGTCCGAATTGCCGGCCCGCCTGGGGGAAGCCTGCGAACGCTGCGCCATCCAGGAGGTGCGGACCACGCACATTGGCAAGCTTTCCAAAGGCTACCGCCAGCGCGTCGGACTGGCCCAGGCCATCATCCACAACCCGGATATTTTGATTCTCGACGAGCCCACCTCGGGCCTGGACCCCAAGCAAATCTTCGAAACCAGGAACCTCATCAAGAGGCTGGCCGGCGACCACACCATCATCCTCAGCACCCACATTCTCCCCGCCGTCGAAGAAACCTGCGAGCGGGTGATCATCATCGACAAGGGTAAGCTGGTCGCCAACGAATCCTTGGAGAACCTCACCCACCGCTTCCTGGGCGCCGAATTGCTGGCCGTAGAAGTGGGCGCGCGGGACGGAACCGTGGATGCCGCCCAGGCCCAGCGCCGCCTCGAGCAGGTTCCCCACGTCAGCCGCGTCATCCTCCGGGAAAGCACCGAGAGCCGCGGCGTCTTCGAGGTCGAGAGTTTGCATGGGCGCTCCATTCGGGGCGATCTCGCCAGGGCTGTCGTGGATGGCGGGTGGAACCTGATTGAAATGCGTCCGGTGGTCTGGAAGCTCGAGGAGGTCTTCCTACAACTGACCGGGGCCACCAGCGAGAGCCCGGTGGGAGGTGCCAAGTGAAGAACATCCTGGTCATTTGGCGCAAGGAGATGCGGATCTACTTCGTCTCCCCCATCGCCTATCACCTGCTGGCGCTCACCGGGGTGGTCTTCGGGTTCTTCTTCTCCATGGCGGCATCCTTCTTCGTGGTCCAGGGGATCCGGGCTCGAAGGCATGCCCATGGATATGCACGAATATATCATCCGGCCGCTGTTCATGAACATCAGCGTAATCGGCCTGTTCATCACCCCGTTGATCAGCATGCGGCTGTTCGCCGAGGAGAAGTTCTCCGGGACCATCGAGCTGCTGATGACCTCACCGGTCCGCGACTTGGAGATCGTCCTGGGCAAGTGGCTGGGTGCGCTGACACTGTACTCCTCACTGCTGGCGGTCTCCGCGCTCAACGTAGGCTTGCTGTTCATCTGGGGCAAGCCGGATTGGAAACCGATCCTGGTTGGCTACTTGGGGTTGCTGCTGCAGGGGGCCTGCCTGTTGGCCATCGGCACGTTCATCTCTACGTTGACTCGCAACCAGATCGTAGCCGCGCTGGCCACCTTCGACCTCTGTCTGCTGCTGTGGGTATTTCAATGGGTGAGCGCCTTCGAGACGGCTGCCTGGGCCACGGTGCTCTCCTACATTTCTGTGTTGACTCATTTCGAGCCTTTTGCAAAGGGCGTGCTGGACTCCAAGGACGTGATCTTCTACGTCTCCGTGATTTTCGTGGGACTGTTCTTGACCGCGCGATCCATGGAGTCGCTTCGTTGGAGGGCATGAATGAAATTCACATGGCTTAAGGCACGGCAGACCAAGTACGCCAGCTACGTGACGCTGTACATCGCGGTGATTCTGGCGGTGCTGGCGGCGGCTAACTGGCTGGCCGACAGGCACAACAAGTCCTACGATGCAACCGCCAATAAACGCTTCAGCCTCTCCGAGCAGACCGAGAAGGTCGTCAAAGGACTCAAGCAGGATGTCAAGATCACTTACTTCGATGAGACGATCAGGTTCGAGCAGGCCCAGGACCTGCTCGGCCGCTACAGGAATCTCTCCTCTAAGCTGACCGTCGAGTATATCGACCCCTACAGGAGACCCCGGCAGGCCCGGGCCGCTGGCGTCACGTCGGTACCGGCCACTTTCGTCGAAGCCGGCAAGCGCAAGGAAGAAGCCAAGAGCCTCACGGAATCCGATCTGACCAGCGCACTGATCCGCGCTCTGAAGGGCGTTCGCAGTGTCTGCGCCATCTCCGGCAGCGGCGAGCAGAATCTGGACGACACCGGCCAGGACGGCTACTCGCTGCTCAAGCAGATCCTGGAGAAGGACAGCTACAACGTTCGTTCCATCACCATCCTGGAACAACCGGACATCCCGAAAGACTGCACGGTCCTGCTGGTCGGGGGTCCCAGAAAAGATTACAGCGACCCCATGGTCAAGGCCATCAAGAGCTACGTCGAGGGAGGCGGGCGCGCGCTCATTGCGCTCAGCCCCCCGGTTAAGCTCGGCCGCCAGGAGATCGGCGACAATCAGGGCCTCGTTAAGATGCTGGCCGGTTGGGGAGTCACCCTCAACAGGGATTTCATCCTGGATGCCCGGGGCCAGCGTAGCGGCCTGGGCGCCGAGTACTCCGTGGTCACCGACTATGAATCCCATCCCATCGGCAAGGAGATGAAGGGGACCGGAAGCGTGTTTCCCTTCGCCCGTTCGCTGGAAGTCAAATCCGTGGACAAAGCTCAGGTGGAAAAGCTGTTCTCCACCGGGAGCAACAGCTACGGCACCACCAATATGGCGCCCACCTCCGTGGATCCGAAGAAAGAGAAGAAAGGGCCATTTGCTTTGGCGGCCGCCGGCACCTACGACAGCGGCAAAGAGTACGACAAAGGCCGCTTTGTGGCCGTGGGCAGCTCCGAGTGGCTGGGCAACAGCCAGCTCTACAACCCCTTCTTCGGCAACCGCGACCTGGTCCTGAACATGGTGAACTGGCTCTCCGCCGACGAGGAGCTGATCGCCATCCGGCCCAAAGAGCCCGAAGACCGCCGCCTGACCCTGGACATCCAGAAGCTGTGGATGATCAAGTACTTCAGCGTGTTCCTGATCCCGCTGGTCATCATCGGTGCGGGCATCGGAGTCTGGTGGCGAAGGAGATAAGCCATGCGCTTCCGCGGGTTGCTGATTGCGGCCGTGGTTCTGGCCGCTCTGTTAGGCCTGGTCCACTGGTCTAAGAAGGCCAAGTCCAACGAGGCCAGCAAGCCCTTCGCCGATACCACCCCCAAGCTGCTCTCCATCCCGGAGGACCAGTTCCGCAGAATCGAGATCCGCAAGGCCGGCACACAGGCTGCCACGATTGTCGAGAAAGACGCCTCCGGCAAATGGGAGATCACTGCCCCGCAGAAGCTCGCCGCCGATCAGGACGCCATGAGTTCGATGGTTTCGACGCTCTCCTCGCTCAGCTCCGACAAGCTGATCGAGGAGAAGGCCTCCGATCTGGCCTCCTACGGCCTGGCCTCTCCCAGCTTCCAGGTCACCGTCACCAAGAAGGACGGCAAGACGCAGGCGCTGTCTGATCGGCGACGAAACGCCCACCGGCAGCGGCTACTTCGCCAGGCTCGAAGGCGATGCGCGCGTCTTCACCATCGGCAGCTACACCAAAACCAACGTCGACAAGATCGGTGAACGACCTGCGCGACAAGCGCCTGCTCACGTTCGACTCCGACAAACTGCTCCGCGTCGAGCTGGCCGCCAAGGGACAAGACTTCGAGTTCGGCAAGAACAACCAGAACGAATGGCAGATCCTCAAGCCGCGCCCGCTGCGCGCCGACAGCTTCCAGGTCGAAGAGCTGATCCGCAAGCTCAAGGACGCCAAGATGGACGCCGCCGTCTCCGAGGAGGACGCCAAGAAGGCCGCCGCCGTGTTCGCCGCCGGCACCCAGTGGCCACCGCCAAGGTCACCGATTCCAGCGGGCACCCAGCAGTTGCAGGTCCGCAAAGACAAGGACAAGAACTACTACGCGCAAGAGCAGCGTGGTCGAAGGGCGTCTACAAAGTCCCCAACGACCTCGGCGACGCCCTCGACAAGGGCCTGGACGACTTCCGCAACAAGAAGCTGTTCGATTTCGGCTGGAACGATCCCAGCAAGATCGAGATCCGCCAGCCGGCGCGGCCAAGTCACCTACCAGAAATCCGGCGAGAAGTGGATGTCCGGCTCGCAAGCAGATGGACTCCACCACCATGCAGACCATGATCGACAAGCTGCGCGACCTGAGCGCCATCAAGTTCGTCGAGAGCAGGGCTTCACCACGCCCGATCCTGGAAGCCACCGTCACCTCCAACGAGGGCAAACGCGTCGAGAAGGTGGCCATCTCGAAAAGCGGCAACAACTATTTCGCCAAACGCGAGAACGAGCTCAGTGTCTACGAACTGGATGGTAAAGTGGTGGAAGAGCTGCAAAAAGTGGTCGCAGACGTGAAAGAAGCGGCCCCACCCAAGACGGAGAAGAAGTAGCTCCGGGCAAATGAATGCACGGTCTCCTCACAGACCTGTACGAGCTGACCATGGCGGCCGGCTACTTCGAGGCCGGCAAGTCCCGCGAAACGGCCACTTTCGAACTCTCCATCCGGAGGCTCCCCCAAAACCGCAATTTTGTCATCGTGGCCGGCCTGGCGCAGGTGGTCGAATACCTTCTGAATGTGGGCTTCGCGACCGAGGAGATCGACTACCTGCGCGGGCTGCCGCAGTTCGCCCGGTTCTCGAAGGCCTTCTTCGAAGGTCTGCGCGAGTTCCGTTTCACCGGCGATCTGTTCGCAGTCCCGGAGGGCACAGCGCTGTTTGCCGGCGAGCCGGTTCTGACCGTGCGCGCGCCGCTCATCGAAGCCCAGATCGCCGAAACCTACCTGCTGTCGATGGTCGGCTTCCAGACGCTCATCGCCACCAAGGCCGCGCGCATCGTCGAGATGGCGGGCGGTCGCGGCGTGGTCGAGTTCGGAACGCGCCGGGCGCACTCCCCCGAGGCCGGCGTACTGGCCGGGCGCGCGGCCTACATCGGCGGCTGCCTGGGCACCAGCAACACTCTGGCCGGCTTCCGCTACGGCATCCCGGTGTACGGAACGGCCGCGCATTCCTGGGTGCTGTCCTTCCCCGATGAGATGCAGTCCTTCCGGCAACTCCAGAGGCTGCTCGGCCCCGCCACCATCTACCTGGTGGATACCTACGACACGCTGGAGGGGGCGCGCCGGGCCGCCTCCCTGGGCAAACCGCTGTGGGGCGTCCGCCTGGACAGCGGCGACCTGCTCGAACTCTCGCGCGGCGTGCGCGCCATCCTGGATCAGGCTGGGCTTCACGAAGCCAAGATCATGGCCAGCGGCGATCTGGACGAATACAAAATCCGCGAGCTGGTGGCCGCCGACGCCCCCATCGACGCCTTCGGCGTGGGCACCGAGCTGGCCACCTCGGCAGACGCTCCCACCCTGGGCGCCGTCTACAAGCTGGTCGAGCTGGAGGCCAATGGCGCCAAGCGCTACACCGCCAAGTTCAGTGAGGACAAGATCACCCTGCCGGGCGCCAAGCAGGTCTTCCGCTACCCGGATCACGACGTGATCGCCTGCGCTTCCGAGTGTCTGGGCGGCCCCGGCGAAGAGTCGCCCGCGGAAGCTCTTCTGCGCCCCGTCGTTTTGGACGGAAAGGTGGTCGAGCCCCTGCCGGACGCCCGCTCCGCCCGCGCCCACGCTGCCGCGTCTCTCAAGAAGCTTCCCCAGGCCTGCCGCCGCCTCAAGGACGCCCAACCCTACCCGGTCACTTGCAGCCCGCAGCTTGTGGCGCTCCTCGAGCAAGCACGGAGCCAACTATGACCACCGTCTTCTTCGACATCGACACGCAGATCGACTTCCTGTTCCCGGCCGGCGCGCTCTACGTCCCCGGTGCCGAGCGGCTTCTGCCGGCGCTGGAGCAACTGAACCGCTACGCCGCTGCGCGCTCCTTCCCGGTGATCTCGACCATGGATGCGCACTCCGAGGATGATCCCGAGTTTGCCCAATGGCCCGCACACTGCGTCGCTGGCGCCACCGGCCAGCAAAAGCCCGGGGCCACGCTGCTGGAGAAGCGAGTGCTGATCCCAACCACTCCCGGAGAGTACTCCATCGAAGGCGCCCAGCAGATCCTGCTGGAGAAGCAGCACCTGGATCTGTTCACCAATCCCAATCTTTCCGGAGTGCTCGAGCGCTTGAATGCCGGCCGCTCGGTGGTCTACGGCGTGGTGACCGAGTACTGCGTGCGTTGCGCCGTAATGGGCCTGCTGCGCCTGGGCAAGCCGGTCGAGCTGGTCACCGACGCCATCCAAAGCTTGGACAAGGAAGCCGCGCGCCCGATGCTGGACGAGTTCATCGCCGCCGGCGGCCGCTTTACCACGGTCGCCGAAGTCTGCTCCGGGTGATTCAAGTCTCCGCCGGAACCTCGACTTCCTTGGCGTGGCGCCACAGCCGCTCCAGATCGTAGAACTCGCGCGCGCTTTCCGAAAAGACGTGCACGATGAACTCGCCGTAGTCTGTCAGGACCCATTCGGCGCGCTCGTACCCCTCGATGCCCAACGGCCTGCGGCCATGCCGTTTCAATACCAGCTCGACCTCATCGCTGATGGCCTGGATCTGGCGCATGTTCGACCCCGAACAGATCACGAAACAGTCGGTGAACGACGAGATCTCCCGCAAGTCGAGGATGCGCAGGCGGGAGGCTTTCTTGGACTCTGCTGCGTGGGCCGCCAGCACCCAGGGAAGTCGGATGGATTCTTCAGGTGGCGCTGCTTGTCGAGTGGCTTCTGGATGGTAAGTTCGCTTGGGCAATCAACTCCTCGGACCCATCGTACTACAATCAATAAGGATGTTCCGGTCCTTGGCCTTGGTCAATCTGGCGTGTGCCGTCTGGTGCTGCGCTCAGGCGCCGGATTCACCCGCCCTCCAGCGGTCCCGGCAAGAGGCTGCCCGCGTCGAGGCCCTGGTCGAGGCGGGAGCTCTGCCTCGCACCAGCCTCGAGCAGGTACGCCAGGACCTGGCCGACGCTCAGGATGCTGCGATCCTCGAGAAAACCCTGTACGGCAACCTGGCCATCGAGGATCTCACCGAGCAGCAGGCCGATGAAATGGTGGCGGCGGCCACCCGCCGCTTCGACCGCCAGAAGGCCAAACTCGAGCACGCCAAGAAACTGGTCGAGGAAGGAGCTCTTTCGCAGCTCTCCCTGACGCCCTTCATCGAAGAAGTGGACCGCAGCCGCAGGACCCTCAACCTGGCGCACTCGCGCGCCAGTCTGCTGCGGCAACTGGCGGACATGGCCCGGGTCGAGCAGGCCGTCCTCGCCACCCCGGAACAGGCGCCCGAACTCCAAGACTACCTCCGCTTGGCCGAACGCTACGAAGGCGAGGGCGTCTTCCGCTGGGCGCAACTGAAGGAAATCGCGCTGGCCTTCGAAAAGCGCTTTGCCAAACCGCTGCCCATCAGCGCGCGAGGGGATACGGCGGTGCATCGTGCTCTGGGATTCGATCATCGCGGGCGCGTGGATATCGCCGTAGACCCCGACCGGCCGGAGGGCATCTGGCTGCGAAATTTCCTGCGCGCCTCGCGCATTCCCTTCTTCGCTTTCCGCACTTTCCTCCGGGGCAAGTCCACCGGTCCCCACATTCATATCGGACCCCCCAGCGACTCACTGCGTGGCGGCGGGTGAGACCATGACGGACTCGAAGACTTCTTTGCGCGTGCTGCTGACGGCCGAGCGGATTCAGGCCCGCATCCAGGAGCTCGGCGCCCAAATCGACCGGGACTATCCCGACGGCCCGGTTTACCTGGTCGCCATCCTCAAAGGCGCCTGCTTCTTCCTGGCCGACCTGGCCCGCGCCATGAAACGGCAGACCCGCATCGACTTCATCGGGATCTCCAGCTACGGCAAAGGCAAGAGCACTTCGGGCGAGGTCAAGCTGACCAAGGACCTTGATTCCTCGATCGAGGGCGCCGACGTGCTGGTGGTCGAGGACATCGTGGATAGCGGCGTCACCCTGAACTACCTGATCCACGTGCTCCGCCAGAGGCGGCCGCGCTCGCTTCGCATTGTGGCGTTGCTCGACAAGCCCAGCCGCCGCATCCGGCCAGTGGACGTGGCCTACGTGGGCTTCCAGATCCCCGATGAGTTTGTGGTGGGCTTCGGTCTCGACTACGCCGAGGACTACCGCCACCTCAGCGACGTCTGCGTGCTGGAGGAGGCTTCCCCGGCCCCCGCGACGACCCGGGCCTGAAGGCTGCTTCCATGATCTCACTCGATCCCGAAACCAACCTCAACCTCTTTTCAGATGCCCTCGAGTTCGCCGGGCGGCAGGTGCGCCGGGTGATCGAGCATTACCCAGACTTCTACCCCATGTATACCAGGGCGGGCCGCTGGAAGCATGACCTGCCGGCCTGGACGCATTGGTGTGACGGGTTTCTGCCGGGCCTCATGTGGATTCTGCGCGCCCGCGCCGGCTCTCCCGCCGAGCAGGAGTGGTGGCAGGCGCAGGCCGTCCGTTACTCCAAGCCGCTCGAACCGCGCCAGTCCGACCGCGAGGTGCACGACCTGGGCTTCATCTTCATGTCCACCTACTACCGCTGGTATCAGCTCACCAGGGAGCCGGCGCTGAACGACGTACTGATCCAGGCCGGGCGCACTATGGCCCTGCGCTTCAAGCTCAAGGGACAGTATCTGCGCTCTTTCATCTCCGACGAGTCGCTGTTCATCGACATCATGATGAACGTGGGCATCATCTTCTATGCAGCCGACGAGACCGGCGACGCCGAGTTGCGAGACATCGCCATGCGGCATTGCCTGACCACGCGGCGCGTGCTGGTGCGGGGCGACGGCTCGACGGCCCACGAGGGCCTGTTCAACCTGGAAACGGGAGAGTTCCTCCGCCAGAGCACCCACCAGGGGTATCGCGGGGATTCCTGCTGGTCGCGCGGCTTGGCGTGGGCGCTCTACGGCTTCGGAACTTCGTACGCCTACACGCGTGACCCGCGCTTGCTGAGAACCGCCGAAGCCTGCGCGGATTTCTACATCGCGCACACGCCCACCGACGGCGTCCCGCCCTGGGATTACGACGCCCCGCTCGAGAGCCGCTCGCTGCTCGACACCTCGGCCGCCGCCATCGCCGCTAGCGGCCTGCTTCAGCTCTCGGGGCTCTGCGCCGACCCCATCAAAGGCCAGTTTTACGGTCTCACGGCGCGGCATATTCTGAGGACTCTTTGTATCAAGCACCTGGCAACATCCGATCCCGCCTGGGAAGGCATCCTGAAAGGCGGGGTCTATCACATCCACAAGAATCTGGGCGTGGCCGAGTCGGTCCTGTGGGGCGAGTACTTCTTTGTGGAAGCGCTCGACCGGGCCCTGAGCGGGCGGGATTGAAGCCCGCCCTGGAAGGAGGGTTCGATGGCGTTCCAGCTCATCATCAGCGCCTTCACCGAAGGCGCTACCATCCCCAAGCTTCACACCTGCGATGGCGCGGACCTCTCGCCCGCCCTGGAATGGAGCGGCGAGCCGGCCGGCGCCCAGAGCTTCGCTCTGATCGTGGACGATCCGGATGCCCCGGTGGGCACCTGGAACCACTGGCTGCTCTACGACATTCCCGCTGCGGTCCACGGGCTGGCGCAGGGATTCAAACCGAGCCAGGGCGGCCTGAGCGGGGTGAACGATTTCGGCAAGCCCGGCTACGGCGGGCCTTGTCCTCCCAGGGGCCACGGCGCGCACCGCTATTTCTTCAAGCTGTTCGCCGTGGACACGCCCAGCCTGGGCCTGCGGGCGGGGGCCAAACGCTCGGACCTGGACCGCGCTCTACGCAATCACATCCTGGCTCAGGCCCAATACATGGGCCGCTACGAACGCAGGTGACCACACCGGGCGCCCGAAACCTGATTTAATACTCGTATGTCCACTTCTCGCCGTCATTTTCTGCAATCCTCCGCAGCGGTAGCCGCCGGGATGGCGCTGCCTGCCGAGAGCCCGGCGCCTGCGCTGCCCAAGGTGCGCCTGGGCAAGTACGAAATGACGCGCATGATCATCGGCGCCAATCCCTTTTACGGCTACTCGCACTTCAACCGGCAGTTCAGCGAGCACATGCTGGAGTGGTTCACGCCCGAGCGCGTCTGCCAGACCCTGCGGCAGTGCGAGCAGAACGGGATCAACACCTGGCAGTTCTCCCAGGGCGGGCGCGGCATCCAGGACCTCCAGCGCTACCGCGCCGAGGGCGGCAAGTTGCAGGCCATCCTGCTGAGCGGGCGGCCCATGGAGGAGGACCTCTCCATGATTCCCAAGCTCGCCAAGCTGGACCTGATCGGCATGGTGCACCACGGCGGCACCACCGACCGGCGCTGGCGGGCCGGCGAGCAGAACAAGATCCGCGATTTCCTGAAAGCCGTCCGCGACAGCGGCGTCATGGTGGGCCTCTCCACGCACAATCCCATCGTGGTCGAGACCACCGAGGAGCAGGGCTGGGACATCGACTTCTACATGACCTGCGTCTACAACGTCACCCGCACCAAGGAGGAGCTGGACAAGCTGCTCGGCCAGGCGCCGCTGGGTGAGGTGTTCCTGCCGGAAGATCCGCCGCGCATGTGCCGCGCCGTCCGTCAGAGCAAGAGGACCTGCTTGGCCTTCAAGATCCTGGCCGCGGGTCGCGTCACTGACAATCCCAAGCAGATCGACCAGGCCTTCCGGTTCGCCTTCGACAACATCAAGCCCCAGGACTGCGTCATTGTGGGGATGTACCCGCGCTACAGCGACCAGGTGCGCGAAAACACCGAGCGGGTCCGCCGCATTCTGCCCAAGCCGGCGTAACTACGCCGCCGGAGGCATCTTCAGCCGCTTCTCTACTTCGAGCAGCCGGTCCTCGACGGTGGCCAGCCTCTCACGGAGCCCGGAGTCCGAACGGTCCAGGTCGGTTAAATGCTTCTGCGTCGTCTCGGCGTACCCAAAAAACGCCCGGAGCAGGTTGGTTTCCGTGTCGCGGATGGCCTCTCTCAGTCTCTGCTCCAGTTCAAGCAAATCCTGTTTGGTGCTATGCGCCAGATCAAGCAAACCCTGTTTGGTACTCTGCGCCAGTTCAAGCAAATCCTGTTTGGTGGTCTGCGCCAGTTCAAGCAGATCCTGTTTGGTAGCGGGCTGCTGCGCGTTTTCCATACCTGCCTCCTATTCTACACGCACGTCTAGAGAGGTTGGTCATCTGAATTGACTCCGTTGGGCAATTCGAGGTGGCGAAAACGGGTACAGCCAGCCAATTGCAGACTGCGCAATTGAAGGCAGTCCCCGTTTTCGTGCGGGCCGGTCAGCGAGTTTGCCCCAAAATTCTGAAGATCTGGGCACCGTATTTCTCCACGATTTTGAGGCCGACGCCGGGGATGGCGAGCAGTTCCGCGGTGCTGGCAGGCTGCTGGGCGGCGATGGCCTGAAGAGCACGGTCCGTCAAGATGCGAAAGGCGGGTACTCCTCTTTTTCTAGCTTCGTCCAGCCGCCAGGCGCGGAGCGCCTGCTCGAGGTCGGGGCGTGGGGGCGGGGCTTCTTTGGGCGCCGCCACTGGTTTCGGCTTGGCCTTTCTGCGTTTGCGTTCGAGCGGCAGGATCTGCTGTTTGACCAGGAAGTGGAGAGGGGTGGATTGATCTGCCTTGCGTCCCTCGGCGGTCAAGGCCACTTTGCGGAAGTCGATGCGCCTTCCGTCTTTCTGGAAGGAGGACTCGGTCAGCTCAACGAGGCCGGCGCGGGCCAGGCCGCCGAGAAGCTGCTCGAAGGAGTCGCGGTCCAGGGCGGCGTCGGGGAAGAGTTCGGTGTGCAGGCGGCCGGTGGATTTTCCGCCGGCGCGCTTGAGAGCGGCGAGGATGCGGCGCAGAGTCTCGCGCTCGGTGTCCGTGGGGTCGCGGAAGGCCTGGGCGATGCAATCGTGCGGAGCGCAGAAGTCGCAGATCTCGCAGCGGCGCTGGGCGTCGGCGAAGTCGCCGAAATGCTGCACCAGGGTCAACATGCGGCACTGGTCCGTTTCGGCGTAGCGCAGCATGAGGTCCAACTGAGCCAGCTTGTGCTCGGCCTGGGCCAGGTAGGACTCGCGCCAGGAGTCGCTGCCGCGGGTGACGTTCTCAGCGGGGTCCACCAAGGCGCCGCCATGGATCCAGAGCTTGTCGAGGGCGGTTCCGAAAACGTCCGGATCAATGACAGGCAAACGATCCAGGAGGACCTCCTTGGGCTGGGGCTGCTGGGAGAGGTTGGCAAAGATGCTGTCGAGTATGCCGACGGGCGGGTACTCGAGATCGTAGAAATAGTCGTGGGTGTGGCGGTCGGCGTAGGAGTGCATGAGGATGGCGCGAGAGGGGGCGCCGTCGCGTCCGGCGCGTCCGATCTCCTGGTAGTAGGCCTCCAGGCTGCCCGGCAAGGCGGTGTGAATCACGGTGCGGATATTGGGCTTGTCAATGCCCATACCGAAGGCGATGGTGGCCACGATGACTTCGAGCTGTCCTTGGAGAAACGCGGACTGCACTTCCTCGCGGCGGGCGGGATCGAGGCCGGCGTGGTAGGCCGCGGCGGGAAACTGCCCGCTCAGGTCTCTGGCCAGGGCTTCGGTCTGCTTGCGGGTGGGCGCATAGACGATGGCGGGCCGCCGGTCGTCCTCTCGCAGTAGCTCGCAGGCCAGCTCGGAGCGCTGGGAGGGGGGAACCTCGACCACCTCGATGGCGATGTTGCTGCGCCGGAATCCATGAATGAAGCGGGCCGGCTGCCTGAGTCCCAGTTGCTCGACGATGTCGTCCTGTACCAGGGGCGTGGCAGTGGCCGTGAGCGCCACCACGGGGGCCGGGCGGAGCAGGGGCAGGTACTGGCCCAGCATGCGGTAATCGGGACGAAAATCGTGGCCCCACTGGGAAATGCAGTGCGCCTCGTCGATGGCGATCAGGGCGGGTTTGCGCTTAGCAAGCATCTCGGGAAAGCCGGCCACGCGCAGCCGCTCCGGAGCAATGAACAAGAAATCCAGCCGGCCGTTGAGATACTCGAGGCAGGCGTTGCGGGAGGCGGCGCGATCGCGGCCGGAGTGGACCCGGTCGGCGTGGAAGCCCATCTGGTTGAGTTTGGCGACCTGGTCCTCCATCAGCGAGATGAGCGGGCTGATGACCAGGGTGGTCCCGCCGCGCGCGATGCCCGGGAGCTGGTAGCAGAGGGACTTGCCGGAGCCGGTGGGCATGACCAGCAAGACGTCCTGGCCTTGCGTGGCGGCCCGGCAAACGGCTTCCTGGTTGGGGCGGAAGGAGGGGAACTTGAAGCGGCCCTGGAGCAGCTCGTCGAGCTGGGCCGGCGGAACCGCCTGCCCCGCGGGACTGGGGCCTGGGGCTTGCTGGACAGGCTTGGCGCCGCCTTGGAGGACTTTGCCCACCACCTCCCGGACGTAGTTCTCGATTCCTTCGAGGAAGGGGTGCAACTGGGCGGTTCCGCGTTCGATGCGCTTGAGGAAGGCCTCCCATTGGCCGGTCATGGCGGGGCTCTTGACCTCGGGGTGAACCACCTGAATGAGCTGAATGCCTTTGGCGGTGGCTTCGAGGCTCTTGCCTTGGCGCACGATGTAGCCGCGGCGGAGCAGGATCTCGATGATGGCAGCACGGGTAGCCGGCGTGCCAAGCCCGGTTTCCTTCATGGCGTCGGAGAGTTCCTTCTCGTCGAGGGTCTTGCCGGCGGTCTCCATGGCGGTGAGCAGGGTTGCTTCCGTGAAGCGCCGAGGGGGGCGGGTCTTTTTTTGGATAGACGCGACGTCGAGCACGCGCTGCGGCTGGCCGGAGTGAAGGCCGGGAGGGAGGGCCTGGGTTTCGGCCGGTTCATCGCCCTCGGTGGGTTTACGTTCCTTCTTTTTTTCGGTACCCAGGTCGAGGACCTTCCAGCCCACCTGCTGGACGGCGGTGCCGGTGGTATGGTAGCGGTCCACGATGTCCTGATTGGCGATGGCGGTGATGACGGTGGTCACCGACCAGATGTGATCGTCGTGCCAGGCGCTGAGCAAGCGGCGGCAGATGAGGTCGTAGATTTTTCGTTCGTCCGCGGAGAGGGACTTGCCTTGCGGCGGCGTGGTGGTGGGGATGATGGCGTGGTGGTCGGTGACCTTGGTGTCGTCCACGAAGCGGCGGCTGAGCGGGCGCTCGCCGCTTCCCGGGGCGAGCCACTGCTTGTATGGCTCCTGGATGGCGCTAACGACGGCGAGCAAGGTCTTGGCCACGTCGGTGGACAGATGGCGGCTGTCGGTGCGCGGGTAGCTGATGAGCTTGTGCCGCTCGTAGAGAGCCTGGGCGGTATCGAGTGTCTTCTGGGCGGAGAAGCCGAACAGGCGGTTGCCGTGGCGTTGCAGCTCGGTGAGATCGTAGAGCAGGGGCGGGCCCAGGCGCTGGGTTTCCAACTCGACGGATTCGATGCGGGCCTGGCCGGTGCGGGCCCGCTGGACGATTTTGGTCGCCTGTTCACCATCGGCGGGGAGGCGTGTTTGTTTGGCGGCATCCTTGTCGCGCTGCGGGTCGAACCAGGTGCCTTTGTAGGTGGCAGCGTCGTTGGGCGAGAACGTGGCGACGACTTCCAGGTAATCTTCAGGGACGAAGGCGCGGATAGCGAGTTCGCGCTCGGCAACCATGGCCAGGGTGGGGGTTTGGACGCGGCCTACGGACAACTCGTCCCCAAGGGCCAGGGTGTAGGCGCGGGAGAGGTTCATGCCCACCAGCCAGTCGGCGCGGCTGCGGCCGCGGGCGGCGTCGGCCAGCGGGTCGTACTCGGCGCCGTCGCGGAGGCTCTGAAAGCCCTTGCGGATGGCCTCGGGAGTGAGCGAAGAGATCCACAGGCGGCTGGTGGTCTTGTTGGATCCGGCGGCCTCGTAGATGTAGCGGAAGATGAGTTCGCCCTCGCGGCCGGCATCGGTGGCGCAGACCACGCGGGACACCTTTGGAGAATTGAGGATCTTGCGCACCACCTCGTACTGGTCTTTGGTTTCCTCGTAGATAACGAGGGGCCACTCTGTCGGGAGCATGGGGAGCAGATCGCGCCGCCAGTGGCGCCATTCGGGCTGAATCTCGTGGGGCTGAGCCAGATGAACCAGGTGCCCGACGGCCCAGGTGACGATGTAGCCGCTGCCGTGCAGGTATCCCTCGCCCTGCTTGGTGGCGCCGAGCACCCTGGCGATGTCGCGCGCCACGGAGGGCTTTTCGGCCACGACGGCTATAGCAGCGGCGTCTTCGGCTTTCGAAGAATGGGCGCGGTGTTGCTGCAAGACTCCATTCTCGCCGATTCGATGGGGATAGGCCTGGGGGTGACGCATGTAAGGCAAGAACACGAGGAATTTCGCACGAAAGGTCCAAGTTGTTGAAAACACAAAGAAGGTGCAAGGAAAATGGCTCTTGTTTCGGATCGGGAGTGACTGCGGGCTTATCGGAGCAGGTCCAGCAGGTGGCGCGCCAGCTCGTCGGCGGTATGGATGACGCGGGTGTTGATCTGGAAGTCGTTGCGGGCTTCGAGCAGGGCGACCATCTCCGTGGAAAGATCCACCACATCTTCCGGGTTGGCCGACTCGAGCGATACAGGCAGGCGGGCCAGGTGGCTGGCGGCCGTTTCCAGCTTCGCTTCGGCCTGATGCAGGCCCCCAAGGGCTACGTCGAAGACAGTCATTGCACAGCCTCCCCTGTCGCTCTTCGGCAGGGCGGGCGGAAGTCTTAGAACCAATTGCGGAGATCGGAGAACTTTTCCAGCACGATGAGCCGTCCGGGGCCGGCGGCGAGCTGCTCGTTTTCAAGCGACCAAGTGCGGGGATGGGGGATATAGACGGCGTTGAGGCCCAGCTCGAGGGCCGGGTTGACGTCCGACCTGGGCGAGTTGCCGATCACCCAGGTTCGTCCGGCATCGAGGCCGCACCCCTGGAGGAGCTGGCGGTAGGATTCGGTATCCTTTTCCTTCACGATGGCGGCGTGGCGGAAATAGGGGGCCAGGCCGGAGCGCTCGATTTTGAGCCTCTGCTCCTGGGGATGGCCTTTGGTGAATAGGAGCAGGTCGTGGCGACCGGAAAGATAGCGCAAGGTCTCTTCGACTCCCTCGATCAGCTCGACGGGATGATCGAGAATGCGCCGGGCCAGCGACATCACCCGTTCCAGGTCCTCAGCGGAGATCTCGCGCTCGGCCAGGTGCTGGTAGCACTGCGCCAGGTTCCGTGCGAAATTCTCGACGCCGTAACCGTGAGTGCTCCGATTGGCCAGCTCGATCTCATCGAGTACGGCCTTGATCTCGACCGGCGTCAGCGTGGAATGGCCGAGGAACTCGACGAACTCCTCGAAGACGCGCTCGAAGTAGACGTTGTTTTCCCAGAGGGTGTCGTCGGCGTCAATGATCAGGTGTTGCTTCACCGAACTTCAAATCGGGCCGTGTATTCCAGGCTGGCATTCGAGAAGCCGTCCCGCATCTCGAACTTGGCGGTGTAGAGGCCTTTCTCAAGCCCGGCGGGCACGCTAAGGTGGCCCGTGATCGGCAGGAAGAACGACGGAGGATGGTAAACGAAAGGGTCGTTGACGGCTACGTAGTTTGGTTCTTCCAGGAGCACTTTGCCGCTCGGGCTGAGGACCTTGAGCCCGGTGCGGAAGTCCAGGCGGTCGCCTTGAAACTGGAGCCCAAACATCTTCCAGCGCATGTAGATGGTGCCGCCGCCCTCCAGAACCGGGGAGGCGACGGGCGGCCCCTCCTTGGAGAGGGAAAGCTCGAAATCGCGGATCTCCAGACGGTCGGCGGGCGGGATGGGGGTGGCTTGGACCTGGAAGACCGGGGCGAACTGTAGGGTGGTGTTCTTCACCTTATCTTCGATCCGGAGGTCGATCTTGAACGTGCCCGGCGGGACAAACAACGGCAACTCGACGTTGAACGAGCCGTTCACCGGGCTGTTGTCGGGGATGGTCTGGCGCAATTCCTTTTCCCAGGGAGCGTGCATGGCCTGGCCGTTGGGATCCATAGCCACGGCGCGGAGCAGCAGATCGATCTTGCCCTCCTGGTCGGTGGTGAAGCCCACCACGTCGTACTTGATGTAGACCGTGTCGGCGGTTTTGTAGGGAGCAGGCGGACGCGGTGGTCCGTCCTTGCTCTGAAGGAAGTCGAAGTTGATCAGTTTCAGATTGCCGGCGGCGGCCACCACGCCCTTGGAGGGCGCCGTGGTTGTCGAGGGCGGCCCAGACGTCATCGCACCCCGGTGAATGATGAAGGCGCCCCAGATGCTGGCCGCGGCCAGCGCCAGCCAAACCGTCACCAGGACGGCGCGGACGGGCACGGCGGTCTTGGTCTGAACCACGATGGTCTTGGCCAGATGGTCGCCCAGGCGCTGCCGCGAGGGTGAGAACAGCGCGATCAGGAAGCCCACCAGGTAGGCGGCGAGACCATCGACGATGCGGAGGAAGTTGCGGACCAGCGCGGCCGCCAGATCGCACTTGCGGCCATCCGCGCGGCGCACTGCGATGCCCATGATGCCCTTGCCCAAAGTGGCGCCGAAGAGTCCCTCGCACAGCCAGTAATACAAGAGCCCGACCAGCAGAGTGGCCGCCATGGCCAACAGGGCAGGCCCGCCCTCGATCGAGAAGCCGCTCTCGGTGAGACCGCCCCAGCGCGTCGCTATCCACATCCCGGCCACCAGGAATGCCGAACCGATCAGCAAGGAATCGATTAGGACCGCGATCAGGCGGTCGCCCAGGGACGCCAGGGGCGGGCCGGAAACTGGAGCCGTAGTCTCGACAGGCGGCCCTGCCGTGGCTGGACCCGGCGTCGGAAGGGCTGGGCCGGCGGATGCAGACGGTTCCAGCGGCGTTCCGCACGAAGTGCAAAAACGCCGGTCAGCGGCATTGGCGGCTCCGCAATGAGCACAGAACACAGGCGCCTCCTTCGCTCCAGAGATCGTCGGGGCGGACTCTGGAGACATGCCGAGTCTATCATCACCGGCTAGCCCAGACAACAAGAGCCGTCAGGGGGGCCAATGGCGGGGTGGCGTGGTGCGGAACCGGGGGAGGGCTGGCTTTTCTTAGCTTGACGGGGGTTGTGTGGGGTACCTACAATGAGAAGAGACAGACAAAGGAGGCCCTATGTTGAGGTCCATTGGCTTGCCCGAGCTTCTTGTCATTTTGGGTGTCGCCGTTCTCCTGTTCGGCGGGAAAAAGATCCCTGAGGTGGCGAAAGGTTTAGGTGAAGGAATCCGCAACTTCAAGAACGCCTTGAAGGGCGAGGAGAAGGCCGAAGAGAAGAAGCAAGCATAGGCTTCCTGAACTGCCCGCAAGTCTGAGCAGATTTCAACTCGGCTTCAAGAATAAAAAACCCCGCGATGGCTCGCGGGGTTCTTCATCTTCAGGCATTCGCGCCCCGAGGGGCGCGGCTCGCAGACCAGACTACTTCTTTTTCGGGGGGACGATGGCGTCCTTCACCGCCTTCGCTACCCGAAACTTCACGACTTTCTTGGCGGGTATCTTGATGGGTTCGCCGGTAGCCGGATTGCGCCCCGTACGGGCCTTGCGCTCCACCCGCACCAGCCGGCCAATGCCCGGGATCACAAACACGCCGTTCTTCTTGGTTTCCCGAACGGCGATGCCTGCGTAGGCCTCCAAGAATTGCTTGGCGACCTTGTTGTTGACCGCGCAGGCGCCGGCAACCTCTCGGACCAGTTGCGTTTGAGTCATTCTCTTGGTCTCAGCCATAGAGTTCCTCGAAATCCTCCCAATCTGAACGTGGACGGGCCTCAGGTCCGGATTTCCTTGCGTGGCAACCGCCTGGTCATCCGAACGAAAGCGCTCGAATCGAGTTTATTATGCGGGTTTGCGGGGCTGATGTAAAGAGAAATATGCGCGGAAAGCCCATTTTTCGGCCTCTCGGGAGCATGCGGGGCTTTTTGGGGCCGCAAAACGGGCTTTCCAGCGACAGAGACCCCCTCAGGCGCCGGCGCCGGCGGCTTTCTGAGGCAGCGGGGAGGCGGAGGCAACATCCTTTTTGGGGGTGAACCCCGGCGCGGGGAGTCCCAGCAGGCCGCGCAACTCGGCCTCCAGGCGCTGGGTGACCTCCGGGTGCTCCTTGAGGAACTGCCGGGCGTTCTCGCGGCCCTGCCCGATCCTCTCGCCCCGGTAGCTGAACCAAGCCCCGCTTTTCTCGACCAGGTTGTTGGCGGCGCCCACATCCAGCAGGTCACCTTCGCGGGAAATCCCTTCCCCATGGATGAGATCGAACTCGCCCTCCCGGAACGGAGCAGCCACCTTGTTCTTGACGATCTTCACCTTGGTGCGGCTGCCGATGACGCTGTCTCCCTCTTTGATGCTGGCGATGCGGCGGACCTCCGCACGGATCGAGGCGTAGAACTTCAGGGCCCGCCCCCCGGTAGTGGTTTCGGGATTGCCGAACATCACCCCGATCTTCTCCCGGATCTGGTTGATGAAAATCAGGCAGGTGTTGGTTCGGGCTACCGAACCGGCCAGTTTCCGCAGAGCCTGGGACATCAGCCGGGCGTGCAGGCCGACGTGGCTGTCGCCCATCTCGCCTTCCAGTTCGGCTTTAGGGACCAGCGCCGCTACGGAATCGATCACGATGGCGTCCACCGCGCCGGAAGCCACCAGCGCCGCCGTGATCTCCAGCGCCTGTTCCCCGTAGTCCGGCTGCGAGATCAGCAGATTCTCGGTGTCCACGCCCAGCTTGCGCGCGTAGGTCGGGTCGAGCGCATGCTCGGCATCGATGAAGGCGGCTGTGCCGCCGGATTTCTGGGCCTCGGCAACCACCTGTAGGGCCAGCGTGGTTTTCCCGGATGACTCCGGGCCGAAGATCTCCACCACACGCCCCCGCGGAAAGCCTCCCACGCCCAAGGCCGCGTCCACGGAGATGGACCCGCTCGGAATCACCGTCACTGGAACGACGTTCCGAGATCCCAGGCGCAGGATCGATCCCCTGCCGAACTGCTTCTCCAACTGGCTCAGGGTCACATCAATGGCGTGCTGCCGCTCTTTGTCTGTCACGGAAGACTCCTTGGGTACCCTATGTGTAATGCCTCAGCAGGTGCGAAAAAATGCCAGGGCAGGTCGGGGACCTGCCCCACAAAACTGGCCAGTTGCTGGGGTGGCGCAGGCCCCCGGCCTGCGTTGCTGGCCGCCGAAGTGAAGCGGGCATTTTTTCACACCTTCTGAGGGATTACCTCTATATCGTGGCGAATGGCGGGGTGGTTTCTCAGGAAAAGTCGTCAGCGCGTCCGGGTAGCCGCGGCCGGGATAGGTTTGGGCGAGGTTTCCGGGGCGGGTCCGCCGCCAGTGGGCTGAGCGTTCTTAACCAGCCCCAGCAGGCGGCGCAGCTCGGCTTCCAGCTTGTCGGCCACGTCGGGATTGTCCTTGAGGAATTGGCGGGCGTTCTCCCGGCCCTGTCCGATGCGCTCGCCCTTGTAGCTGTACCAGGAGCCGCTCTTTTCGAGCACGTTGTGCAGCGCGCCCAGGTCGATCAGGTCACCTTCGCGGGAGATCCCCTGCCCGTAAAGGATGTCGAACTCGGCCTCCCGGAAGGGCGCCGCCACCTTGTTCTTCACAACCTTTACCTTCGTCCGGTTCCCGATGGCGACGTCCCCTTCTTTGATGGCAGCGATCCGGCGGATATCGGCCCGGATGCTGGCGTAGAACTTCAAAGCTCGGCCCCCGCTGGTAGTCTCGGGATTCCCGAACATGACGCCGATTTTCTCCCGGATCTGGTTGATGAAGATCAGGCAGGTGTTGGATTTGGAGACGATGCCGGTCAGCTTGCGCAGGGCCTGGGACATGAGCCGCGCCTGTATGCCCACGTAGGCTTCGCCCATCTCCCCATCCAGCTCGGCCTTGGGTACCAGGGCCGCCACCGAATCGATAACCAGCACATCGATCGCCCCGGAGGAGATCAGGGCGCTGGTGATCTCCAAGGCCTGCTCGGCCCAATCCGGCTGTGAGACCAGCAGGTTGTCCACGTCCACTCCGAGCTGGCGCGCATAAATCGGGTCCAAGGCATGCTCGACATCGATGAAGGCCGCCATGCCGCCCGCCTTCTGGGCGTTGGCGAGCACGTGCAGCGCCAGGGTGGTCTTGCCGGAAGCTTCCGGACCGAAGATCTCGCTGACTCGCCCCCGGGGGAACCCGCCCACGCCCAGAGCGTAGTCCAGCGAAATGGAGCCCGACGAAATCGTGGACACGGGAACGATCGCTTCCCTGGATCCCAGGCGGAGGATCGAACCCTTTCCGAATTGTTTCTCAATCTGGCCCAGAGTCAGGCCCAGGGCACGCGCGCGTTCTTTCTCATCCATGGTTGGGAGTCCTCCGGTGATTATACAGGAAGCCGCTAGGAGTGTGTCTGAGATAGATTTCGTCGAGTTCCGCCCCCGAAAACATTTCCGCCGCGAAATGTCTTGAAGGTTCGTTCGTCCGGCCGTAGGATATGGCTACGGGCAAGCGCTTCCGAACCGACCATCTGGATCAAGCTCTGCTGCTGCCGCCATCCCTGCACGACTGGTTGCCGAAGGGGCACCTGGCGCGGTTCATCGCCGATCTGATCGAGGAACTCGATCGCGGGTTGATCTACCGGTCCTATGAAGGCGATGGGCGGGGCTTGGCTGCCTATCAGCCTGCGATGATGGTGCGTCTTCTTCTGTACCGTTACTGCCTGGGGGTGGTAAGTAGCCGGAAGATCGAGCGGGCGACCCACGAGGATGTGGCGTTCCGGTTTCTCTCGGCGGATACGCATCCGGATCACGACACGATCGCCACCTTTCGCAAGCGGCATCTGGAAGCGTTGGCGGGGCTGTTTGTGCAGGCGTTGCGGATCTGTGAGAAGGCAGGTTTGGTGAAACTGGGCCACGTGGCGATCGAGGGGACCAAGATCAAAGCCAACGCCAGCAAGCACAAGGCGATGAGCTGCGAGCGCATGAACGAGACCGAGCAGCGCCTGCAGCAGGAAGTGGAGGAATTGCTGCGGCGTGCCGCGGAAGTGGACGAGGCCGAGGACGCGCAGTACGGCCAGGGCAAGCGCGGCGACGAGTTGCCGGAAGAGTTGGCGCGGCGCGAAAGCCGGCTGAAGAAGATCCGGGCAGCGAAGGCGGAGTTGGAGCAGGATGCCAAAGAGAAAGCCGAACGGCAACGGGCCGAAGCGGAGGCCAAGATCGCCGAGCGGCGCGAGCAGGAAGCGCGCACGGGGGAAAAGGCCGGCGGACATGACCCCAAGGTGCCGGTTCCGGAGCAGGCCAAACCGGCAGCGAAAGCGCAGCGCAACTTCACCGATCCGGACAGCCGCATCATGGTGGATGGCGCCAACAAGGGCAGCTTTATTCAGACCTACAACGCACAGGCGGCGGTGGACAGCCAGGCGCAGGTGATCGTGGCGGCCGAAGTGACGCAGGCGGCCAACGACAGCCAGCAACTGGCGCCGATGATCGAACAAGTGGAAGCCAACGCGGGTCGCAAGCCGGAAGCCGTCAGTGCCGACGCTGGGTACTGGAGCGAAGACAACGTCAGTGATGAACGCGTGGCCGGCGTCGAGCTCTACATTGCGACGGGACGGCAGAAGCATGGGGAGAAGGTGGAGTCGGCCACCGAGCCGCCGCCGGAAGACGCCTCCGTCCAGCAGGCGATGCAGCACAAACTGCGGACCGAGGCCGGACATGCGATCTACAAGATGCGGAAGGCCATCGTGGAACCGGTCTTCGGTCAGATCAAGGAGCGACGCGGTTTCCGCCGCTTCAGCTTCCGAGGTGTGGGCAGTGTGCGGCTGGAGTGGAAGCTGATCTGCCTGACTGGCAACCTCCTAAAGCTGTTTCGCTCCGGCTGGTCGCCGCAAACGGCCTGAAAGTGACCGAGAGGGCCATTTCGCGACCATCTGGCGACCATTTCGCCATAGTTCCGACTGGCGAAGGCGCGGCACTGCAGAAAAATCGCGCTCTGGGTCTCGGCACTCGGTTATCGAGACAAGAATCTGCGATCCAGCGCACTCTGGTCTTGATTGAGAAGGCGGGTGGCGGAGCTTATCTCCGACAGACTCCTAGCGAATTTGGGCAGTAAGTTGCCGTTCGAACGCCAGAGCACAACAGTTCGAGCAGCCGGCCCGCGGGCGTTCTTGCTGGTCGTGCCGAATATAGGAGCAACGGGGAGGCATACCTTTGCAAGTCTCACGAGGGCAATTCTTCGAATTCTGCCGCAATAGCGCAGCGTTAACAGTTCGACGCCCATTCCGGCATCGTAACGAATTTTCCTGTCTGGTTCCGGCTATGCCGGGTTAGGAACAGACGCCGAGGCGGCCGAGAGCGCCGAAAGACTCTAAATCCCCGGCGTCTCGGCGGTGAGAAGTCTTTGGGATTATGGACGAATCCCGGACGTGGCTGGGCGGAGGCGCAGCAACAGAAGCCGCGCACGGACTGGCACTCCCCCACTGACCTTCACCTCCAGCAACGCCTCGAAGTCGGGGAGACGGCTGTGCCCTTGTACCCGCAGGCGCGAAAGCAGGTCAGCGACAAGGTCGGCGCGGCAGACAAACTCCGCCACGGCCTGGACGCCGTAGGTGTTCGTCCCCGCCAGGATCAGAGTTCGGTGTGCCGGCTTGAGGCCGGGCAACACGGCGATGATGGCATAATCCGACGTGTACGGTTTCCCGGAGCTGAAGTAAGTCTGCTCCTCACCGGGCTGAGGATGCAAGTTGATAATCCCTCCCACACCAAGGCGTGGTTCCACACGGGACGACTTGAAGGCAAATTGTTCCAGCGACGGAATCTCTCGCAGGGGCGTGCTTGATTCCGGAGAACCGATGAAGATCAGATTGGCGTTCTGTGCATCATCCCAGGTCATGAGTTCCGCCCGCTTCAACCTGAGCGAGCGGCCGGAAAGCAGGAAAAGCCGGGTTAACTGTTGGACGGCCATCACCGTGCCCGTTCCGGAGTAGGTGTCGTTCAGCTCGCCCGGAGAGTCGATCCCGTCCCGGAAATAGTGCAAGCCAGTGGCAGAGGTGCCGGTGAACCGGTGATTGGAAAAGACCACCATGGGCTCCTGCGCGGAATCGAAAAACGGCTGCCAGAACGCCTTGACCGGGGCTGGGACGCCCCCAGGTTTGCCCGCCAGCCATAGCAATGCCGCTCCGCAACCGAGCAGCACGGCGGCGGCGAAGCCCGCCGCAAACCACTGCCACCTGTGTCGCGGCATGCCCGGTCGAGCGCCGGCTTCCTCGACTTTTCCCGGCTGTCCGGCCGGGTATTGGCCGCTCCGGTAGTGCCAGGAGACCAGATACGAGCCCTTGGGCACCTCGATTTGGACGGCACCGTCCGCCCCCTCGGTCTGGTAGTACTCGGCCAGCTTCGAACGCAGCCTCCCGGCATGCACCCGAACAGCCGAGTCCAACCGGGGGTCGAACTCTGGCGGCTTGCCGAGTACCTCGACCGCCAACTCGTACTCTTTGGCGCTTTCACCAGGCCGGTCCATCGCCCGTCCCGCCAGGAAGGAAAGCAGATTCCGAAGCAGTTCAGATCCGCTGAACTCGCGACTGTGCAGGATCCGCTCGACCTCTTCCAGAACCTCTGGGCGGGGAGGCTCGTTCGGAACTGGCACATGGCCGATCATCGCCGGAGTGCTCTCACCAGGCGCAGGCCACCGTTCCCGGATGCCCACGACCTGCTCCATATTGACATTAACACAACGTCAACAACGGTTTTATACGCAAGCTTAGACTTGGCGAGAGCAGGCAAATCAAAGACAATGATTGACGTCTGGCCGGGGGGTTCTCGACCGGCCACAGTTGGTTTGTGGAAGGAGTACGAGCCTGGGACGCGTACTGGATGCACAAGGGGCGGTGATCCCCAACGTAGCCATTGCAGCCACTCAGGTCGAAACCGGTGCCCGATATGAGACAAGGTCCGAACCTGACGGACCCTATGTCCTGCTGTTTCCGCCACCGCCGAGGTACAAGCTCACCGCGGTGGCAGTGGGCTTCAAGGAATTCGAACAAAATGGACTCCGCATCGGGACGGACGAGCGGGTCGATGGAGGTTTGGAAATGTTGTTTCGAAGATCAAGAAAGTGGTGGTGTGCGCTGACCCTGGCGGGCCTTACGGCCACAGCGGCATTCGCGCAGGAGACACGCGGCAGCATCGCAGGGCGGGTCGTCGATCCGTCAGGCGCGGTTGTGCCCGGTGTGCATCTGACCGCTACTCACGTCGCCACGAATACAAAAACCAAGGCGACCACCAACGAACAGGGCGGTTACTTGATTCCTTATTTGCTGCCTGGCACGTATCAGGTCGCCGCCGAGGCAGCGGGGTTCAAGGTTTACACCGGCAGCGACATCGAGGTACGCATCAATGACCGTTTGCAGTTCGACATCAGGCTGGAACTCGGGTCTTCCAGCGAAAGCGTTACGGTCGTCGGGGCCACACCTTTGCTGGAAACGGCCAATGCCAGCGTCGGGCAAGTGGTCGCCAAGAAGCAGTTCTCCGAGCTTCCGATACTGCACAGCAATCCCATGCTGCTGATGCAGCTTTTACCGGCGGCGGCGAGCACGGGCAGCGTGGGATTCATGAACACGCGCGGCGGCGATAACGCGCGCCTTACCGAATACGCCATCGCGGGCACGCCCGGGTCCACGCACGAGGTGACGCTCGATGGCGCTTCCAACACCACCACGTCGGCCGGCACCTCCAATTACCAGCGGACGATCGCGTTTGTTCCGCCGCTAGACACGGTAGACGAGTTTCGCATCGAGACGGCGGCGTACGATGCCGGCGCCGCTGCGTCGTCGGGCGGCCAAATCACCATCAACCTGAAGTCTGGCACGAACGAGTTGCACGGCGCGGTGCGCTATTTCAGGACCAACCCCGGCTGGAACGCCAACGATTTCTTTGCCAACATGAACGGCCTGCCGAGATCGTATCTGAACAACCGCCATTGGACGGCTGCCTTGAACGGTCCGGTGTACATTCCCAAGCTGTACAACGGCAAGAACCGCACGTTCTTCATGTACGGGTACGAGTGGTACGCCAATGATGCGCCTTCGGACGGGGGCATCTTCACGGTCCCGACCCCGAAGGAGCGGCAAGGCGATTTTTCGGATCTGCTGCGATTGGGCGCGCAGTACCAGATTTATGATCCCGCGACGGGGACGCTGGCGAACGGGCGCATCAACCGGCAGCCGTTTTCGGGCAACATCGTGCCCGCCAACCGGATCAGCGCAGTGGCCAAGAATATTATGAGCTATTACCCGGCGCCACTCAATGCGGGCATCAGCGATGGTACGCAGAACTATCCCAATCCCAATCTTCTGCTGCACAGCCCCATCTGGACCCACATCGGGCGCATCGACCACAATTTCAGCGACAAGTTCCGGACGTTCTTCCGCGGCTATTTCAACAACAAAGACCAGCTATACCGGGATTACTTCGGCAATCTGGCGACGGGGCTGACGAACTCGTTTCTGAACCGCGGCGCGACGCTGGACAACGTGTACACGTTGCGTCCCGACCTGGTGTTGAACTTCCGCTACAGCTACACGCGGTTCCTCTTCCCGCATACGCCGAAAAGCCAGGGGATGGATTTGGAGATTTTAGGATTCCCGGCTTCATTCGTAAACCAACTCGATCGGGTGAATGTGTCGTTTCCGCAGATTTCAATCAACGGGATGACCAACCTGGGCAACGAAAAGCCGGACAACTACATTACCAACACCCACCACTTCAGCAGTACGCTGAACTGGGTTCGGGGCACGCACGTGGTGCGGGTGGGCGTGGATTACCGGGCTTACCAGGAGAACTACGCTTCGTATAGTTCGGCCAGCCCAAGCTTCTCCTTCGGCACGTCGTGGACCCAGGGACCGTTGGACAACTCGCCCGCATCGCCCAGCGGCGTGGGGCAGGGTCTGGCAAGCTTCCTGCTGGGGCTGCCCACCGGCGGCAGCGTAGGGCGTCCGGCGAACTACGCGGTCTCTTCGCCGTTGCTGGGATCGTTTGTACAGGATGACTGGCGCGTCACGCCGAAGCTGACCGTCAACATCGGGCTGCGGTACGAGGTTGAGGGCGCACTGCGGGAACGCTTCAACCGCTCGGTAACCGGCATGGATTTCACCACCGTGAATCCACTGAACGCTGCTGTTCAAGCCAATTACGCCAAGAATCCGACGCCGGAACTGCCCGCAAGCCAGTTTGTGGTGAAGGGCGGCTTGCTCTTTGCGGGCGTGAACGGCCAGCCCAGCGCTCTGTTCAACACTCCCAAACTGAATTTCGCGCCGCGTTTCGGCATCGCCTACCGTTTGAACGATAAGACCGTGATCCGCAGCGGCTACGGCGTGTTTTTCGGGTTCGTGGGCCAGCAGGCCGGCGACAAGGTGAAGCAAAGCGGGTTCAGCAGCACCACGCCATTTCAGGCATCCCAAGATGGCGGGCTGACGTTCGTGGCGAGCCTGGGCAATCCCTTCCCGAACGGGATCGTGGCACCCACGGGCGCCAGCGGCGGGTTGAACACGTTTCTGGGCAATTCGATCACCTTCTTCCCGCAGCACCCCGCCACGCCCTATAGCCAGCGGTGGTCGCTGACCATCCAGCGGCAATTGCCGGGCGCCTTCATGGCGGAAGTGGGATACGTGGGCAACCGCGGCACGCATCTCAGCAGCTCCAGCGGCTCGGGCGTCACTATGGATTACAGGCCGTTCAACCCGGACTATCTCAGCCGTTCGCCGGTGCGCGATCAGGCGGCCATCAATTACTGGACCATCATGCTCCCGAATCCCTTCTACCCACTGCTGCCGAGCACTGGGCTTTCCGGCTCGGTCATCGCGCGGAACGCGCTGACGCAGATGGCCAACTTCCCGCAGTTCACCGGCGTGACCTCCTTGGACAACGTGGGCATCTCCTGGTATCACGCTCTGGTGACCCGGCTGGAAAGGCGTTTCAGCGCGGGCTACACCGTGCAGGTGGGCTACACCTTCTCCAAGTACATGCAGGCCATGAGCCGGCTCAACGGACAGCTTTCGCCGCTGGAGCATGTGATTTCGGACCAGGACCGGCGGCATCACTTAACGGCCAGCGGAATCTACGAATTGCCTTTCGGGCCGAAGAAGGAGTTGCTGGCGGATACCGGTCCGGTGCTGGGCCGGATCATCGGCGGCTGGCAGGTCGAGGCCATTGGCATATGGCAGAGCGGCCAGCCGCTCGGTTTCGGCAACGCTCTGCTGGTGGCGACCGTGAAGGACATCCCGACCGGCAGCGGGAACCTGTGGCAATGGTTCAACGTAAACGCGTTCAACCGCAAAACGGCCGACCAGTTGTCTTACAACTACCGCACCATGTCCAGCCTGTTCAGCGGAGTGCGTGGGGGCGGACGGAAATTCCTGAACGCCTCGCTCATCAAAACCGTCCCGATCCGCGAACGCCTGAACGGGCAGTTGCGGGCGGAGTTTTTCAACGTCCTGAACCATCCCAACTTTGGCGGGCCCAACACCAGTCCAACCAGCGCTGCCTTCGGACAGGTGACGAGTATGACGGGCACATCGCGCATCCTGCAACTCGCATTACGAATCGGTTGGTGACCGTGATGCGAGGGATGGTTTGCACCCTTTCGGCTGCCGCGTTGCTGGCGGCCGAAGGGGGCAACTGGAACCCCGAGAAAATCTCGAAATACGATGGCGCCGCCGAACCGGTCGCCAGCGGAGTGCCGTTCCCGGGTGGTGTGCTGCGCGATGCCGCGCTTTTGGCTGGAGGACGGCGCTGATACTCTTTCCGTAACTCGGGGTCGCGCGGGCTGTTGTAGGTGTCGCTCGGTTTGTACTTGCCCTCCTCGAACTTCTTCCGCGTCCACCCAGGGCTGGCCGCATGCAGCTAGTGGCTGATGGCTAAAGGCTGCTTTTACAGCCTGGGGGCGTAGTAGCCTTTGCGAGCCCGGACCACCAGGTCTTTTCGGCCCTTCACCCGGACATCCACCAGGTGATACAGCCCGTCGGCTTTCAGAGGCTCAGGCCGGTAGAAGATGTTGTACTGGTGCCGCAGCTCGTTGGCGATGTTCTCGAAGGATTGCCCCAGGTCCTCCACCTTGAAGGGGAAGAAGGCTAGCCCGCCGGTTTCGGCGGCTAGGTACTTGAGCACCTTGTCGCCGTCGGTCTCGATGCGGGTGATGTTGGTGGAAATGGTGTAAACCACCACGTCATTTTTCTGGGCCATTTCGAGCGCCTGATCGCGGGTCACGCGGCTCTGGTTGTCCTCGCCGTCGCTCAGGATGATCATGGCGCGGCGGAACTTGTGGCGTGGCTGCTCGTGGCCCAGCTTGTCGCGACAGGCGAAATAGACGGCATCGTAAAGCGAGGTGCCGCCCCCCGGCCGCAGCTCCCGAATCGAGCCCGCCAGCTTGTCGGTGTCCTCGCTGAGGTCGGACACCAGCTCGGCCGAGGTGTCGAAACTCACCAGCATGGCTTTGTCCTGGCGTGGGCGCAGAACGCTGTTGATGAACTCGATGGCCGCCTCCTGGATGAACCGGAAGCGGTCCCGGATGCTGTTGCTGGTATCGACCAAAATGGCCATGCGCAGCGGCAGATCCGTCTCGGCGGCGAATTCCAGAATGTTCTGCGAGCGCCGGTTCTCGGTTACTTCGAAGTCGCTCTTGCCCAGATCGGTTACGAAACGGCCTTTCCTGTCTGTGACCGTGAACAACAGATTGACGCGGGTCACATCCAGGATGATGCGGGTCTTGGCCTCGTCCTCCACGCGGCTCTGTGGGGCGGGTTGGCGGGTTTGAGCGCGGGCCGGCTTTGGCGCGGGCTGCTGTGCTCCCAGCGCGAAACCGAGCGCGCCGACACACAGCATTGTGGCCACCAGCGGATTCATGACACCCTCGCTTCGATTATAGGAGTCCTTCCATCCAGCGCTCAAGTTCCGGGGGCAGAGGCGATTCTACCGCAACTGGCAGGCCGGTGGAGGGCTGGACGAAGCGGATCCGGTGGGCGTGCAGGAAGAAGCGCTCCAGCGGAGGGCGCCCCTCCACTCGGGCCGCCGCTCCGTACAACCGGTCCCCCACCACCGGATGCCCCAGGCTGGAGAAATGTGCCCGGATCTGGTGCGTGCGCCCGGTTTTCATGCCGACCTCCAGGAAGGTGAAGCGCGCGAAGCGCTGCAGCACCCGGTATTCGGTGACCGCGGCGCGCCCGCGGCCCGCCCGAGCGGTCATCCGGACCCGTCTGGCGCGATCCCTCGAGATCGGCCTCTCGATGCGGCCCCGGTCCTGTTTGACCTGACCATGCACCAGAACCAGGTACACTTTCTCGATTTCCCGGCTGGCGAACTGCTGGGCCAGGTGGCGGTGGGCAGCGTCGCTGCGCGCCACCAGGAGCACCCCGCTGGTGTAGCGGTCCAGGCGGTGCACGATGCCGGGCCGCAGTTCCCCACCCACCTCCGAGAGCGCACCGAAGCGGTGCAGCAGCGCGTTGACCAGCGTGCCGGAATGGCGCCCGGCGCCCGCATGCACCACCATGCCAGCCGGCTTTTCGACGGCCAACACATCCTCGTCCTCATAAAGGATTTTCAGAGGGAGATCCTCGGGCACGGCACGCAGCGGAGGCAACTCAGCCGGTTCGACCTCCATCCTCTCGTGGCCGCGCAGCCGGTAGGAAGGCCGCTCGGGGGCCCCATCGACCCGCACACGTCCGGCTTTGATCCACGCCTGCAACCGCGAACGGCTGTACTGGGAGAGCCGCTCTTGCAGCCAGACATCCAGCCGCTTGCCGGCATCGGAGACCTGCGCCGCCAGTATCAAATCGCGTCCCCCTTGACCCTTCGATTGTAGCTACAATCTAGCCGTACACCATCTCAATTCGAGGATAACGGCAATGGGAAAGATCATGGTGCGGCTGCTGGCCATCATCGGCGGGCTGGCAGTAGCCTTTTTCCTTTTCATCGTGGCGGCCACGGTGGTGATGCGCTTCACGCAATCCCGCGTTCCGGGGAAGACCATCCTGGAAGTGAACCTGGACACGCCTCTGGTGGAGGACGTTCCTGACGATGCGCTCGCTAAGGCCATGTTTTCCGGCATGCCTGTGGTGCGGGACGTGGTCGACACTCTGGAAAAGGCGGGCAACGACGACCGAGTGGTGGGCCTGGTGGCGCGGCTCGGGGCCGCCCCTATGGGCATGGCACAGTGCCAGGAGCTGCGGCAGGCCGTACGCGCTTTCCGCGCGCGCAAGAAATTCGCGATCGCCTGGGCTGAAACGTTTGGCGAATTCGGTCCCTCCGGCGGCTCCTACTACCTGGCTACCGCCTTCGACCAGATCTGGCTCCAGCCCTCCGGCGACATCGGCTTGACCGGCATTCTGATGGAGAGCCCCTTTGTGCGCGGCACTCTGGACAAGCTGGGCGTCAAACCCCGCATGGATCATCGCTATGAGTACAAGAATGCGATGAACATGTACACCGAGAAGAAGTACACGCCGGCCCACCGCGCGGCCATGGAGAAAGTCATGAACTCCTGGTTCTCGCAAATGCTGGCCGGCATCGCCGAGGGACGCGGCATGTCACAGGACCAGGCGCGGGCGTTGATCGACCGGGGCCCGTTCCTGGGCCAGGAAGCCGTGAATGCCAAGCTGGCCGACGGTCTTGCCTACCGGGACGAGGTCTACGCCAAGGTCAAGGAGAGGGCGGGACGCGGCGCTGAACTCCTCTACCTGAAGAGGTACCTGGAACGGGCCGGGCGCCCGCACCGGAGGGGGAAGACCATCGCGCTGATCTACGGCGTCGGGGGAGTCCAGCGCGGCAGGAGCGGTTTCGATCCCATCTTCGGCGAAGTGTCGATGGGTTCGGATACGGTCACCGCGGCCTTCCGCGCGGCTATCGAAGACAAGAGCGTCAAGGCGATCCTGTTTCGGATTGACAGCCCGGGAGGATCTTACGTGGCCTCCGACGCCATCTGGACGGAAACCCTTCGGGCCCGCAAGGCCGGTAAGCCAGTCATCGCATCCATGGGGGACGTGGCCGGCTCGGGCGGCTACTTCGTCGCTATGGCCGCCGACAAGATTGTGGCCCAGCCCGGGACTATCACCGGTTCCATCGGCGTGCTGGGCGGCAAAATGCTCACCACGGACCTGTGGTCCAAGCTGGGTATCTCTTGGGATGAAGTGCATGCCGGCGCCAATGCCACGTTCTGGACCGGGACTGCCGACTACACGCCGGCCGAGTGGGCGCGCTTCCAGGCCTGGCTCGACCGGGTTTATGCGGATTTCACCAGCAAGGTGGCCGAAGGCCGCCGTCTTCCCAAGCTGCGGGTGCTGGAAATCGCCAAAGGTCGCATCTGGACGGGCGAGGATGCCAAGAGCCTGGGGCTGGTGGACGAGTTGGGGGGGTTCTCGACCGCTCTGCGCCTGGCCAAGAGGGCCGCGGGCATCCCCGAAACCGAAGACGTCAAGATCCAGGTGTTCCCACCCAGGAGGAGCACTATGGATGTGTTGATGGATCGCCTGTTCGGTCAGGAGCCGGAATCCAGCGAGCACAGCGCCGCCGAGGCTCTGGTGCGGGCCCTAAAGCTCGTCCAGCCGGCTGCCCGGCAGTTGCGCTCTGCCAGCGGAACCAGAGGTGTGCTGAGCATGCCGGAAATCCGGATGACGCCGTAAGGTCACTGGCGCGGCGCGCCATCAGCGCATGATCGACCGCGATCAGGGCATAGTAGTCGTAGTCGCCGTCGGGGCCGCTGCGGTTCAGCGGCGCAAGCCAGCTCCAGTTCCTGGTGGCTAGATAGAAGTTCCGGGTAGGATAAGCTTCCAGCTTGTCCGGGCCCCTTTCGAATACCGCCCGAGACAAGCTGAAGCTTATCCCACCCGAGATCCAGCGGGGGACACGACGCCCGGAGTGCGTGGAGGCATATCGGGAGAGCTTCGATCTCGCGATGCAGATCGGCGACCGCCCGCTCGCCGCAGTGGCCGCCCTCAGCCTGGGCAACGCGCACCTTGGCCTCCGCGACCTGGACGAGGCCGAGCGCTGGTATAGCAAGAGCCTCGACTCCGGGCGGAAGGTGACGTACTGGGTCGAGCAATAAGCCTCGGCCAACTGGGCCACGTAGCCCTGGAACGCCTCAAGGAGGCGCGGAAGGCGAAGAAGCCGGAATCCGAACTCCGGCGCCATCTCAACGAGGCCCTGCGGTCCCATCATCATTCGCTGGAGATGACCCCGCCCCACGCCATCGGGCAGTTGGCCGTGGTCCACAACCAACTGGGTTGGATCCACGACGAAGCCGGCGACCTGGACCGCGCCCTGCACCACTATCGCGAGTCGATCCGCTTCGAGGAAGTGCAAGGCAACCTCTACGGCGCCGCGCAGACCCGCTACAACGTCGCCCTCACCCTCGCGTCCGCTGGCCGCCTCCCCGACGCCCGGGAGTACGCCCTCGCCGCCCTGCGCAACTTCCAGACCTACGGCGCCAGCGCGCAGAAGGACATTCAGGACACCCTCGACCTGATCTCAAAAATCGCCAAGGCCGCCGGCGCCGGCTGATCGAAACTGCAATCGTCGCTCTCCCTACTCGCGCACCACCCGGAAGCCGATGTAGTCGGTCCGGGGCGTGGTGGAGGATTTGGACTTGAAGGTGGGGTCGTCGCCTTCGCCGGGGAAGCTGCCCACGGGGCGGAACAGGTCTCTCTGGCACGTGGACGCGCAGGGCGAAGTCAGACCGTATCCGAGAGGTCAAGTTGCACACGGATGGCTCTCTCGACCGCCCTCATGTCCTCGCTGGAAATGGCGCTGATGCGTTGTTTCAAACGTTGCTTGCTCACGGTGGAGATTTGGTCGGCCATGGCTTTACGCTGCTGACCGCTGACAGTGACGTACGCCTCGCAAGGGTAGAGGCGGGAGACGTTGGATGTAATCGGCACGACCTGAACGCGATTGAGGGTCCTGTTGGAGACATCGTTGCTGACGATTATGGCGGGCCTGGTCTTGCGTGCCTCACCCCCGATGGAGGGGTCAAAGTTGACCCACCAGACCTCACCGCGGATCATCCTGGATATCCCCGATCAATCCCTCAGACCACTCCAGCGCTTCTGCCTCCCGCGCCTCGTCGGCTGCCATTTGCCGGTAGGCGGCCTCCATGTCCTCGTGCAAGACGTGAGGTCTGGCCAGCGCTTGCAAGAACCGGCCAATTCGCCGACGGCCGACCACACGATGCAGTCCCGCGTAGACCTCGTCGTCCACGCTGATGGTAAGCTTTTTTGCCATAAGCGAGCCCTATGCGTATTCAATACGTATAGTAGCACATCGTCGTGAAGCTGTCTACTCCCGCACCACCCGGAAGCCGATGTAGTCGGTCCGGGGCGGGGTGGGGGATTTGGGGTCGGAGGGGCGGTCGGCGCTCCCTCCGAGGGCTTTGCCGGCGCCGTCTTTGGTGGTGACCCATTCGGCGGCGTTGCCGCCCAGGTCGAAGATCGAGTCGTCGCCATCGCCGGGGAAGCTGCCCACCGGGTGGAGCAGGGCGCCGGGGCCGAGGGCTTCAATCGAGGGGGCCAGGCGGCGGGCGTCATCCAGGTTGACGGTGTAACCGGCCCAGTAGTCCAGCGTGTTGTCGCCTTTGCCCGGCTTCAAGAACTTCTCCATTTCCTGCTCGGTGCCCAGGCGGAAGCGCTGGCCGGTGGTCTTGGTGAGCCACTCGGCGTAGCGTTGGGCATTTTCGAAGGAAACACCGGTGGCGGGGTACTGCTCGGTTCCGGCCGCGAACCTGTAAGAGGGGTCGAAGGCGGCGTACTGGGCGCGGGTGACTTCGAAGCGTCCGATCTGGAGGTCGCCGCGCAGCACGGTTTCAGGCACCGTGCCAAGGTTCTTGCGCTTCAGCGCGGCGGCCAGGAGCGACTCAGGCTTAAGCGATTCGCTCTCGGTGGCCGCGGTCTTGAAAAGATACTTGTCGAACCAGGCCAGTTCCTCTTCGAGTTTGCGGCGCTGGTGAACCAGCTTGCGCGGCCCGTGGGCTTCGCCGGGGAAGAGGATGAAGCGGACGTCGGTCTGTCCCAGTTGCTGGAGGGCGCGATAGTGCTGCCAGCCCTGCTCGGTGGGGACCTGCTTGTCCTCGGTGCCGAAGAAGATGATGGTGGGCGTGCGGACTTTGTTCATGCGGAACAGGGGAGACTTGCGCAGGTAGAGCTGAGGATCTTCGAGCGGCGTTTTGCCGAGGTAGTAGTCGTCGAAAGACTGGCCGAACACGGCGTTGCCCCAATCGCTGATCCAGTTGACGTCGCCGGCCCCGGCGGAGGCGGCCTTGTAGCGGGTGGTGCGGGTGGTGAGCTCGATGGTGATGATGGAGCCGTTGCTCCAGCCCATGGCGCCCAGCCGCTCGGGGTCTACCAGGCCTTTGGCGATGAGGGAATCGACGCCCTTCTCGACATCGATCCACTCGAGTTCGTTGTAGTTGCCGCCGCTGATGGACTCGCCCCACTTCAGCCCGTACTGGCTGCTGCCGTGGTAGTTGGGGCGTAGGATGAAAGCGCCGCGCTGGGCCAGGAGGTTGTGAGGGGCGCCCCAGCGCTCGCTGAAGTCATCCATATCGGCGCCGTGAGGTCCGCCGTGGATCACCACCACCAGGGCGTACTTCTGCCCGGGTTTGTAGTTGTGAGGGTAATAGAGGATTCCCTCGACCTGCTCGTCGCGCGCGCCCTTCCAGTAGACCAGCTCGGTTTTGGCGAGCGGCTTCTTTTTGAGACCGGCATTGAGTTCGGTGATGGGGCGCGGGCCGCGGAGGGCGTTACCTTCCAGGGTGGCGGCATACCACTGCGAGGGCACGCTGGCGGCGCCGTAGCGATAGAGGATGGTCTTGCCGTCCAGGGCGGCCTCCAGCGAGAAGATGTTGCCGGCATGCTCGCTCTCGACCCAGGAGCGGGTCCAGCCCTGCGGGGCGCGGCGGTAAAGCGCGAGGCGCGGGCGCGCGCCATTGGCCAGCGAGGCCAGGAAACCGTCGGAAGTAGGAACGAAGCCCATGGCCAGGGCATTCTCCCAGTCCAGGTTGATCTGCGTGGCGCTGCCGGACGCAAGGTCGAAGTAGTAGAGCAGTTGAATCGAAGCGTTGAGATATCTGGGGTGGGTGGTGTAGGGGGCCGAGAAGTAGAAGCCGCGGTTGTCGGGACTGAAGGCGATTTGCGAGGGGAGCAGCTTGCCGTCGGGGAAAAGCTGCTTGCTTGCGCCGCTCTTCAAATCGTGCAGGAAGGTGACGGGCCGGATTTTCTGGTCGTAGATGTAGCGCAGGCTGCGGTTGTGGATGGTAACGGCGTGGGCGCCATCGGCGGAGACGAAGAGGCGTTCGATGCGGTCGCTGTTCTCGGTGATGCGCCGGGCGGTCTTGGTCTTGAGGTCGAAGCGGAACAGCCGGACCGGCGGGGCGTGCTCCTCGTCCTCCACCACCTGGGAAGTGTCTTTGCGTTCCTTGGTTTTCTGTTCGTAGAGGCTGGGGTCTTCGGGGGCGGCCAGCAGGAGGGTGTCGTTATCCAGCCATTCCAGGGCGCGCACGCCCTTTGCGAAACGCGTGAGCGACCAGGGCTCGCCACCGCGCGGGTCGATGAGCCAGACCTGGGAGCCCTCGGCCTGGTCGGCGGCAGCGGGCGGGCCTCCGGAGGGCGGCTGGGGCGGCTTGCGGTTGGTGAGGAAGGCGATGCGCTTCGAGTCGGGCGAGAATTTCGGCGAGGAGTGATTGTCGGTACCGCGGGTGAGCTGGATCTCCAGATTCTCGGTGAGATTGCGCAGGAACAGGTTGGAGGCCGATTCGCCTTTCTCCTTGTCCATCTGGCTCTTGACCCAGACGACGAGCTTGCCGTCGCGGGAGATGTCGAACTGGCTGCCGCTTTCGGCGAACAGGACGTCATCGACGGTCCATTTGTCGGCCAGCATGGGCCAGGAGAGGAGGAGCAGGCAAATCGTTTTGATCAAGAGATTCATAGGTCGGATTCCTCTGGTGTAAGATACCAGAAAACGGTGCGGGCTTCTCACGAGCAGCTTGGCCTGAGGCTGCGGTTCTGATACAACAGGGTCTATGGAAGACGACCGCAGTCCGCTCATGAACGGCATGGTGGAGCTCGACCCGGCTGACGACACCGGCATCCAGCGCCGGGACCTTTTCCGGGGCGCCGGGACGCTGACGGCCTGGCTGGCGGGGCCAAACCTGTCGGCCGGCCAAACGGTCCCTGTGGAGGGGAAGGTGCCGGAAGCGAAGTCGGGGCCGCTGCTGCCGCTGGTTCGCTTGGGCAAGCACAGGATCACCCGGCTGGTCGCGGGGGCGAATCCCATTTACGGCTACTCGCACTTCAACTACGTCTTTTCCGCTCACATGGGGGAATATCACACCACGGATCGGGTGGTTTCTTTCTTGAAGGAGCTGGAGCGCGCCGGGTTGAACACCTGGCAGGCGAGCTGGAGCGAGCGGCTGGAAACCGACTGGCTGCGCTACAAGGACCAGGGCGGCAAGCTGCAATTGCTGTTGCTGTCGCGCCCCACCTTCAATGACCAGCCCGAGATGCTGAAGCGGGCCGTCAAGCTCCAGCCCCTGGGGATCGCGCAGCACGGCGGCAGCACGAACCGGTTCTGGGACGCGGGCCAGTTCGATCGGTCGCTCGACTACCTGAAGCGCATCCGCCAGACAGGCTCCCTGGTTGGCCTGTCCTGCCACAACCCCCTGGAAGTGGAATACGCCGAGGAGAAGGGCTGGGACGTGGACTACTACATGACCAGCCTGTACTACATGATCCGCCCGCGCGCCGAGTTTGAGAAGCTACTGGGGCAGGTGCCGCTGGGCGAGATCTATCTGCCCTCCGACCCGCCCAGGATGATGGAGACAATCCGCAAGGCCACCAAGCCCTGCCTGGTCTATAAGGTGCTGGCGGCTGGACGCACGGTGAACTCGCCGCAGCAGGTCAAGGAACGCCTCGCGGTGGCGCTCCACGGTATTAAGCCCACCGACGCTGTCATCATCGGGGTGTACCAGCGGTTCAACGACCAGATCGGGCAGACCGCGCAGTTCGTGCGGGAGATCCTGGCGAGCTGAGCCGGCGAGAGCAATCCACTTCCGTCTGTCCCTGGGTTAGAGCCTGCCGGACTATAAGCCGGTTTCTGTACCCTTGCGGGTGGTAGTCATTCCTCTGGGCCAGCCATTACTGGCTGGCTCTTGCGACCTACCCGAGAGTCGAACGGAGCGGGCCACTCCTCCCCTCCTATTTGGTCTTGCTCCGCGTGGGGTTTGCCCTGCCAGCCGGATCACTCCGGCCGCGGTGCGCTCTTACCGCACCATTTCACCCTTACCCGAAGGCGGTATGTTTTCTGTGGCACTTTCCGTGAAATCCGCTTTGAGCGAATCCCCCCGGCCGTTAGCCGGCACGCTGCCCTGCGGAGACCGGACTTTCCTCCCGTTTCCGGGCGACTACCCGTCCGGCAGGCTCCAGTCTCCAGTATACCGTGTGGCGGTCAGACCAGATCCAGGGAGCTAAAGAAGTAGCCGAGCTCGAACTCCGCGGTGTCTGGGGCATCCGAGCCGTGGATGGCGTTGCGCTCGATGCTTTGGGCGAAGCGCCGCCGGATGGTTCCTTCGGCGGCGTGGGCGGGGTTGGTGGCCCCCATCACCTCACGTAGTTTGCGGATTGCGTCCTCGCGTTCCAGGGCCATGACGATGACCGGTCCTTCGGTCATAAACTCCACCAGGCCCGGGAAGAAGCCCTTCTCGCGGTGAACGGCGTAGAAACCTTCGGCCTGCTCGCGGGTCAGGCGCAGCATGCGCACGGCGCGAATCCGGAAACCGTCCTTCTCCAGGATAGATATGATCTCGCCGGCATGGCCCTGGGAGACGGCATCGGGCTTGATGATGCACAGAGTCAACTCACTCATAGGCGGCGCTGGACTGTCTCTCCGATCTCCGCAGGCGAAGCGCAGACAGTTACGCCGGCGGCTTCCAGGGCCCGAATCTTGTCGATGGCCTTGCCGGAACCGCCCGAGATGATGGCGCCGGCGTGACCCATGCGGCGGCCGGGCGGCGCGGTCTGGCCGGCCACGAAGCCGATTACGGGCTTGCGGACGCGCTCCTGGATGTAGACTGCGGCCAGCTCCTCGGCATTGCCGCCGATCTCGCCGATCAGGACGATGGCGTGCGTGTCCGGGTCGCCATTGAACAATCGGATAGCATCGATGAAGTTGGTCCCGATGATGGGATCGCCGCCGATGCCGATGCAGGTCGATTGGCCGATGCCGAGCTTGGTCAGTTGGTCCACCGCTTCGTAGGTGAGGGTTCCGGATCGGGAGACCACGCCCACGTGGCCCGGTCGATGGATATGGCCCGGCATGATGCCGACCTTGCACTTGCCGGGCGAGATGATGCCCGGGCAATTGGGACCGATCAGCCGAGTGGGATGGTCCTCGAGGAAGCGCCAGGCGCGGATCATGTCCAGGGTGGGGATGCCTTCGGTGATCGAGACCACCACCGCCAGGCCGGCATCGGCGGCCTCCATGATGGCATCCGCGGCAAAGGCCGGCGGCACGAAAATGACCGAGGCGTTGGCGCCGGTGGCGCGCACCCCCTGCGCGACGGTGTTGAACACCGGTAGGTCGAGATGTTTCATCCCGCCTTTGCCGGGCACCACGCCGCCCACGATGTTGGTGCCGTAGGCGATGCACTGCTGCGCGTGAAAGGTGGCCTCGCGGCCCGTGAAGCCCTGAACCAGCAGGCGCGTGTTTTGATCGACCAGTATGCTCATTGTGCCAGCCTCACGATTTTCTCGGCGGCGTCCTGCATGGTTTGGGCCACCGTGAAATTCAACCCGGACTCGGTGAGGATCCTGCGACCCAGCTCGACGTTGGTGCCCTCCATGCGCACCACCACGGGTACCTGGACGTTCAACTGCTTGGCGGCCGCGACCACGCCGGTCGCCAGCGTGTCGCAGCGCAGGATGCCGCCGAAAATGTTAATGAGGACCGCCTTGACGTTCTTGTCCGAGATCAGGATGCGGAAGGCGTTTTCGATCTGCTCGGCGCTGGCGCCGCCGCCCACATCCAGAAAGTTGGCGGGGCTGCCGCCGGCGTGCTTGATGATGTCCATGGTGGCCATGGCCAGGCCGGCGCCGTTCACCATACAGCCGACGTTGCCGTCCAGCTTGATGTAGTTGAGGCTGTAGCGGGAAGCGTCCACTTCGAGCGGGTCCTCTTCGTTGAGGTCGCGCAGCTCCAGCAGATTCTTGTGGCGGTACAGCGCGTTGTCGTCCAGATTGATCTTGGCGTCCAGGGCGTAGACTTTGCCGTCGCGCGTCAGCACAAAGGGATTGATCTCCGCCAGGGAGGCGTCCATGGCGTCGTAGGCCCTGGCCAGGGCCAGCATGGCGGCCACGGCGCCGCCGATGCTGGGACCGGGGAGATCCATGCCGTAGGCCAGCTTGCGGGCCTGGAACGGCAGCAAGCCGTCGCCGGGATCGAAGTGCTCTTTCAGGATGAGTTCGGGGGTTTGGGCAGCCACCTCTTCGATCTCGACGCCGCCGGCTGGGGAGGCCATGAAGACCGGCCGGCCGCGGGCGCGATCCAGCACTATGCCCAGGTAGAGTTCGCGTTCGATGGGCAGGGTCTCCTCGATCAGCACGCGTTGGACGATGCGGCCTTCGGGTCCGGTCTGGTGAGTAACCAGCCGCATGCCCAGCATCTTCTTGGCAATCTCGGTGGCCTCCGCCGGATCTTGGGCGACCTTGACGCCGCCGCCTTTGCCTCGACCACCGGCGTGAATCTGCGCTTTGACTACCACGCTGCCGCCGATCTGGCGGGCGACAGCTTCCGCCTCTTCCCCGGAGCGGACCACCTCGCCGCGGGGCACAGGGACGCCGAAATGGGCCAGGATGCCCTTCGCTTGGTACTCGTGAATTTTCATGGGAATGAGCTTGTGCTAGTATGTCGAGAAGCCGTCAGCCTTCAGCCGCTAAGCTCGCCGCTCCCCTAGGGTCGCGGCTCGGAAGCTGATGGCTGACAGCATCTCAATATAGCATGAGCCTAGTCGGATTCCTGCACCGCGTTGTCGGCCGCGAGCATCTCACCGCCGGAGAAGCCGAAGAGGCGATGAGCGTGATTCTGAGCGGGGGCGCCTCGGTGGCTCAGATTGCATCCTTTCTGGTGGCGCTGCGGATGAAGGGGGAGACGGCCGAGGAACTGCTGGGATTCGCGCGGGCCATGCGCCGCATGGCCAGCTCGGTGCCTCTGGCGTTGGAAGGTGAAGTGTTGCTGGACACCTGTGGGACGGGTGGCGACGGCCTCAGCACCTTCAATGTTTCCACCATCTCCGCTTTTGTTGTAGCGGGGGCGGGCGTGAAAGTGGCCAAGCACGGCAACCGCTCCATCTCCAGCCAGTGCGGCAGCGCGGATGTTCTGGAGCGCTTGGGGGTGAAGATCGCCCAGCAACCCGAACAGACGGCGCGCGCCATTCGCGAGATCGGGATCGGGTTTCTGTTTGCACCCGCCTACCATCCGGCCATGAAGCACGCGCAGCCGGCGCGGCTGGAGCTGAAAATGCGTACGGTCTTCAACCTGCTGGGCCCGCTGACCAACCCGGCTGGCGCTACCGCCCAACTGGTGGGGGCCTCCTCAGCACAGGCAGCGGAACTGATGGCTGGCGCCTTGGCGGCGCTGGGGCTGGCGCGGGGATTCGTAGTGCACGGCTCCGACGGGCTCGATGAAGTCACCACCACCGGCCCCACGCTGGCCCTGGAGATCTGCCAGGGCCGGGTGCTCCAGCGGACGCTGTCTCCTGAGGATTTTGGGCTGGCCACGGTCAGCCTGGCGGAATTGAAGGGCGGGGATGCCGGGCTGAATTCGCAGATTGCCCGATCGATCCTGGAAGGGGAGCGCGGGCCGCGGCGGGAAATCGTATTAGCGAACGCCTCCACCGCCCTGGTAGCGGCTGGGAAGGCGCGCAATTTCCTGGAAGGGGTGTCGCTCGCGGAGCAAGCGATCGATAGCGGCGCCGGGCTGCGCAAACTCGAGCGACTGGCGAAGTTCACGCAGCAGCCGGCTTGAACCCGGCGCTACTCGATGGTCACTTTGACGGGCTGTTCGATCAGCTTGGGCTCTTTTCCCCTGGTGAGGATCATCAGGGCAAGCCGGCCGGGTTTCGCCGACGCGGGAATCTTAAACTTAATCGTAGTGGCTGCTTGCTCGATCATGGCCACCTCGATGTCGTTCTTGCCGTCGGTCAGATACAGCTTCGCGACGTTGGGCTTGTCGAGGTTCTCTCCGGTTACGGTGAGTTGATCTCCGACTTTGCCGGTGGCGGGCTCGACCGTCGTCATGCGCGGCATTGCTGCCTGCCCATAGAGAGACAGTGGGACGATGAGGGCAGCGAGCAAGATCAGCACAATATAGGACGTTCTCATCTGATGGCAGCCTCCCAAATCCAAATGCTAGTCCGAATCGCCAGGGAATGCAACCATTTCGCGCAAAGCAAGAAAATTTCGCGCAAAGACGCAAAGGGACGCCCAGGCCGCAAAGGTCCGATGGTCAGTCTTCGATCTCGGTGTGGAGCCCTTTGTGGATGGCGTAGAGGGCCAGCTCCAGGCGGTCTGAGACCCCCAGTTTGTCGAAGATGTTGTGGAGGTGGTTCTTGACCGTCTGCTCGCTGATGAAGATCTTTTCCGCGATCTCCTTGTTCTTGAAGCCCTGGGCCACCAGGCTCACGATCTCCCGCTCCCGCTGGCTCAAAGGGCTGCGTTCCCGGGCATTGCGGTCCGGTCCGGGGACGCCCTTGGAGGGTGACGCAAACTGCCGCATGACGGCCGCGGTGGTGTGTGAATCCAGCCAGATTTCCCCGGCATGGACCTTACGAATGCTCTTGTAGAGCAGGTCAGTGGCAGTCTGCTTCAGAACGATGCCCGCGCAGCCGAATTTCATGGCCTGCACGAACTCGTTCTTGTCTTCTGAGGCGGTCAGCACAATGACTCTGGTCTTATTGCCCGAGTACTTCAAGTGTTGCAGGACCGAGAAGCCGTCGCGGCCCGGCATGCGCAGATCCAGCAGCAGGATATCGGGGTTGATCTGCTGGACCAAATCGAGAGTCTGGTTGCCCTCCCCGGCCTCGCCCACCACCTCGAAGTCCTGCTCCAGGCTGAGCAATCTGCGGAGACCGTCGCGGAAAATGGGATGGTCGTCAGCGATGAGGATGCGAATGGCGGCCGTGGTCTGTAGGTTGGTACTGGGTCGGGCGCCTTCGTGCTGGACCGCTGTATCTTGTTCAGTCATCTCGGACACTCCAAACCACAACCTAAGATTCTAGAACGGCTATTAGTACTAAGTCAATCCCCGTCACCATGAAAAAGCGCTGAGATTCTGCTTAATCCGGCCTAGAGCGCTCTGCTATTCGTGAGAAAGCAGGGATCTTGTGGCTGGCCACGTGGTTTTCAGCGACCCCGAGCGCCAGCAGCGAGCAGCTCAGGGTAGTACCAGGCCACGGTCACGGCGACCTACCCGCTGCGGGCGGCCGACCCATGCGTACCAGTTCCTCGGCCCTCGAACTGGTGATTCCTTGCTCGGGGACCAGCCGGGTCCGCCCGGACCCTGCCGCCGGGGGCGCAGGTTCGGTATAATCCCCCTCTCGGAGTGGTGCACATCTTGACCAAGGAGATACCTATGATGAGGAATGCAGGCAGCCCAGCGGGGCGTCGTGGTTTCTTACAGCGAATCATGGCGTTAGCGGGGGTATCGGCCGCCGCGCCGGCGGCCGCTCAGGCCCAGACGCGCGCCGGCGGCAGGTTCAGTCTGCTGCCGGACTACGCCCGCGCTCAGGACTACAAGTCACTGAAGCAGTCCAGCCACGATCGCACCGGCGGGAACGCCGACCGGTGGCAGATCAAGCCGGGCGCAACACAGTTGCTGTTCAACTCGGAGGGGCCCGGAGTGATCTCGCACATCTGGTTTACAATTTCCGCGCAGAGCCGGAACCACTTGAAGGAACTGGTTTTGCGGGGCTACTGGGACGGCAACCCGAAGCCCAGCGTGGAGGCTCCGGTGGGCGATTTCTTCGGGCTGAACCTGGGCGAATACCAGGTCTATCAATCGGCCTATCTGGCTTGTTCGCCTGGGCGCTCGTTGAACTGCTATTTCGCCATGCCCTTCCGCAAGTCCGCGCGTTGGACCGTCACCAACGAGGGCGAGCGGGACGTAGGCGCGTTCTACTCCAACATCGACTACCTGCTGGCGCCGTCGCTTCCAGAGGACGTGCTGTATTTCCATGCGCAATACCGGCAATGCTCGCCGTGCGTGGCGAATACCGGATCGAAACTGAATCCGGACGGCAAGGACAACTACGTGTACCTGGAGACGCGGGGGCGGGGGCACCTGATGGGGGTCACCCTGGGCGTGCTGATCAATGCCGATGGCTGGATGGGCGAAGGCGACGACATGATTTTCGTGGACGACGAGAGCAAGCCCGTGATCATCGGCACCGGTTCGGAGGATTACTTTTTGGGCAGTTGGAATTTTGGGGGCGGGACGGGGCCACGCCCTTCGCGCACCATTACTACGGCGCGCCCATCATCATCATGGCGGAGCGGACGGGCGGGCGTTACTGCTGCTATCGCTGGCACGGCGACAACCCCGTCACCTTCACGCGTTATCTGAAGCACACCATGGAGCACGGCCACGCCAACGATCGGGGCGACAACTTTTTCTCGGTGGGCTACTGGTACCAGAGCGAGCCGTACACCGAATTCCCGTCCCTGCCGCCGGTTCAGGAACGCATCCCCAAGGTCAAGCTGGCATAGCTTCCAGGAGAATCGTGATGAAACAAACCTTGATCGTTTTGTTTGCGCTGGCTGGGCTTCCCAGCATGGGCGTCGAGCCGCCCGGGCATGTGCGCTGGCCGGCTGCGGAATTGAAGGGTTTCGGCGCCAAGCTGTCGCCCAAGATCAATGCTCAGAAGTTCGCCTCCGCGCAGCTCGGGAGGTTCGGCAACCACTCCTTCGCGGTAGTTCATAGGGAAGGCGACGGGGAGGCCGAATTGCACGAGACGCAGACGGACATCTTCATCGTGCAGAGCGGAGAGGCAAGCTTGGTAGCGGGCGGCCAGGTGGTGGGAGGAAAGACCACGGCGCCGGGCGAGATCCGGGGACCGTCCATCCAGGGCGGACAAAAGACTAAGCTGGGCCCCGGCGACATCGTGAACATTCCGGCCAAGACCCCGCACCAGGTGCTGGTCGAACCGGGCAAGCAGTTCACCTATGTGATCGTGAAGGTGGATACGCCGTAAGGCTCAGTTGTCTTTCCAGAAGAGCTCGGCGTCGGAGCGGCGGACGTAGTTGGCGTCGATCTCGGCAGGATCACGCGCGAGGCCGGCCGCGAATTGCGCTGCGGCGATCCTGCCGATGGCTGCCGCCAGGGCGCGCGGGACTTCGCGCACCGGCAGGCCCTCGAAACGTGTGCCGATCAGCGCGGCCCGGAAGGGCGCAAAGTCGGTCGAGAGGAATTCGAGTTGCCCTTGCGGCAGGATCTCCAGCCAGTGAGAAAATTTGGTGACGATTTCGGGCGAGACGATCTCCAGTGCTGCATTGTACACCGCGCCGTAGATCTCGCCACGGCGCGCGTCCAATAGGGTGGCGCGCCGGGGCCCCACGCCAAAGGAGGCGATGGCCGCCAGGTTGGATACGGCTACCACGGGCTTCCCCGTCGCTTCCGCCAGGCCCTTGACGGCGGCCAGTCCCACCCGCACCCCGGTGAAGGAACCCGGCCCAGCGGCCGCGGCGAAACAGTCTACCTCTCTCAGCTCCCAGGCATTCCGTTCGAGCAACCGGGCCAGGTGTTCGTAAAGGACGTGGCCGAAACCTTCGCTGGAGTGCAGCAGTAGTTCATCGACCACACCATCGCCAGCCAGCAGCGCCAGGCTGCCGAATTCCGTGGTCGTATCGAGGGCGAGGATTCGGGCCATCATTCGGTGAGTTTGAAGATCTTGTCCAGCGCGTACAGCTTTCCGTTGGCGTTCATTCCGAACAGGCGCACATCCAGCACGGCCGGGTAGTTGGCGGCGAGGCGGCGCGGGATGGTGAAGGTGCCCTGCGGGCCCACGCCCAGCACCCGGTAGCCCTGTCCGTCAACTGGGGCCTCCGCGGTCCACAACCACATCATCGAGTGCGTGGCGCGCGTGTCCCGCGTCACCTTCGCCGAATACGTGGCGGCTTTTGAGACGGACAGAGTATCCTGCGCGGGTTCGACGATTTGGAAGGGAGTCTTCTGCGGGCTCTGTTCGAGCTCCTGCATCAGGATGGGCCCCGATTCGAACTTGTAAGACCGCAGCATGGACTCCTTGTGGCCTTCGCGCGAGATGTGCAGCACCCAGTCGTGGTTTTTGTCGGGCGGCTCGCCGGAGAACCGCTCCCCTTTGAAACCTTTCTTCTGCCTCAGGTACTCCCCCGTGATGGGGTTGAACCAGGCCAGGTCGTAGCCGTGTTTCTCGACCAGCACCTCGACCGGGCCAGGCTTCTCGATGTAGATGATGTACTCGACGCCCTCCAGGGCCAGGGCGCGGCCGCCATCGACGTCGAAGAAGGGCTCCAGTTCCCAGTGCCGGGTGCGCGAGAAGAAATCGAACCAGACGCTCATCTGGCGCGCGCCGGGCGAGTCCAGGTACTTCGCGTCAACCTCGAGTTTGCGCCCCCCGTAGGTCCCGGTGTTTCCGAAGGTCGGATACTGCCCGTTCATGGCGGCGTTCCACAGCCGGTGGCGGAAGGTATCCGTGTCCACGTGGTGGGGATGCGTGCGGCCGGCGCCGCTGTCCTCGTAGGCAAACTCGGCGTTCACGAACGGCGCCGGGTAAAGCTGATGCTCGATAGCGCCAAGCGGGTCGGCCGAGGACTGGTAGACCACGTAATCCATCCAGCCGTCGCCGAGCAGCGGTGCGGAGGTCGCTACGGTGTGCGTGGAGCGCGGCTGATCGTAGGGATCGAGCTTCTTCAGCAGCAGGCCGATCTCCTTCAGAAGCGCGCGCCCGTTTTCGTACTCCTCGAACTCCTGCACGCCCTGCCAGGTGATGTGCATGGCCGAATAGCGGGCCACCAGGTAGCGGATGTATCGCTCGCGTTGCTGCCAGGTGGGGAACCATTTGGCCAGGTGGTTCTCATCATTGGCCAGCACCAGGTCGGCGATGATGCCCTTGCGGTTCATGTACAGGATGCGCTGATCCACTTCGCGGAAATGGTCGGGGTTGGGCTGGTCCGGCGTGGGAAACGATTTGGCGGGTTCATCGACCCGGGAGAGGAGCACGCCGCGCAGATGATTGAACTTCTGCCGGGCGCGCGCGTCGATGATTTGCTCGAATAGCGGACGCGGCACGAGGGGGAAACTGTAGAGCGTGTCGCCCATCCAGAGGTGAGGAGTTTTTCTGATGTCATCCACGTAGGCCCAGTGATGGACGTTGGCGGGCTTCAGGAAGCCCGGCGATCCGGACTCGGTGGCCGTGAGGCGGCCCTCTTTCTCATGGAAGCGCGGGATGTTGCTGGTGACGCGGAAAATCCAGTCGCCCGGATCGGTGGGCGCAAAACGGATCACCAGGCGCCGCCCGCCGTCCCAGAATCCGGGCATGCGGAAGGTGCGGAACCGCGGCGAGCGAAACTCGGCTTCCAGCTCGACGCTGAGGTACGGATTGGGATGCGCCGCCGCCTCCTGCTCCGTGAGTTCGAAGACCAGGTCGCAGGGCGAGTAGGCGGGCGTGGGCGGGCAGGGCGTCTGCGCCAGCAGCGGGAGGGCCAGCGCAAATGCCGCCAGCAGAAAGCGCGCCACCATCTCTCTATAGTAAGTAGTTCCAGGTGCCTCTGCCAAAGCTCAAGGAAATCGTCCTGCGCTCTCCCCGGCGCTGAACTTCCAGCCGGTACTCGCCGGCCTCAGCCACCCGGACTCTGATCCTTGACCGTGTCCACCTCAGGGGATTTGTCGCAATTACAAACGGAGGCTGCGCGGGCGGGCGTAGAGCGGCAGCCTCTGTGATGCGCTACTTCAAGCTGATTTGAAAGCTGTCAATCGGGACGAACGGTTTGTTTCCGCAAGCGGCGCCGAACGCGTTAACCTCGATCCTGTCGTTCGTGACAAGGATCTTGACGTAGTTGAACAATTGTTTCGCGAGCGGTTTCGGCCAGGCCTGCGGCCACCACTGGAACTCGGATGGGCCGACGTTGAGGTCGGCCGCCCCGCCGCCTCCTGCGACCAGCATGACGGGCGAAGCGATCTCGACTGGAGAAGCCGCTCCGCTCGGCGCGGCGCCCGGAGCACTCATACGCTGGTAGTTGTGTACATGCCCGAAAATCCATAGCCGGATGTTCCTGCCTTCCGGGCTAGTAATGTAGGGCCGGTATTGCTGCCACGATGCCTTATCCCAGTAAGGAGCGGCCTCGAGGGCCTCGTCGGTTATGGGGGGATGGTGGCCGAAGACGATGATGGGACCGTCGTTAAAGCCGCCGACTTCCTTCTTGAAGAATTCGATCTGGTTCGGATCGTCCAGGGAGTTGGTGGCGAGGGCAATCAACTTCACCTTGACCCCCGCCGGGGCTTCCAGCACGCTGGAGTAGTACGCCCTGGGCTGCTTGCAAGGCTTGTCTGGGCACACGAGGTCTTTGAGATAATCGTACTCGGGCCGCTGGAGGTAGGCTTGGCTGAGCACGGCCGCGTCTCCCGCTGCCCGGTCCTCCTTCGCCATCCTGTAAAAGAGGTATTGCAGGTAACCCAGGAAATAGCCAAGATCGTACGCCGCTTGAGGAGCCTTGTCCTTCATTCTGAGGTTTTCGACCGCTTGCGAAAGGAACTTCTGTCCCTCAGGAGACTCGTGATCGATGCCGCCCCGGAGCGCTCGCGTGGGCTTTGCCGCAGCGGCTTCGCCCATATCATAGGCGAGGGAAGGCGATTTTCCCGCGAGTCGCGCGCCGAGAGCGCGATCCTCAGGTTCCGCACGACGGTATGGGGCCCGTTCTTCCGGGGTCTGGGTAACATACATGGCTTCGTGGTTCCCGATTGCCGGGTAGAACGGGATCGCGGGTCCGGTGCCAGTGTATCCAGGGGGTCTGACGAAGTATTCCGTGACGTTGAGGAAGTCGCGCCAGTACGTGTCTCTCCACAGCGGGAAGTTGCTGACCACGGCATCGCCAGTGAAGATGACTCCATCAATGGACTCTTTGTTCCGCAGAATTGCCTTGACGACAGCCGCGTGAGTGCGCTGGCGGCAATTGTCTCCGAGCCCAAAAAAACCTGTGCGCGTGTCTCCGTACGCCACCACGTTAATGCTGCCAGGATCCTTCGGCCTTGCCACGTAGCGGCCGATGTTGGTGCGATGCCGGCAGCAGCCGTGCCCGAACATCACAACGACGGCCAGCAGCGCAAGAGTTACGAACAGCCCGACGTGTTTCTGCATGAAAAGCCCCCCTTCTAGCAGATTTCGCTCCAACAGTGCCAGGCTTAACAGTGGCACATGCGGCCTCCCGACCGCCACCAGGCTGCCATCGACAGCGCGACTCTTGGGAGCAATCACCGCATCCCCCCTAAATCTTTCCCCTGCCTTTTCAACACGTTCCCCCTCACCCAGCCCCTCCGACCTCACGCCCCTCTGCTATTCTGTTAACGGGATTCTGGCTCCTGACTCCTTAATATCGACCGCCTTGCGTCGATGTTGGCGCCCCAGGCGCCCCATTGGCTTCCTTCGTCCAAATTTAAGTTTTTCATGGTCCCCGGGGACCAAATCCACGCCGATCGCCCGAAATACCGGCTTTGTGCCGGCTGCCGTCTGGCCTCAACACGCCAGGGACGAACCCATTCCCGTCCCCAACGAACCCAAACTGCCCCCGACCGAGCCCCATTGCGCACCCGAAGCGCCGGATTCCCGCTTCCGCTATACTGAATCCGCGTATGGCGTTGTTTCGGACGCGCAGCGCCGCCGTCTACGGCATCGAGGGGCATCTGATCGATGTGGAAGTGGACATGTACCCGGCGGGGAGCGCGCGGGACTTCATCACGGTGGGGATGCCGGACACGGCGGTGCGGGAGAGCCGGGAGCGGATCAAGTCGGCGCTGATGAACTCGGGCTTCGGCTACCCGAACAAGGCGGTGACGATCAACCTGGCGCCGGCCAACCTGCGCAAAGAAGGGGCGGGGTTCGATCTTCCGATGGCGGTGGGGATCTTGGGGGCGATGGGGACGGTGGGCTCGACGGACGGCTACGTGCTGGTGGGGGAGCTGTCGCTGGACGGAGCGATCCGCCCGGTGCGGGGCGCGCTGTCGATCGCGGTGTGCACGCGGCGGGAGCGAATCGCCAACCTGGTTGTGCCGCGGGACAACGCCGCAGAAGCGGCGGTGGTTGAGGGCGTGAAGGTGTACGGGGTGAGGCACCTGGCGGAAGTGGTTGCGCTGGTGAGGGAGCCGGAGCGGTTCGCTCCGGTGCGAGTGGCGCTGGAATCGTCGCGCGAGGTCGAGGCTTCCGCGCCGGATTTTCGGGACGTGCGCGGGCAGACCACCGCCAAGCGCGCGCTGGAGGTGGCGGCGGCCGGAGGCCACAACGTGCTCATGATAGGGCCGCCGGGGTCGGGCAAGACCATGCTGGCCAAGCGGCTGGCGGGGATTCTTCCGCCGCTGACTTTTCCCGAGGCCATCGAGACCACGCAGGTGCACAGCGTGGCGGGGGTGCTGCTGCCGGGAGCAGGCTTGCTGTCGGAGCGGCCGTTCCGCTCGCCGCATCACACCATCTCGGATGCCGGGCTGATCGGGGGAGGGACCGGCTTCGCGCGGCCGGGCGAGGTGAGCCTGGCGCACCACGGCGTGCTCTTCCTGGACGAGTTCCCGGAGTTCCCTCGCAACGTGCTGGAGCTGCTGCGCCAGCCGCTGGAGGATGGTTCGGTGACCATTGCGCGAGCCAACATGACGCTGTCGTTCCCGGCCAGCTTCATGCTGGTCGCGGCGATGAATCCGTGCCCGTGCGGATATTACGGGGACGCGACGCGGGAGTGCCGGTGCACGCCGGCGATCATCCAGCGGTACTTGGGGAAGATCTCGGGGCCGCTGCTGGACCGCATCGACCTGCACATCGAGGTGCCGGCGGTGCCGTTCAAGGAGATGCGGGCGGGCGAGGACGGGGCGTCGTGCTCGGCGGAGATGCGGGAGCGGGTCCAGCGGGCGCGGGCCGTTCAGCAGGCGCGGGGGTTTTACAACGCGCAGATTCCGATCCGGGTGCTGCGGAAGCTGTGCCGACTGGACGAGGCCGGGGAGCGGACGCTGGAGCTGGCGGTGCGCAAGATGGCGCTGTCGGCGCGGGCGCACGACCGGATTTTGAAGGTGGCGCGCACGATCGCGGATTTGGGCGGCTCGGAGACGGTGTCAGCGAAGCATCTGGCGGAGGCGGTGCAGTATCGGAGTTTGGATCGAAGTTACTGGACCTGAACAGGCGGATCGTTGCGGGGAGTTGCAGGATGCTCTACAGTTGAAATCGTGAACGAACTCGTGTTCGAGGTTACCCAGGAGGCAGATGGCGGTTTCTACGCTGAGTGCTTGACGGAAAGCATCTTCACACAGGGCGACTCTTGGGAGCAGTTGCGGGCCAACGTGAAAGAGGCCGTCTCGGCCTTCTTCTTCGACCAGCCGAGACCCGCCAGAATCCGCCTTCGCCTGGTCCGGGATAAAGTGCTGGTGGCCTGATGAAGCTCCCTCGGGACTCAGCGGCCTCGATCTTATAGAGGTCCTCTGTCGCGCGTGGCATTACACGCAGATCCATCAACAGGGCAGTCATGTCATCCTCCAGACGGACACACCGTCGCATCACCGTATCGCCGTGCCTGCACACAAAGCATTACGCCTTGCGACGTTGAACAGCATTCTTCGAGCCGTGGCGAACCACAAGCGGGTAGATCGGGCAGATGTTCTCAAAACGCTCCAACGTTAGCTGCCTGGCACCGGCATGCGCTGGAGAGAGCCGTCATTGCAGTAAGGGTGTATGTGTTCTAGGGCCGGTGGAAGGGGTGACCGATGAAGGTTACCTATTGGCTCGGTTTCCAACTCCAGCAGGCAGCCAGCAGGGCCCGGAGATGGCGGGCCCGCTGCGGAGAACGGAGCTGCCGCAGGGCCTTGGCTTCGATCTGGCGGATCCGCTCGCGGGTGACCTCGAACTCCTGACCAATTTCCTCCAAGGTGTGTTCGCGCTCGCACCCGATCCCGAAGCGCAACCGGATCACCCTCTCCTCCTTGGGAGAGAGCGTCTTCAGGATATTGGCGGTTTCGTCCCGCACGTTCGAGTCGATCACCGCGTCCGCCGGAGAGCCCACCCAGCGGTCCTCGATCAAGTCGCCCAGCGCGGACTCGCCGTCGCGGCCCAGCGGCGTCTCCAAAGACACCGCAACGCGGGAAATCGTCTTTAGCTTCTGCAGCTTCTCGACCGACATGTCCATCCGGAGGCTGATCTCGTCGTTGCTCGGTGCGCGGCCAAGCTCCTTCTCCAGTTGCCGGTTGGCCCGCCGGAACTTGTTCATGCGATCGTTCATGTGCACCGGAATGCGGATGGTTCGGGACTGGTCGGCGATGGCCCGCGTAATCGCCTGCCGGATCCACCAGGTTGCGTAGGTGGAGAACTTGTAGCCGCGCCGGTACTCGAATTTGTCGGCGGCGCGCATCAGGCCGATGTTGCCCTCCTGGATGAAGTCCAGCAGGTGCAAGCCGGGGTTGACGTATTTCTTGGCGACCGAGACCACCAGTCGCAGGTTGGCTTCCACCAGGCTTTTCTTGGCCCTCTGGGCCTCGATCTCGCCCTGGCGGATCACGTTGAGAGTGTGGTTCAGCTCGACCGCCGAAGCGCCCGCGGCGGCTTCCCGCTTGCGGATCTCGCGCCGCAGTTCCCTGATTTTCAGTTGGGAAGCGTGCCCGTTTCGCTCCTGGATTCTCTTGATCTCAAATTCCAACTGGCTGAGTTCTTCAACCGCCCGCTCGATTTCTCTGGCAAACTCCTTCCACTTAGTCAGCAGGAAAGAGATCTTGCGGACGGCCAGCGAGGTCTCCACCTTGGCGCGAGCCAGCTTGCCCTGGCAGCGCCGCCGCAACTTCTTGCTGGCCAGCGGAACGGTCTCCAGCTTCTCGCCCAACTGCTGCTGTTTCTTGTGCAGCACGACGACGTCGGCAAACAACTGCCGGATCTCGCTGCGGCGCTTCTCATCAGCGGCCGGATCTTCCTCAAGGTCGCCGATATCCACGAGATTCTCCAGCTCTTGGGTTGCCTTCTTGAGCTGGTCTGCCAGACCCAGGACGACCACTTGCACCAGCGCGGAGCGGCTGATGGCTTTCTGCATTCTCAACTTGCCGCGTTCCATTCGCCGCGCGAGGTCCAGCTCGCCTTGCCTGGTCAACAGAGGAACCGCTCCCATTTCCCGGAGGTAGACTCGCACGGGGTCATCGGCGTAAATCGACTCCTCCGGCTGGACCGTATGGAAGTCTTCCGCCCCGTGCAGTTCGTCCGGCTCAAAAAACTTGGCGACCTCCTTGTCAAAGGGCATCTCCAGGTTTTCGTGATTGCCGGTTAAGAACTGGTCTTCAAAGTGATGCACGATTGCCGGGTTCCTGGTCCGGCCCGAACGCCTTGGCCTCGCGTGTGGTTCCTCCACAATCGTGGACCTGCTGCGAGCCGTCCCTTCCAGTATACTTTGCTCGGAGGCAAGGGTGGTCCCCGAGGGTCAGCAGCGCTACCGGCAGGGCCAGGATCAGCAGGCCGGGGATCGGCGAGGGGCGCGCCTCAACCTGGCGCGGGCTGGGCGGCTGAATCGTAAATGGTCATGCGGTCTCCCGCTGGCCACACCGCGGTCCTGGGCTTCTGCGTTAACGCAGCGCACCGGGCATGCCAGCGGCCATCCAGACCAGAACTGCGACCCCATGCGCGATCACGATTGAGTTTTGGCGACCCACACGCGACATAGGTGCGCTCGATGACGTTTTTATTGGACTCGTGGATGTCCGTGCGGCTACTGCGGGGACGCCACCCGCGAGTGCCGCTGCACGCCGACGATTATCCAGCGGTACTTGGGGAAGATCTCGGGGCCGCTGTTGGACCGCATCGACCTGCACATCGAGGCGCCGGCGGTGCCGTTTAAGGAGATGCGGGCGGGGGAGGACGGGGCGTCGTGCTCGGCGGAGATGCGGGAGCGGGTCGAGCGGGCGCGGGCGCACGACCGGATCTTGAAGGTGGCGCGGACGATCGCGGACCTGGGCTGGGCGGAGACGGTTTCGGCGAAGCATCTGGCGGAGGCGGTGCAGCACAGGAGTTTGGATAGGGATTACTGGAGCTAGGGGCTTCGAGGTTCGGATCGGCGGGCATGCGCTGGAGAGGGCTGCCGAGCTCGGGAGAGAACGAGTGAAGCCAGTTCCCGCGCACTTCGTTCGAAACCGAGAGGCAGAGAAGGTCTACAGGGCGCAATGGGCATCAGGCGGCTTCAGGTTGCAGTCCCGCCGGCTTGGTCAGCGGCAACAGCAGCGAGATCGTCCGTAGCCGGCGAGGCTGCAAGCGCACGGATCGTCCTGCGCCCGGGGGCGGCGGCCGGCTCTATCGGCCGACGACGATGAGGTGGAAGGTGTCCGGCACGGCCTGCGGACGCGGGCGCGGGTTGTCCGCGGTCGGCGCCGGGACGGGGCCAACCTCGGCCGTCGGCGAGTAGAAGCGGTGTGTTGCGGTGTCCACAGTGATGGTGCGGGCCCGCGGCTCCGTCTTCAGAGTCTGCACGACCTCATACTTGCCGTTGACCTGCTTCACGAAAGTCATCGTTCCGTCGCCGTTTGCGCTCACAACCAGACCTGTGCCGGGATCGAAGGCGACCCCATCGGAGCCGGCGCCGATTGGGAGTGTAGTCATCAACTTGCCGGCGGCCGCGTCACTGATGGCCATGAGCTTGTTCGCGCAAACCGAGAAAAGGCGCTGATGCCCCAGGTCCAGGGCGAGGCCGGATGGGGATTCACAGGGGGCGAGCGGCCACTTGCGCGTCACTTTGAGCGCTTTGGCATCGATCTCCAGGATCTCGCTGGTGTCCTCATTGTTCACGTAGATCATGCCTTTGCCGTCGAGCTGCGCGAACTCGGGCTTGCCGCCGAGGGGAATGGTGCCCAACACCGTGCCCGTCTGGGCGTCGAAGGCGGTGGCATCATTGGAGCGCCCGTTAAAGGTGAACACGCGGCCGGAGACGGGTTCATAGGAGATCGCATCCGGGTTCTGGCCGGTCGCCACTTCGCCGGTGACCTTGAGTGTCTTGAGGTCGAAGACCACCACCTGATTGGCTCGGCCGCAACTGATGAATCCTTTGCCTAGGGAGGGCGCAAGAGCGATGCCGTGCACGCCCTGGGTGTTGGGGATTTCGCCGATCACTTTGGCCGAGACGGTGTCCACCACCACCACCCTGGTTGCGTTCGAAACGAACAGGCGATGCGCAGCGGGGTCGGGGGTGAGATAGTCCCACCCACCAGCCCCACCGATTTGGATCTTGCCGGTGACCTTATAATCCTGCGCCACGCCGGCCATGGCGACCACGACTGTGCAAAGCAGTAGCTTGTACATATTCTCTATTGTTCCAGAAGACGCCCACGGCGTACAGGCCCTGGGCTCAACGGATTCCGCCCGAAAAGGCGCTCCTCGCAGAAGCTCGGAATGAGCGTTGCCGGCACTTGGCCGTGATGTTGGTCACCCGACCAAGTGCCGCCGCAGGTCAGCGCAATCGGAGTGATCTGCCATCGAGTCGCACACGGTGTTTGACATTCACTGCCACCCCCCATACCCGACGCATGGCGAGACGTGGCTACTGCGGCATCAGCGGGCCCTTGGGATTCGGACAACGGCCTTGTTGCCAATGAATTCGATTTCTGAGCCGGCATCAGGACAAGCTGCTATTCGGCTCCGATTGCCTGCACAGGGGCATGGACGGGCCGCAGTGCTGGGGAAAACAGACGCTCGCTGCACTGCGCCGGCTGGCGCCGTCCGACAGAGGCCTGAGCAAGATCCTGTGGGAGAACGTGCTTCGGTTGCTCCGGTTATCATCAGCCCGGCAACAGACACTCTCGCCGGCCCGGGTGTGGGTTTCGCGGCGGCCGTGCTGGCCATGCTCGGCCCCCGCGCGCCGCGGCGCCCGATCCCAACCCCTGGCTTCCCTGGGCTGCGAATAGCCCGCGGCCCCGGCAGGTCGAGCTGGACGAAACCCGGCGCAAGCCAGCGTGAAGGGGGTCTGCGGCGGGATACTAAACGAGATGAGCCAAGCCTCGGAAGCTTTTGAACTTGCGATCTCGGTCGAGGCTGCTGATATCGACCAGATGGCCCATGTCAACAACGTCGCCTACCTGCGCTGGGTGCAGGAGGTCGCGGTGGCACACTGGAAGGCTGCGGCGCCCGCCGCTGACCAAGCGAAACTGCGGTGGGTTGTTGTGCGTCACGAGATCGACTATATGCAGCCGGCCTTCCTCGGCGACGGGATCATCGCCAGGACGTGGGTCGGAACCGCAAGCCGGATTAGGTTCGAACGCTATACCGAATTACTCCGAGCAACGGACCGGAGCGTCCTGGCAAAGGCACGCACAGTATGGTGTCCCATAGATGCCCAAACCGGGAAGCCGGCCTCCGTCAGTGCAGGGGTCCGGGCTCGCTTCTCCGTGCCGGCCTCGCCTACTGACACCATCGCAAGGTAGTACTTGACTAACGACAGAGGCCGGGCGCCTCGATCCATTGGCATGACCCGGCTGGACCACGCAGACCCCCAGGGCAGGGGTCTAGCAACGGAGGACGCCGCAGGGTTGGGCGGTTTTGAGTCACTCCGGCCTGGATTACCCGTGTGAAGTAAGCCTCTACTCGCAGCGCAGAGCCACGCTGGGATCGAGCCGGCTGGCTCGCCGCACGGGCATATAGGCGGCCACCAGCATCAACACCAAAAAGAACAGCACCACCGAGACGTACATCCACGGCGAGCCCTCCACCGCGGTGCTCGAAAGCGAACGGACCGTGTTCCTGGTCACGAGTCCCAGGCCGAGGCCGGCAGCGAGCCCTGTCACCACCCACGCGCTCGTCGTTCCCAGGATGGTCCGGACAATGGCGCCGCGAGTGGCGCCTAGCGCAATGCGGATCGCAATCTCGCTGGTGCGCTGCGAGACCAGGCAGGAGATCACGCTGTACATCCCAGCCGCCGCCATCACCACAGCGAGCAGCGCGAAGGCGCCGATGAGGAACACGTGGAACCGTGGCTGGGTCACCGAGTCCGCAATCAGCTCCTCCATGGTCAAGACGCCAAACACGGCCTGCTCGGAGTTCGAGGACTCGATCGCCGCCTTCACGAGCTTCACCAGTTGCGCCGGCGGAATCGCCGAACGCACAACCAGGTAGACGTTCGCCCAGGAAAACTGTAGGGACGATAGATAGACTTCCGGATACGGGGCGGTCTGCAGGCCCCGAGTCCGGACATTGCCGACCATTCCGATAATCGTCATTGGCTGGCTCGGCTCGAAGATCTGCCTCCCGACCACGTCCGCGCCGAGTCCAAAGCGGCGCGCGAACTCCTGATTCACCACCGCGACCCAGGGCCGTCCAGCCACATCGTCATCGCGGAAGGTGCGCCCGGCGAGCAGCGGAATCCGCAGCGTGCGGAAGTAATCCGGGCTGACCAGATGGTTATCCCCGATCACGCTTTTGAGTGCGCCGGTCTGGTCTGTCACTCCGACGATTTCGCTAGGGCCCCCTCGCGCGGGGCGCAGCGGCGGGCCTGTCACCGTGGCGGCCGAATCCACTCCCGGGATGGCGGCGATCTTCTCCAGGTACTCCTGAAACGGCCGGCTCGCTTTCGAGTCCAACGCGCTCTGCTGCCGGGACGGCAGCTTCAGCCGCATCGCCAGCACCTGGTTCGGATCGAAACCCATGGGCGTCGAAATCAGCGTCCACAGGTTCTGCGCCACCAGCCCCGTTCCACACAGCAGGAACACGGAGAGCGCCGCTTCGATCGCGATCATCGCGTGGCGCCACCGGTTTCCCTCACCGGCGGCGACGCGCGCGCTGAGGGCCGGGCCCGGTGTCCACCGGTTCCCCTTCACCGCCGGGATGATGGCGAACACGATCGCCGAAATCAGCGATATCGCCAGGGTGAACCCGATCACTCGCGTGTCCGAATGGGCCGACTCGAGGAGTGGACTGCGCACTGGAAGCCTGGCAACCAGGAGGCGCGCAATCCAGCCGGACAGCAGCAGCCCGGCCGCTCCGCCGCATGCCGCCAGAACCAGTCCCTCCAGAAGAAACTGGCGGATCAGGCGGAGCCGGCTCGCGCCCAGGGCCGCGCGAATCGCAACCTCCCGTCCTCGTCGCAGCGAGCGCGCCAACAGAAGCTGCGCCGCATTCGCGCACGCAATCAGCAACAATACACTGACGCCTCCCAACAGCAGCCAAAGCAGGGAGCGTTGCGTCCCCACGATGGCGTCCCGCAGCGGGAGCGTTTCAAAAGTGAAGCGGCTCGGTCCGCCATCGCGATTACGATACGCCGAGGGATGGTCGCGCACTAAAGCGCTTCCGATGCTCCGCAACTCGGATTCCGCTTGCGCGTGTGTGATGCCCCCCTGCAAGCGGGCGAGCAGGCGGCGCTCCCCCCGGATGCCGCCGCTCGAACGAAGAGGAGCGGAAGACTCTATCGGAAACGAGACGTAGATGTCCACCGGCTCCGGAATGCGGAGAGTCGGATAGTCGAAGTGAAACCCTGGCGGGAGCACGCCTACAACCAGAGCAGGTGCGCCATCGAGACGAAGCGTCCGTCCCAGTGCGCCAGGGTCCGCTCCCATTCGCGAGCGCCAGAAGGCGTCGGTCAGGAGGACCACGGGAGTTCGGCCCGGCTGATTCTCTTCCGCAAGAAACGTCCGGCCCAGCGACACATTCACCCCCAGCAGCGGGAAGAAGGAGGCTGTGGCGCGCGCGGCGAAAACACGCACGGGCTCATCGGTTCCGGAGAGCTGCATGTCGCGGTGCTCGGCAAACGCGACTTGCTCCAGCGTGCGGCTGCGCTCGCGAATCTCGAGAAACTCGGAAACAGTCGGGTCCCCACCGTTGTTCTCGATGATGGTCACCAGCCGCCCTGCATCGCGATACGGCAGCGGGTCCAGGAAAGCGGCTTTCAGCAGAGTGAAGATGGCCGCGTTGCCGCCGATCCCCAGCGCGAGCACCAGCACGATGAGGGGAGAGATACCGGCGTCGCGGTGCAGCAAGACGATACCGTGGCGGAGATCCTGGAGAGAAGATGCGAGCCAGCCGAAGAATCCCATCAGGCCAACCTCAACACTCGGGTGATCGCATGCGCGGCGCGCAGCCACTCTGCTTCCTCTTCCGCGAGTTGACGGCGTCCCGCGGCGGTGATTCTGTAATACCGAGCCGCCGGTTATTGTCCGACGGCGCCGATTCCGACCGGATCCAGCCCGCCTCGTCCATGCGATGCAGCGCTGGATACAGCGACCCCTCGCCCACCTGGAGCACATTCTCCGAGAGCTGTTCGATTCGCTCCGCGATCGCATACCCGTGCATGCTCGCGTCGCACGAGAGAATGCGCAGAACCAGCAGGTCCAGCTTGCCGAGTAATTGGTCTTTCTTGAATTTTCCCATCGATGTCGATGGGATAATTTTAAGCCCGCCTCCTGATGACCGTCAAGGGGAATCGCCGCGAGTCCCGCTTCAACTCGGTGACCGGTTTCTTCCGCCGGTCCACGGCTTCGACCAGGGACGATCGCGACTCTCGCAAAGGCGGCGCAGCGTCCGCGTGTCCGGCTCAACTCCCGCGCAGCCGGCATACCGGAGAAGTGCCCCGTCCAGTTCAGCTCCCCCCGAAACGGCGTTCGGCGAAGTCTGGTCAAAGTCGGACTGAGAAGCCGGCTTTTCGGATCGGCGGCTCCAGGCTTGAAATCAGAAGCCCCGTCAGGACCACCACGACGCACCCGATCACGTTGTACCAGAGGAAAGCGATCTTGGTGAAGAAGTAGGCGGCGAAAATCGCCGCCTCTCCGGTCAGTACGAACGCCCCAGCATCCGAAACTCCTCCAGCCGTTGCCGCCGGAGCCCCGAATCACCGTTGCGCCGCGCCTCGATCAACTGGTTGGCGCCGGCTTGCGGCTCTCAAACGCCGCGTCGTATTTTTCGAATCGGAGTGTGCGACCTTTACCAAGACTTGAATCGGAACCACTTCGGAATCCCCACGTCCGGCCTTCCGGGGCGCGATCCACTCACCTTCCGGACAGCGCGTTTGCTTCCGAGTGGGCCGTGATCCAGGCACCATCCAGCAAGCAGTCTCGAACCGGTTGTGACGGCGGCCTGCCTTGAGCATCTCCGTGCCACTAATGAGGCAATGTAGAGAGGCGTTGGTTGCGGGGGACCGCAACGCCCCGAACGCGCCCGTGGTACTGTTTCGGCTTCACCTTCTTGCCTAAAACGGTGCGCGTCCTAATCAGGCAAATCCGCGTGCACGCATTCATTCAGAGGGGCTTCAGGGCCACTGACAAAAGGCGCATAATCGGGTTGAAGGTGCGGGTCCCTATGAAGAGCAGACTCTTGCCACTTTACCTTGTCGGCGTGCTGGCTTCAGGATTGGCGGAGCCGCAGGAGCCGTCCTCCTTTTCTGCAATTGCTGAACGAGCAGCATATACAATGCGCGTCCCGGGCTACCCAGACTTTCTCGTCGCTGATGAAGACGCTGTTTGGACCACAAACCGGGGCCGGATCGAGAAGTGGCGGCATGATCGTCCCGAGCCAGTAGCGAGCGTTCCGGTTCCCAAGCCTTGCGGTGCCATGGAGATCGGCTTCGGCTCCGTATGGGTCGCCAATTGTCAGGATTCCTCCCTCTACCGAATCGACCGTCAGGCAGCGCGAGTCGAAGCCGTTCTTCCGACGGGGCTCGCAGACCAGCGGGGTGAACTGAGCATTGCCATTGGTGCGGGTTCGGTCTGGCTCCTCACCGACCAGTCCGGCGTACTCTCACGTATCGACCCTCAAACGAATCAGATTACCGCGCGCATCGTAGTTGCGCCGTACTCCTATGCGGCAGTATTCGGATTCGGCGCCGTGTGGGTTACGAACACGGGGCCGGCCAAAGCCGACACGATCGGCTCTGTTCAGCGCGTCGACCCCGGCACCAACCGCGTGGTTGCGACGATCCCGGTAGGCCGCACGCCTCGCTTTCTGGCATCTGGTGAAGGAGGAGTCTGGGTGCTGAATCAGGCCGACGGATCGGTCAGTCGAATCGATCCTGGCTCGAACCGCGTTGTCGCTACCGTCCCAGTTGGAGCGGATGGGACAGGCGGGGACATCGCGACGGGATCCGGTCAGGTCTGGGTGCGCGCGAAGAAAGTGCTGCTGGCTGCCATTGATCCTACCACGAACCGCGTAGTCGAGCGTTTTGGCCCGCCGGCGGGCAGCGGAGCCGTGCGAGTCGGCGGCAGTCTCGTTTGGGTGTCCGCACACGATGTTCAGACGCTTTGGGTGCTTCGTCCCCGGACTCCAGCAAAGACCTGGCGGCTGAACCTCCGCCTGATGAATGGCCGCTTCTCCGTCTGCCGGTTAAGCCCCGGTGAGAATATTCCCGCGTGGGCGATGCGCGGGAGCGGATTCGCCTCTATCACCCGAACTGCTGAAGAACTGTCCATCGTATGCGCCGAGGGTCAGGCACCGGAGAGCACAAAGTGCGAGAGCGGATGGCGCCTTTTCAAAATCGAAGGACCCTTCGATTTTGCACTTACCGGAATTCTGGTTTCTGTGGCCAAGCCATTGAATGACGCGGGTGTCAGCATCCTGGCGCTGTCGACGTACGACACTGACTACGTGATGGTGAAGGCCAAAGATGCAGACACGGCAGTGAAGACCTTGACGTCGGCCGGTCACACCGTCAGAAGCGAGTGAACTGAGGACGAGTCTTGGTTGCGGGGGCTCGATTTGAACCACCGGTTCGGTTCCAGATCTGATTCTGCAGGACGCGCAACCTGTGACAATCCCGTCTTCCCATCTTTCCGCATCGAGGCATTCTGGATGTAATGTCGGCCACTCTTCCACAACCGGTGCTCGGCTGCCGTTGGGGGCCCGCGCAGCCCGTTATGGAAGAGTGGGCCGTGATCCAACCAGTGCGAGTTAGTTCGAGACTGAGAGTAAGCTGGAATGGTTATGACGCTACGGCTCATCCGCCGCAGTCCGCTGTTTTCCGCAAGCGTGGTTGTGCTCCTCGGACTAGGTATCGGCGCCAGCACCCTGATCTTCACTGCCATCAACGTGTTCTTGCTGCGACCGCTTCCAGTCGCGAGGCCGGAAGGGCTGGCGCGCTTGGGAGTCGAGGCCTCCGCGACCCATATCAGTTTCGACCATAGTGGCATTTACGCGCGGGTCCTCGCCGAACGCGGCCAGTCGTTCGAGGCGGTGTTTACGTTCTTTCCTTTGGATGCCGCGTTCGTTGCAGGCCAGCACGTCGAGACCGTCACCTGCGAGGTGGTCTCAGACAACTACTTCGCTGTGCTGGGGCTGCGCCCTGAGCGGGGCGTCTTCTTTGATAGCGGGTCGGGAGAGTCCCTGCCTGCGGTTGTAAGTGGTGCGCTGTGGCGACGCGCGTTCGGGGGCCGCGCGGATGCGATTGGGTCAGGCGTTCGCCTGCGGGGTGCAGCCTTCACTGTGGCGGGGGTGATGGCGGATGGGTTTGGCGGGCTGGACCTGGAGCGTCGCGCTGATGTCTGGGTACCGATGAGTGCGTGGAAGGCGTGGACCGGGAACCCGGACACGCGACAGGCGCCGGCTATGATTTTTGTGCGGCTGCGCGATGGCATCGGACTTGCGCAAGCAGAAGCCGAGATTCGCGTTTTATACCCTGCGATGGTGGAAGCGGACCTCGAGGGCGTAAAGGGTGTAACGCCAAGCGATGTTGCGCGAGAAAAGCAGCGGAGAGTCGTGCTGGCGAGTGCCGGGCAAGGTGTGTCGGCAATGCGGAAGCAGTTTTCGACGGCTGCGGCCGCCCTGGTGGGCGCGATTGCCACCCTGCTCGTCCTTATCGCTGCCAACGTCGGCGGGCTGATGCTGGTGCGAGGCGAGGCGAGGCGCGGCGAGATCGCACTGCGGCTGAGTCTGGGCGCGTCACCATGGAATGTCGCGCGGGCGACGCTTTCGGAATCGATCCTGCTGGCCAGTGCAGGCGCGCTGATGGGGTGGCTGATTGCGCGGTGGTGCGGAGGGATGCTGATCGCGTTCCTGCCATCGCGCCGGCCGCTGAACCTGGACCTGAGTCCGGACTTTCGAGTGCTCGCGTTCACGATCGCGGCGACTGCCGGCGTGGCGGTGCTGGTGAGCATTGCGCCAGCGTTGAGTGCGGTGCGCACTGACCTGATCCGGGTGTTGGGAAAGGGTGGCAGCCGGGCGAGCGCGCCGGTGTCTGGACGTGTCATCGTGGCGGTCCAGGTGGCACTTGCGACTCTACTTGGGGCCGCAAGCGTGTCGCTGGTGCGGAGTCTCGACGCACTGAGACGGCAAGATCCCGGGTTCGCGCGAGAACGGCTCGTCGTTGCGGTGCTGGAACCGCGTATGGCGGGCGTGAAAAGCGCGGAGATCCCGCGCGTCTACGAAGAAATCTTGCGGCGGGCGCGCGAGTTGCCGGGGACCGCCGATGCAAGCCTTTCGGGGCGGCCGCTAATGCGCGGCCTGGGGATGAAGACTACAATAGGCCCCGCTGGATCGCGGCTCACGCCGGCGGACCGGCTGAACGTGAGCGTGAATTATGCAAGCGAGACGCACTTTACGAACATGGGGATGGAGCTCATCGCCGGCCGGAATCTGGCGCCGCCAGACGCGAAAGCTCATCCGACACCCGTGGTGGTGACCGAGAGTCTCGCCAAGCAGTTCTTTCCGGGCGTGGATCCACTGGGGCGCGAATTCGGGAGAGCGGGTCCCGATGGTGTAGCCCGCCCGGGTTATCGCATTGTCGGTGTGGTGCGGGACGTGAAATATCGCGGCATGCGGGAAATAGCGCCGCCGACGTTTTTCTCTGCCTTTAGCGGCGATGAAGAACTGGTGACGCTTCACGTGCGCACGCGCATTGATGAGGCCAAGATGATGCGTGAGATTCGCGCAATGCTGGCGACGATTGGCCCGGGGCTCGCGCCGGTGGACATGGCGACCATGGAGCAGGAGATAGAAACGTCGATGTGGCAGGAGCGGATGCTGTCGGCCTTATCGCAGGTATTCGCGGCGTTGGCGGCGCTGGTCGCGGGGATCGGGCTGTTCGGACTGATTGCGTTTACGCTGGCGCGCCGCACGCGTGAGGTCGGCATTCGTGTGGCGATCGGAGCGACGCGAGCGAGTATCGCGGGTCTGTTCGCACGCTACGCGGGCGTCGCGGTGGCGCCGGGTGTTCTGCTTGGGTTTGCCGGTTTCGCACTCGCCCGGCGGGTGCTCGAGCCGCTGCTGTTCGGTGAGGGCGCCCGAGCAGTCCTGCCTTTGGCGGCGAGCGCACTACTCGTGGCGTTAGCGAGCGTTGTGGCGGTGGTTGTGCCGGTTATTCGCGCGACGCGCATTGAGCCAGCGACGGCATTGCGAGAAGAGTAGCGGCTCCATCGCGCGGGTTGCCGCCATCTGCAACTTGGTGGTCGGTCTGGCACTTCAAAAGCAAGTGATCGCCTCGGACAAGCATTGTGCCTAGACTGTCGGCCACTCTGAAGCGATCTCGTCGCAAAGCCGGCAGAAAGTCAACTTCCGAGTGGCCCGTGATCCAGGCAGGACGCTGCTTTCATCCCCGGTCAACAAGCTCAATTGGCCCGTCGTTGCTGTACAATTGATCTCGAAGGCAGACGAGAGGGTCCGATTCTCCGGCCCGGACGGCGGCCATGGTTGGCAAAACCATCTCGCACTACCGCATCCTCGACAAGCTCGGCGAAGGCGGCATGGGCGTGGTCTACAAGGCCGAGGATACCAAGCTGGGCCGCCAAGTGGCGCTGAAGTTTCTGCCCGGGAGCAGGCCGGCAAGCCGCCGAGCGTCGTGGTCACCTTGAAGAACACAGGAACCGTACACGTGCGGACCAACGGATAGATGATGATCTACGACAAGCACACTCGTGCGTCCGCGTCCTTGTGCCCGACGTTCCTGTCCTGCCCGAGAGCGAGCGCGACATCAACATCGCGATTGGCCGAGGAAGGCCAGGCCCCACTTCCCGCTGGCGAATACCGGGTCGAGGTCCGGATCGACATCGGGCTTCCCGAACTGCTGGTTGGCGAAACGACGGTGACGATCGGAACGCTGAACATGCGACGCTGGTGGCTCATGACGATCGCGGTCTGCTCGGGGCGGCACCCGCCGCTGCCCAGCAGGGATCCGTCCAGGTCATCGCGGCCAGCAATGTGACGACAGGCGACCCGTCGCGCACCGGCGGGCTGCAGGGCTATCAGCCGGACTTCGGCCTCTCCTGGTTCCAGCCGACGACCAACTGGGGCACGCTCAGCCTCGACACGCACGCAGTTCGCAGTGGTAATGTCCGCGCCTGGGTCGCGCACTGTTCGCCGTCAAGGACCTGAAAGCCAGCGGACTCACCTGGAATCTCACCGCAGGCGACAGCGCCTACACGCCGTTCCTCACCGATTACGGCTTCAGCAACCTGTTCGCGCCGCAGGTGACGTTCCGCGGCGGGTCCATTTCGGCCGCCGGGGCGAACACGTCGCTGTCGATCACCGCCGGCCGCGTCACCGTGTTCAGGGACCTGTTCGCCGCCAATGCCGAAGCCCTCGGACAAGCCTGTTCGTCGCACGTGCCAGCCAGAAAGTGACGAAGTGGTTCGAGGTGGTCGCGCACGCCTCGCGCGTCCGCAGCCACGATCTCAAGGAATTCAGCACCCTGATCGAATCCAGTGACGACGCGGGAGCCGGGATTCGCGTGAACGTCACAAAGACGCTGCAGATCATCGGTGACGCGGGGCTGACGTCCTTCCGCCGGAAGAACGCGAGCAACTGGGAACAGAAGCCGTCGGTGCTCGTCGGCACGCGTCGGACCGGAAAGCAGGGCTAGTTTCAGGTGGACGCCCACCGTTTCTCGCCCGGCAACTTCAGCGTCTTCAACAATCCCTACAACGATCGGGAAGGCGTGTTTGCAGGCGGCGAATACACGCTGCCCGGGCATGTGAGCGTCTTCGGCGGGTGGGACGTGTTCACAAACCACCTGGGTTCGGCGAACAGCAACGACGGCACCACCCGGGGGACCGCGGCCCGCCTCTACTCTGGCGCTCGCGCCCGATCAACTCGCACCTGTCCTTCGGGGCACGCGTCGAGGACGGGGCCGGGACGTCGAAGCCGTCTCAGTATCCGATCGGCTACGAGAGCGACACCGGAACGAAGTCCGCGGAATGGCAGGTGACCTTCAGCAGGTGGAACGCGACGGGCAGATACGAACGCCGGTCCAACGTCGATATCAGCGGTGGTCTGAGCGCGTCCACCTCGACGTTCACCGAGCACGACCTGTCCGGCCAGCTCGTTCTGCAAAGCCACGAATGCCGCCCAGATCTTCGGCGACGTTGTTTCTGACCGAGCGCAGCGATCGGATGGGCGGCGGTCAATCGTTCTGGCAGGCGAGCGCGGGCGCGCAGGTCCAGCCTCCGCGGCGGAACCTGTTCGGCACGCGCGGAGGTGACCCTCAGCCGGAACCGCGAACTCGAAACTGACTTCCTCACCCCGCGCAGCGCCTTCAACGGTGGACTGAGCGCCCAGATCGCGAAACACGTCGCCCTGTCGCTCGACGTCTACCTGGATCGTTCGCCTGTCCAGATGGTGAAAGTGAGCCCGTGGATGTCGCGAACCATGGTCCGCCTCGTCTACACGCTGCCCACCGGTTCCCCGAGGACAGCCTCGGGCGCCGGCTCCGCCCGGACGATGCCGCGTGGGAAGGAGACGATCGAGGGCACGGTGTTCGTCGACTGGAACGGCAACGGCATTCAGGATCAGGGCGAGGAGTCGCTCGGCGGCATCGGCGTCGTTCTCGATGCCGACTCGCGCACGACGGCGATCAACACGGGCGCTTCCGCTTCGACCACCTCGTCGCCGGCCCGCACCAGAATCAAGCTCGACATGCCGACGGTGCCGGCCGACTTCGATACGCCGTCGTCCGGCGCGGTCGACCTCAGCCTGCGACGCACGCGGCCTCTTCCGTCACGTTCGGTCTCCTGCCGGTCGGCGATATCGACGGCGTGGTGCTCCACGACACGAACGACAACGGCGTGCTGGACGAGGGCGCGCAGGGCGACCAGCCGATCGACGGCGCCGTGCTGATTCTGGACGGTGGCACACGGACCGAGATCGCGCGCAATGGGCACTTCCGCTTCTCGGGCGTTCGCATGGGCACGCACACGGTCCAGCTGCTGGTCGAGTCGCTTCCCGACGGCTCCCTAATCGCCGGCGATTCGCAGGTCCAGGTGGAGGTGACGCGCGAGCAGCGCGCCGTGCAGACCGGCTTCCTGGTGAAGCTCGACAAGCGACCGGAGATCAGGAAGACCTTCACGCCGAGGAAGTCGGACGGCGGGAAGAAGGACGCGACGAGCGGGCCCGGCAAGAGCGGCGGGAAGGTGGAAAAGAGCAGCGGGACGAGCGGACCTTCGAAGAGCCCCGCTTCCAAGAGCGGCACCACGAAGAGCGGCAATACGAAGAGCGGGAATACGAAGGCCGGCGAAACGAAGAGCAGCGAGTCGAAGAGCGCGGCCGGCCAGGAGCCCGTCCAGTGATGGCGAACCGGCTCCTGGTAAAGGCGCTTCGCGCGGGGTGTCCCTGAGAAACCCTGAGGATCCTGGCCGGCGAAGCCGGCTTACCAGGAGCGTGTGCGCGTCACTCGGACACGCTCCTAGGGCGCAGACAAGACGAACTTCAGGGACAACAAGTAGACGCCCGGCGCGTCCGCGCCATGCAGCGCGAACAGAACCCGGCCAGGTCGCATCCCGCTTCCAACCCATCGCCCCACGACGTGTGGACCTGCCTCGGACAGCGTGCCGGAAATGCCTCCCTCCCCTTCATACCCGATTCCCAGATTGGCTGACGGTCCGCCTTGCGGAGAGTGAATGGTGCGAATCGGGTCCACGGTCAGGAGAACTTCGCCGCCCTGGTAGGTGCGTGCAGCAGCGGCGAACTCGATGGCCGCGCGCGGCGTGTCCTTCGCGTCGCCGATCTCGAAGCGAAGCTGCGAGGTGGACACGTTCAACGACGTGTGGCTCCGGAACTCCGCGTGCATCGAAACGGTGGCGGTGAGGTCGGCCCGCCCGGCATCGGCGCCTGCGGCATCGCGAACAGCCCACCCATCAGAGCGCAATCAGCCGCAGATGCGGGAGCATGATGACCGCCACGGTTGCCGGCGGCGTGCCAGCCGGAGGGCGACGCGCTCTCTCCAGCGTCGACACGCAGACCCGATACGGATCGCGCCGATTTCGCCCGATTTCTGGCTGAAACTGGAGGCGGGCGCACCGTCTCCATCTGCTGCACGGTCCGGCTCGCTGGGCGAAAGCGCACACGGCGCGGACCGCACATCCCGGTCAACCTCTGAGAGGAGCGCAGCCGGGTGAAGCGAACGGTCGAGCGGCAGGTCTACGGCGTGGACAGAACGAACTTCAAGGACAACGAGTAAGTGCCTGGAGTCGTTCCGCCGTAGAGCGTGAAGGAGACGCGACCGCGTCGCACATCGCTTCCGGTCCATCGCGCCACGACCCGCGGACCGCCAGCGGAGAGCGTTCCGAAGTTCCCGCCCCCGCCGTGGTAGACGACAATCGCATGTGCGGCCGGTCCGCTTCGCGGAGACTCCATCGCGCCAACTGGCTCGACGGTGAGAACCACTTGTCCGCGACGATGTGTGCGGGCAGCCGCGGTGAAGTCGACAAGGGTTCGAGGCGTGTCGTCGGGACCGGTGACGTCGAACCGAAGCTCGGATGAGGACACGCGCAACGACGTGTGCCTGTTGATTTCGCGCGAACCAGTCGATGTTGGCCGTGGCGTCCGCCCGCCCGGGCATCGGCGCCGGCGGCATTCCAAGCAGGCCGCCCAGCAACGCCGCGATGAACCGAAGGTGCAGGTGCATCGAGCAGAGCTGATGCTACGGCTGCGCAGACCACGGAGCAACACCTCGAGCGACCGCACTTATTGGTGACGTACCATCGACACGAGCGACCATCTCAACCATGCTTGGGACTCTCGGGAAAGCGCGTCTCCGGTGTTGCGGGCTGGCTTCGGCCGCGGCGCTGGGCGCCTGCCGAAGCGCTGCGGAGACCCGGCGGCGAAGGCGACCGTCCGGTCGGTTCGCTAATCCACGCGTGTTAGAATGCAATGGTTCTGGTGTGCGGAAACGCACAGCCCCGCCCACCCCGGTATCCCGCCCCAAGAATGACCCCGGGTACGTTTTCTGGCCGGAAGTGTACCGGGTTCATTTTTCGGGGTCGAACGCGTTCCTCAGATGATTCAACTCGTCACCCTCACGAAGGCGTTCGGCGATCGCGTGCTCTTCGACGCCGTCACGTGGCAGATCTCCGACGGCGATCGCGTCGGCCTCTGCGGCCCGAACGGCGCCGGCAAGACCACGCTGCTGAGAATGCTGGCGGGCTTCGAGGAGCTGGACGCCGGCTCATCGTGAAGCCGTCGGCCTGAAGGTCGGCTACCTGCCGCAGGACGGCCTCGTGCACGACGGCCGCACGCTGTTACGAGGAAGCGTGCCTGGCGTTCGCAGCCGGTGCTCGAGGTGGAAGGCCGAGATGCACGGGCCTCGAAGAGCGGCTGGGCGGACCCTGCGATTCCCGAAGACGAGCACAACACGTGCTCGCGCGCTACAGCGATCTCCAGGACCGCTTCCGCCTGGCCGACGGCTACAGCATCGACCTGAAGATTGCGACCGTGCTGCAGGGCCTCGGCTTCACGCAGGCGACTGCGCGGCGCACCGAGACGTCTCGGGCGGCTGGCAGATGCGGCATGGCGCTCGCCAAGCTGCTGCTGGCGCGGCCGGACCTGCTGCTGCTGGACGAGCCGACCAACCATCTCGACCTCGACGCCCGCAACTGGCTCAAAGGA
>CAVRZY010000282.1:0-3958 GCA_963725415.1 uncultured Acidobacteriota bacterium | reverse complement strand
AATACAAGATCGCCGACAGTATCGACAACGCTAACGGCAAAATCCCCGCATGGGCCAAATTTGCGGTCCACGTCTATGGCGATACGTATTATTTCCGCGCCCACCTGGATGCCGACCTGTTTATCGTCGAGAAACTGTCCTGGTACGAACGTCAAGCAGCATCCGTTACGCGCGTGGGGTAGTCTCCGCTGTGCGCCTCTCCGCGTAAGCGGAGCCTCCTGGTGATACCAGGGAGCCGGGTAGGCCACCCCGGCACGCCTCACCAGCGGAAGAGGTGATGGCTCCCCGATGCGGGGCCAAGAAGGAGACTCGATATGTCTACGATTCAGGAACAACTCAGCGCCGCAATAGTGGCGCGGAAAAGCTCGCTCATGGAACTCCGGCAGCGTATTGCCGATCTGCTCACCGCCGTGCCAATTGGGGTCAAGCTGTCCGATGCGGATGGGCTGGTCTGCCGAGTCGCCAAGCTCTACACTGGCGCCTCCCAATGGTCCAATCAGACCTGGGATGTCACGATCAAAGGGCGGGGCTACATCACGGACGATGGATGTCTGTTGGCCAAGGAGATTGACGGCTCGCTGTGGGACGGCAGCAATATGCATCACCATTCCACCGAGCCGTACATGCTGCATCTCGGGGACGATCAGGACCCAGCCGGGGAACGTGGCCTGGTCTTCGCGTCCGGCAAACAGACGCGGGCCTTGGCGTTGCGCCTCCCGGAATCCATCGCGCGGTACATGGCGGAGTGTGATTCCGAGTGTGTCGCCAATCAGCAGACCATGGTCTAGTCTCCGCCGTGCGCCTCTCCGCGTAAGCGGGGCCTCCTGGTGATACCAGGGAGCCGGGTAGGCCATCCCGGCACGCCTCACCAGCGGAAGAGGTGAGCCAGAGAAAAGACGATGACGAAGACGATGACGAAAACGGATAACGACGCCACTGCGGTAACCCCAGTGGCTATCGACCTCATGATCGCGGGGCACCTGAGTCCCTATACGCTGGAAGCGCTGGACCGACTGTCCTACGCGCTCCAACATCAGCACGCTAAGTGCGATGCTATCGGCGAGTGCGGCGCGAAGTGTGGGCTGCGGGCAGGTCATCCCGGCGAGATCCACGAGCAGTACGCTTGGGGGACCCTGACGCGATTCCGCCTCACGGGAGAAATTCTGTCCTCCCGCTAATCTCCGCTGTGCGCCCCATGAACTGCCCAAATTGCCACACCCCAATACCCGAGGAAGCCGTCCTGGAAGAGGCAGGGCGGCTTTACGCTGGCCGTCGCAAGAACCCCGGCCGGAACCCCATCCCACAGATATGCCCCCGCTGCAAAGCGCCGATAGAATCAGCGCGTGCCCTGCGAAAGCATAAATGTGAGAAATGTGAGAAGCCGGCCCCATCCGGTTAATGCCTCCAGCCCTTCTTTTTGCTTGCCACGCGGCGCCGTTCACCCAGGCTCTCTCCCACGGCGGAGGCGTCGTAGTCCGCCGATGCCCGGATCGGGTGGAAGCGCCCCTGCTTGTCGTAGAACCCCTGCTCGATATTCCGCCGATGAGGATTCCGGCGTGTCCTTCCACCCTTCCCGAGGTGGCTGTAGACCCACCAAGCGACGAAGGCGCCGCCGCCCAACAGGACCCAGTTCGGGAGGTTTCCGAATTGGGGGAACGAGGTGGTGAACATCAGGTCACTGAATGTTCCACCCAGGCTGCCCATGCCGGAGCAACCCGCGCAGCCGGAGCAGCCACTCACCCCCAGCGGATTCTGCGGCACCACGTAACTGGCGCGGACCAACTCGCCCATCTGGGGCATCCCGAGGGCCTTGCGAAGCGGGTTCTGAGGCACCACGTAGTTCGCGGCTACCAGCTCGCCGATATGCGGCGTCCTGGTGATTCCGAGCTGGCGCATGGGTTCCGCTGACAACGCGCGCAACGGATTCTGGGGGACGGCGTAGAAGCCGGGCAGTATTTCGCCAATTCCGGGCGCGGGATGGTATGAAAGTCGGCTCATAGATCAACTCACCTCTTTTGGCTCACGAGAAACAGCACGACACCTCCGATGAGAAGCGCCGGTAAAATCCAACTCGAAGACAGGACCGTCGCGGCTTGTGCCACGGTTTGGGCCGCCGCTCCAGTTCCAATTGCGGCGGAAAGATTCGGATGCGCCAAGGCGAACTGGTAGGCTGCGCACTCCTCAGGGTGCGAGTCGCATTGCTGCTGATCCGTCGCGGCCCACATCTGCTCCAGCTCGGTAACGATTGCGGGATCTGCGGCCGGTCCGAGGTTGGACAGCCGCTCTTGAAGCACCTGTGAAGGCGTTGGCGGCTTGCAGGTATCGAACCAACTGGAGAGGGGCATCCACTCGCACCAGGTTGGATAGGACGCTGCCCCAACATTGAGGTTCTCAATAGTGGCTTGCGTCACGGCCTGACCCAGCCCCATCCTCATGCCCTGCCCCCGATCTGTCGCGCCCTGAGGATCTTCTGTCCGGCAATCACGTACTGCCGGAGTCTGGCGGGCCCGTTTGTTTTTCGGTCCAAGCTGCTTCGTCAGCAGAGTTTCAATCTGCGGCTGAAACTCGGCATAGGCGGCACGCACCATTGGATTTGCAGATCGCTTCACTGTCTCGCGGATGAGGTTGGCCAGCAGCCAGTCAATCCGGCCGCTCGGATCTTTCACCCGGTCGATATGAAGAGTGTGAGAGCGGATTGGAGCCTGTTTCTTCATTTGCTCGCGACCAGGAGTAGTGCCACACCGGCCATTGCCAAGATTGTCCATGTGGGAACGGCCGTCGTGCCGGTGCTAACCGCCGTCGATCCCGGGGGCGTCAGAAACGTCGGCTGTCCCGAGGTCCCGAAACCTGTTGAAACAGTCCCTGCCGGGCAATCCGTCCGCACAGGTCCCATGGAGGCATCGCAGTTCACCGGGCCAACCGTGCCACAGGGCAGCACAATATCCGTGCAAAATGGCTGGTCAAGCTCGCCAACAATGTCAAGGTCCCCAAGCGCCACGAATCCGATTCCCATCCTCATACGGCCCACCTCGAGATCGCGCCAAGCCCGCGCAATCCTGCCAGGGTCCCAGCAACTTGCGCGTTTCGCAGGTCCGTCATGCTGTCGGTACGGTCGAGTATCCAGGGCCGGACCCAAGCCCACCACTGATCGAACGTCAGCGGGGAACTCTCGTATGGCTGGAAAGAGTCCGTACCCGGCCCGCTGGTGAAGACGATCATCTCGTATGCATGAGGAAGGTACGTCGGGCTCTTGTACGACAATAGGCTGCGCCACACGTCCAGCGTGTACGTCTGCCCCGGGGCCGTCCCCACCTTCAGCCGGTTGTACAGCATCGTCAGCAGGTCGTTGTCATTGACGGTCGCGATTACCGCGATGGGGATCACGGGCGCGGCCGGCGGCGTTGGAGCGATCGAGGGAACCGCCAGCGGATTCGACGCGGCCAAGGTCGCGATGAGGGTATTGGCTTCCGCCTCCGTGCTGACCTGTGGCGGTGCGGCAGCGGCGGCGACAATTGCCTGTTGCACGGCGGCCTGAGTCTGAACAAACGACGGCTGCTGTTGCTGTGGAGCGGGCTGAGTTCCCGAGCTTCCGGCCGTGATGGCGCCGGGCAGCATCGGCATGTTCGTACTGTACGGGCCCGCTGGAATTCCCGTGCTGCCGGATGGCGTCCCAGAAGTCGTAGTGCCAGTGCCCGGGGCCTGGTTCTTCGAAAAATACCAATAGGCAGCGACGGCAGCGGCAATCAGTAAAACAGCATTCATTGAGGCGCCTATTTCAGGAGCAGAAACAGCAGGGCTGCTCCACCTCCTACGGTGACGACGTTGGGCAGGCCGGGAATGATTTCGGTTGCGGAGGTGTCAGGTGTTGGCGTGGCTTCACCTACCGGAAAGGTTTGGGTGGCTGCCTGGACCGCGGCACTCGGTGCGGCGGGCCCGCTGGTGGGAATAGGCGCGTTCG
>CAVRZY010000281.1:0-15904 GCA_963725415.1 uncultured Acidobacteriota bacterium | reverse complement strand
CGCCCAAGCACCAGAGCATTTTCCTCAACCTGTTCGAGCTGGAAAACATCGGTGTCGACGACATCATGATCCCGCGCAACCAGATCGAAGCGATCGACCTCGACGCGCCCGAAGACATAATCCGCGAACAGCTCGCCACCAGCCACCACACCCGGCTGCCGGTCTACCGCGGCAGGCTGGACAATATCGTCGGCGTGATCCATATCCGCCATGTCCTGCACCAGGTTCGCAACAACGAAATCAATACCGAAATGCTGCAGGAAATCGTCCGCGAACCTTATTTCATCCCGGCCGGAACCTCGCTGTTTTCCCAGCTGCAACACTTCCAGGAAAATCGCCACCATATCGGCCTGGTGGTGGACGAGTATGGCGAATTGCTCGGGCTGGTGAGCCTGGAGGACATTCTGGAAGAAATCGTCGGCGAATTCGCCTCACGCCCCACTGCCCATGGCGGCATTTACCCGCAGGACGACGGCAGCTGGCTGGTCGACGGCGGTTGCTCGCTGCGCGACCTGAACCGCAAACTCAAGCTCGAACTTCCCGCTGGATGGCCCGAAAACCCTGAACGGCCTGGTTCTCGAACATTTCGAGGACATCCCGGAAGCCGGCACCAGCTTCAAAATCGACGGCCATACGCTGGAAATCGTCAAAACTCAGGATCGCGTCGTCAAAGTCGTGCGTATTTTCCCGCTCTCACCCGCCCCGGAATAAGATTCCGCCGCCTTTACAAAAAAATTTGCCAAGTGCATTATTGGGCTGTTTTCAATCCCATGTAATCCGGGCAATCCCTGATGGCATCTGCAACGACTTCGACCAAGCTTAGCGGACTGGCCAACGCACTGGTACAAAACGGCCTCCTGCAGGAGGCCGATGCCGAAGCCATTCAGTCCCAGGCCGCCATCAACGAAATCGGCTTTATCGCCCAATTGGTGCAAAGCAAGAAAATGAGCTCCCTGGAAGTTGCGGAATTCGCCGCGCGGACATTCGGCTTCCCCCTGCTGGATCTGGCCGCCATCGATGTGGATCACCTGCCCAATGACGTGCTCGACGCAAACTGATCAGAAGCCGGCGCGTCCTGGCCCTGCAAAAACGCGGCAACCGCCTGTTCATCGCCACCTCCGACCCGGCCAACCTGCGCGCCCTGGATGACGTCCGTTTCAAAACCAGCCTCACTGTTGAACCGGTGGTGGTGGAAGACGACAAGCTCGACAAACTGATAGAAAAAATTGCCGAGGCCACCGACACTTCGCTGAAGATCCTGGTACCCGAACCCCGGCGGGGCCTTCTGCGCTGGGCTGAAAAGTACAAGGAACGGTACCGGTGGTATCTTCGCCGGTCCTTCAAGTGCCCAAACCCTTTCGGTCGAGAGTTGCAGGCCGTCACCAAGGGCTTGAGACTGCTCATCGGGAACGGTGGGTTCGCCTTCACCGGGGCGGCAGCGGCGGCAGCCACAGCTCCCTTTGTGGACCTGGATGCAATCGAGATCTTCGCTGAGCCGGGCGCTGCCGCCAAGCTGCGATCCCTGGAGAATGAAGTTGGACTGGCCCCCGAGCTGAGAATCGTTTCTCCCTACGACATCGGGGTCTTCATGTACGCGCAGATGCAGGGCGCGGTCCCCGTCGTCTCCAACCTCCAGGCCTACCTGGATCTGATCGCGCGCGGAGGGCGGGATAGCAAGCAAGCCCAGCACCTGCTCCGGAATGTAATCGAACCCCGGTGGTGCCAAGCATGATCTCTGAACCGCAGCGCGCCTACGTCTTGGAGCTGTTGCTTACCCTCGGCCCCGCGGCTGGCCATTTCGTTTTGGCCGGCGCCCAAGCCATGAAGTTCATGCTTCCATCTGCACGCGCCACACGTGATTTTGACTTTGTGTTGGACGTCCTCGCGCTGCGCAATCTCGACTTCTCGCTTCGAGGCGCGTTGCGCTCCTTGGGCTACGCGGCGCTTCCGGAGGCACGCAACTTCCAGTTCCAGAAGAAAATCCCCCACTCGACAGAGGTGATGAGAATTGAGTTCATGGGACCGGAGGAGTACCAACAGAAGGGGGACATCCGCGTGGAGGTTCAGGAAGGCATCCACGCACGGGCTTGTACGGCAGCCACGATCGCTCTCCTCGAATCCGACCAGCATCAGATCGGCGGTTTCTTGCCCTCCGGAGAACCAGCAAGAGCTTGCGTGCGCGTGATCCGTCCCAACGCATTAGTTCTGATGAAATGCCTGGCAATGGATGATCGCTACCAGAATCTCCGCGGAGAGCAGCACGCTGAACATGATCGAAACGAAGCTAGAATCCACGCCGGAGACATCGTGGCAGTAGTCAGTGCGCAGCCGCGTCTCGACCAGTTCCGCGCGCGCTTCTTCAACCAGTTCGAGGCATCGCCCGCCCTGCAAGAGCGCCTCCCGCGAATCCTGCGCAGGTATTTTGCTGACGAAACCAAGCCTGGTTTTCTGCTTTACGAGGAGCTGCTGGCGATGAAGCGGGCGCCGGAGGAGACAGCGCGCATCGGAAGCGAGCTACGACGTGCTCGACAGCTCCTCGCCGCTCTGGCTGGACCGCTCGAAACGCAATCCCGCTGGCCTCCTTCAGAAGGAGGGCTGTAACCCATGCACGCCCGGCTGGCCACGCCATCGGATGCCGCCGCCATCGCCCGCATTTACAACCAGGGCATCGAGGATCGCAACGCCACCTTCGAGACCCGCCTGCGCTCGGAAGCGGATGTCACAGCCTGGTTTGACGGCCGCCACCCCATCGTGGTGGTTGAAGACGGCGCCCAGGTCATCGCCTTCGCCGCCACCTTCTCCTATCGCCCGCGTGAGTGCTACGCCGGAATCGCCGAACTTTCCCTGTATGTCGAGCGCTGCGCCCGCGGCCGCGGCGCAGGCCGCCTGGCCACGATCGAGCTGCTACGGGCAGCCGAGCAGGCCGGCTTCTGGAAGCTGGTCTCGCGCATCTTCCCCGAAAACGCGGCCAGCCGCGCGGTGGCCCGTTCGCTCGGCTTTCGCGAGGTGGGCATTCACGAAAAGCACGGCCGGCTGGACGGAGTGTGGCGCGACGTCGTGATCGTCGAGCGCCTCATCCCGGCCAATCTATGACCGTGCCCGCAGCCGGTTCTTCAGCTTGATCAGCAGCAGCAGGAACAGGAACAGCCCGACCCCAACGCCCGCCAGTTCCCAGGCGTGCTGCCGCAGGTAGTCCCAGGAATGCTCGCCCACCTGCGAGCCCAGATAGGCTTCCGCAAAGTACCGCGGCACCCGCGCCGCCAGCACCACTAGCAGGAAATGGTAGGGATTGGTCCCCAGCGCGCCCGCCGCAATCACAAAGATCTTCAGCGGCAGCGGCGCCGGGACCAGGGCCGGAATGAACACTGTCAGCAGGCCGTACTGCTGAAACCAGCGGCGGAATCGTTGTCTGGAATCGGCCGGCGTTCGCTTGTCCAGGTAGGCCTCGCCGCCCTTCCGGCCAAGGTAGTACAGGAACATCGACCCGACGGCCGAGCCGATTGTCGCCAGACCCGCCGACAGGTAGCCCGCGCCTGCGTTCGCAGCCGCCACCAGCACCAGCAGCGCGTCCACTCCTTCCACAATCGGGATCCCCGCCGAGTCCAACACCGCAAGCAACAGTATGCCTGGCGGGCCCCAGGAGACCAGCGTGTTCGCGATGCTGCGTAAGAATTTCAAGAGGTCCCGCTCGAAGCCAGCAAGTCTTTGACGAACTTGTGGCTGGCTTCCACCATCTCCCAGGCGCCCGGCCAGAAGCACAGATCCACGCACCACCACTGGATGCCCGGCACCGCCAAGAACTGCGGGGCCAGGCGCCTGAAATCGATGAATCCCTCCCCAAACGGCCGGTGCGTGCTGGTCTCGTTGTTGTGCAGCGTGCCGTCGGAATCGATCAGGTGGATATGCCCGATGCGCCCCTCCAGCTTGCGCAGGAACTCGCTCAGCCCGCCGGGCAGCGTTTCCTTCTCCCCGTGCTGCCGCGCCCCCACCACGCTGCACATGTAGGCATGCGAGGTGTCGAACATGATCTTGAAATTGGGATGGCCCACCTTCTCGTGCATGGCGATTACCTCCGACGGCTTGTTGAAGGCAAAGCCCGGCTCGAATTCCCAGACCACCCGAACGCCGGCATCCTGAGCGATCCCGGCCGCCTCCCGCCAGACCTGGGCGATTCGGTCGAACGCCGCCTGGTAGCCAGGCTCGGCGATCGATCCCGGCGCGGCCACCGAGTCCACCCGCATGGATGGGCTTCCGATGTCCACGCACATGCCTGTGTTGCGCCGAAACAAATCCAGGTATTTCTGTTTGTTCTCGGCCGCCGTCGGATTGATCCCGGTGAAATCCGCGGCGTAGCCGGATACGCCCAGCCCGTTGTCTCGGAGCAGTTTAACGATCTCCTGCCGCGACTCTTTCGTGGGATAGCGATCCAGCGTGACGTGGGGAGGGAACCCGCAGACTTCCACGCCCTCGTAACCCGCTTCAGCCAGCCGCTTCACCGCCCTATCGAATGGGACTGGATCGCTAGCGTAGGGACCCCAACAGAATGCCCAACTACCCAGTGAAATTTTCATGCTCGCTCCTTACTACGATTTCTTCACCTCGACCCAGCGGTCCGAGTCGCAGGCCTCCAGCACCGCGTCCAGCACCAACTGGCACTTCAGCCCATCCTGGAAATCCGGCTTGATGGGCTTGCCCTGGGCGATGGCGTTCAGCAGGTCCGCGGCCTGGTTGGCGAAGGTGTGCTCGTATCCGATGGCGCAGCCCGGCACCCACCAGTTCTTCATGTAGGGATGGATCTCCTCCCACACCGGGATCTCCCGCCAGCCCTGCACGTGCTTGGGGTCGCGTGAGTCGAAGTACCACAACCGGCTCATGTCTTCCAGGTTGAAGTAAAGGCTCCCGTGCTCGCCGTTGATCTCGAAGATGTTGCCGTTCTTGCGGCCGTTGGCGAAGCGCGTGGCCTCGAAGTGGCCGATGGCGCCGCTGGCGTACCTGGCCACGAAGATCGCGGCGTCCTCGATCTCCACCTTGGCCCGGCCGCCTTCCGGGCGCTCCCGCTCCTCGACAAAAATCCGGCTCGTGCCGGCCACCGACACGATCTCGCCGGCCAGGTAGTTCGACAAATCGACCACATGGGCCAGCAGGTCGCCGGTCACCCCGGAACCGGCCACCTCCTTATCCATGCGCCAGACCAGGGGCACGGCCGGATCTATGGTCCAGTCCTGCAAATACAGGGCCCGGAAATGGTAGATCTTGCCGATCCGACCCTCCTCGATCAACTGCCGGGCGAAAGCCACCGCCGGCACCCGCCGGTAGTTGAATGAGACCAGGTTGGTCTTGCCGCTGCGCCGCGCCGCCTCCGCCATGCGCCGCGCCTCGGCCCCATTCATGGCCAGCGGTTTTTCGCACACCACCATCTTGCCGACTGCACAGGCGGCAATGGCGATATCGTGATGGGTGTTGTTCGGCGAGCAGATCTCGACCAGGTCCACTTCGGGATCTTCGATAACCTGCCGCCAGTCCGGGGTCGTTCGTTCCCAACCCCAGCGCTGGGCGAATTTGTCCAGCGTCGGTTCCAGGGCGCATACTACCCTCAGTCGCGGCTTCAAGGGGGGATCGAAAAAGTAAGTCGCTTGCCGGTAGGCGTTCGTATGGGCCTTGCCCATGAACTTGGCGCCGATCATTCCGATTCCGATGGTTTCACTCATTCCGGTGTCCTTTCTCCTCGAGAGTTCTCGCGCGTGGCGCTCTTATCAGATATAACAATCGGGGCCAGGAATGCAACGGCGGGGGCGGCTTGCCCTCCCCCAGTTCCACCTGCGCGACCCCGCAACTCGCGTACCCCCAGGCTCATGACCCACGAGCGCCCGAATTTCGTACACTGTTGAATTCGGGTGCGGAGGCAAACATGACCGGACGCACGATCTCGCACTACCGAATCCTCGACCAGCTCGGGGCCGGGGGCATGGGCGTGGTCTACAAAGCCCACGACACCCGCCTGGACCGCCTGGTGGCCCTCAAGTTCCCACCACCCCATCTGAGCGCGGACCCCGCCGAGAAGCACCGCTTTATCCAGGAGGCCCGGGCCGCCTCGGCTCTTGACCATCCGAACATCGGCGCGGTCTACGACATCGATGAGACCCCCGACGGGCGGATGTTCATCGCCATGGCCTACCACGAGGGCCAGACACTCAAACAGAAGATCGCTGGCGGAGTCTCTATGGGGGAAGCCGTCGAGATCGCACGCCAGATCGCTCAAGGTCTAGCCAAAGCCCACGAGCACGGCATCGTGCACCGCGACATCAAGCCCGGCAACGTCATCCTGACCACCGACGGCGTGGCCAAGATCATCGACTTCGGCCTGGCCAAGCTGACCGGCGCTACCGTGACCCTGGAGGGCACTACCAAAGGCACGGTGGGCTACATGTCGCCCGAGCAGGCCCTGGGCAAGCCCGTCGATCATCGCACCGATCTGTGGAGCCTGGGCGTGGTGCTCTACGAGATGCTCTCGGGCCGGCGTCCGTTTGATCAGCAAAGCCAGGCGGCGCTGCTTCATGCCATCGCTTATGAGACGCCCAAACCACTGCGCGAGGTCCGGCCTGACGTGCCCGAGGAGGTGGCGCATATCGTCGAGCGCGCACTACAAAAGGACAGGGAGAAGCGCTATGCCTCGGCCGCCGAAATGGCTCGGGATCTGGCGGCCTACCAGGTGAGTATCAGTGCCCCAGTGGTCGCGCCGCTCCGTCTGAAGGCCTTGTTGAGACCGCGCACGGCCATTCCCGCGCTGCTGGCCGTGCTCGTGCTCGCCGCACTAGGGACTTGGCTCTACCAGCGAAACGCCAAAATCTGGTGGGCCAGAGAGCAAGCCCTCCCGGAAATCGCCCAGCTCGCCGCTAAAGGGAAATACGTTGCCGCTTTTCATCTGGCCCGCCAGGCGGAGCGTTACATTCCCTCAGACCCGGCGCTGGTCAAAACCTGGGACGATATTTCCACCTTTGTCGCCATCGAAACCAGCCCCTCTGGAGCAGACGTCGAGATCAAGGAATACTCGGCCCCGGAAGACCAGTGGATGCACCTGGGCAAGGCCCCCATCGCTAAAGCCAGGATCCCGGTCGGGTATCTTCGCTGGCGGATCTCCAAGCCGGGATTCGCAACCATTTACCACGCCCAAGCACCCTGGGCAGAGACCTTGAGCTTCAAGCTGGACCCCCAGGGCGCCGTACCGGAAGGCATGGTAAGGGTGCCGGGTGGGCCCTTCCTGCTGAACACCGGCGAACTGGGTCAGTCGGGGCCCTATCCCCTTCAGGAGTACTTCATTGATCGCTACGAGGTCACCAACTCCCAGTTCAAGGAGTTTGTAAACAGCGGCGGATATCAACACCGGCGCTACTGGAAGCACGAGTTTCTCAAAGACGGCCGCGTCCTTTCCTTCGAGCAGGCCCTGGCGGAGTTCCGCGATGCCACCGGCCGGCCTGGACCAGCAACCTGGGAGGCAGGCCGCTATCCGGAGGGGCAGGACAACTACCCGGTGGCCGGGGTGAGCTGGTATGAGGCCGCGGCCTATGCCGAGTTCGCCGGAAAAAGCCTGCCCACCATCGTTCACTGGTACAAGGCCGCCGAGGCTCGCGCCGGCCCGTTCATCCTACCGTTAAGCAACTACGCCAGCACTGGGCCGGCGCCGGTCGGAAAGCACCAGGGCATCAGTCCCTACGGCGCCTACGACATGGCTGGCAACGTCAAGGAGTGGTGCTGGAACGAGACCGGCGACCATCTGCGCTTCATCCTGGGCGGTTCCTGGAGAGAACCCTCCTACATGTTCCTGAACTCGGATGCTCGCCCGCCCCTGGATCGTTCCCCCACCAACGGCTTCCGCTGTGCGCGTTTTGCGGCGCCCCCGGCAGAAACCATCACCGCTCCCAGGCCGCGTCTGTTCCGCGACTTCGCCAAAGAAAAGCCCGTTTCCGACGAGGTTTTCCGGATTTACAGGAGCTTGTATGCCTACGATCGCACCGAGCTGAAGGCCAGGCTGGAAGCCACCGAGCAATCCGAGTACTGGTGGAAGGAGAAGATCTCCTTCGATGCGGCCTACGGTAACGAGCGGGTACCTGCCTACTTGTTCTTGCCCAAGAATGTGGCGCCTCCTTATCAGACCGTGGTCTTCTTTCCGGGCGCCAACGCTCTGCTGGTCCGCTCCAGCGATACTCTGGTTGCCATGTCCCGCTTGGATTTCGTCATCAAGAGTGGCCGGGCGGTGCTTTACCCGATCTACAAGGAGACCTATGAGCGCCGTCCCAGTTCCTCCGATGCAGGCGCCAGCGGCTCGGCTGGAAACTCTCTGGTCCATCGCAGAGATCGAATCATCCAGTGGTCCAAGGACCTGGGGCGAGCCCTGGACTACCTGGAGACCCGTAAGGATATTGACCGGAACAAACTGGCCTACATGGGCAACAGCATGGGTTCGGCTCACGGCCCCATCCTGGTCACCATCGACGGGCGTCTGAAAGCGTGCATCTTTCTGGACGGGGGATTCTATCTCCGGCCGACCTCGCCGGAGATCGATCAGCTCAACTTTGCTCCGCGTCTGAAGGTGCCTACCTTGATGGTCAACGGCCGCTACGACTTCATCTTCCCGCCGGAGACCTCGCAACGTACTATGTTTCGCTCACTCGGCACACCAGAAAAAGACAAGCGTTACGTTGTTCTGGAAACCGCCCACGATGTCAGCGTCGGGAGGAACGAGATGATGCGCGAGGTGCTCACCTGGCTGGATCGGTACCTGGGGAAAGTGAAATGAGCGCGGTTCGGGGTGTAAATGTGGCCGCCATAACGGCCCGGCGCGAAGGCCCCGAACTGGATCTCGCCGCCACCTTCGAGCTGCTTGACTACCTCTCCGCCAGCGGCGTCAACGCCATTGCCTTGCTGGGTTCCACCGGCGAGTTCCTGCATTTTGAGATCGCCGAACGCATCCGCCTGCTCACCCTGGCCGTCAAACGCAGCCGCGTGCCAATTATCGCCGGCGTCGCCCACTCCAGCCTAGATGGCGCCGTCGCCCTGGGCCGCGCAGCGGTGGACGCCGGCGCTGCCACTCTTCTGCTGATGCCCCCCTACTTCTTCCGCTACTCCCAGGAGGACGTGAAGGAGTTCTTCCTGCGCTTCGCCGGCGCGTTCCGGGAGTCCGTTCCGATCCTGCTCTACAACATCCCGTTTTTCACCACCGAGATCGCCTGCCAGACGGCCCTGGACCTGCTCGCCACTGGCCTGTTCGCCGGAATCAAGGATTCCAGCGGTGACTGGGACTGCTTCACCCGCCTCAAGACCGCGCGCGACCAGAAGGGCTTCACTCTGCTGGTCGGCAACGACGTCATCTTCACCCGGGCCCGCCTGGCGGGCGCCGACGGAGTCGTCTCCGGTTGTGCCTGCGCGGTTCCGGAATTGATGCTGGGGCTTGACCGCGCTATCCTCTCCGGCGCCGAGCAGAAGCGCCAGCAACTCGAAGCCCGCCTGCAAGAGTTCATCTCCTGGCTGGACCGCTTCCCGGCCCCCGTAGGCATCCGCGAGGCGGTGGCCCTGCGCGGTCTCAAGGTCGGCCCCCACTCCGCCCCACTGGGCCCGCGCGCCCGCCAGCAGCTTGCCGAATTTCGCGACTGGTTCAAGGGCTGGCTCCCGCTCGTCCAAGAGAATTCTGCCAATGCTTAGATCGTTCACCGCACTCTTCTTGTTATGGGCCGCGGTTTCGCCGGCCCAGGTCTATACCCCGGGTCCCCAGGTGCTGACCTTTCTCTCCGACGTTGACGATACCGATCAGCCCTACGGGCTCTATCTGCCCAAGCAATTCGATCCCTCCAGGAAGTATCCACTGGTGATCAGCCTGCACGGCGCGGGATCGAATCACCGCCTCAACCTCCGCCGCGTGTTCGGCAAAGGCAACCGCCCCGGTGAGACCGACGCCGAGGCCACCCGCTACTTCCCCCCTTTGCGCGATGTCAACTATATCGTCGCCTCCCCGCTCTCCCGCGGCACCATGGGCTACCAGGGTATTGCCGAAAAGGACGTCTACGACGTGCTCGCCGACGTCAAGAAGCGTTTTCCCATCGATGAGAATCGTATCTACCTGACTGGCCTCTCCATGGGCGGCGGCGGCACCCTGTGGCTGGGCCTCACGCGCCCGGACGTGTGGGCTGCCATCGCTCCCGTCTGCGCTGCGGTGCCGGAGGGAACCGAAGAGCTGGCGCCCAACGCCCTGAGTCTACCGGTCCATCTCTTTCACGGCGATCAGGACCAGGCCGTGAAGGTCGATGTCTCTCGCAAATGGCACAAGCTTCTGCTCGGACTCGATACCAATGTGGAGTACATCGAGTATCCCGGCGTCCGGCACAACTCTTGGGATTACGCTTACAAGGACGGCGCTATCTTCGATTGGTTCGACAAGTTCCGACGCACGCCCTTTCCGGACCGCGTCCGCTTCACTACCCGCTCCTATAAGTACAGTTCCGCCTACTGGGTCCAACTGGACGGGCTGACGCCCGGTGTCCTGGCTTCCATCGATGCCAAGTTCACAGGCAAGAACCGCCTGGAAGTTCAAACCCGCGAGCTGGACGGCTTCACCCTCAACCTCGCGGGCCACCCGCAGTTCTCCAAAGCCCAGCCGCTCGAAATCACTGTGGATGGCGCCGTTCAGAAGCTGAAAGCCCCTGGCCTGCCACTCTCCTTTTCCAAAACCGACACTGGCTGGCGCGTTGCCCGCTACGCGCCCGGACCCGCCGCCAAACGTCCCGGCCTCGAGGGTCCGATCGGCGACGCCATTGCCGCGCGCCATATTTACGTCTACGGCACGCTGAATTCCTCAGGCGAGGACGAACTGCGGGGGCGCCGCGAGCAGGCTGAACAGGCCGCTAACTGGGCCACTCCACGATCCAGGCTCTTGTTGTCCCTGCGGGCCGCCGCGGACAAAGAAGTGACCGAGGCCGACCAGCGCATCGCCAACCTGGTCCTGTTCGGCACCAAGGAAACCAACAGCCTCATGGCGCGTTTTTCCAGCCAGCTTCCGATGGAACTCAACGCCGGCGCTGCCGATTACGGGCTCCTCTTCATCGCCCCCGCGGGCGACCGCTACGTGGTCGTCAATTCCGGCCTGCCCTTCTGGACCGGCGCCGATCAGGCCAAGCGCGCCGGGTTCCGCTTCATCGCCGCGCCCTACCGCGCCCTGCTGAGTTTCCAGGATTTCATCCTCTTCAAAGGCTCGCTGGAAAACGTGGTCGCCGAGGGCCGCTTCGATCGAAACTGGAAGCTGTCCCCCGCCGACGCCGCCAAGATTCAAGCTACCGGAGCAGTCCAAATCCGATGAACAACTACGTCGAAGATTTTCGCCAAGCCGGGCATCAGGCCATTGACTGGATTGCCCAATACCTCCAAGATCCACGACTGTATCCCGTCCTCCCCAGAGTCCAGCCCGGAGAACTGACCGACCGGTTGCCATCTTGCGCCCCGGAACGCGGGGAAACCTTCCAAGCCATCCTCGAAGATTTCCAAAAGGTCATCCTGCCCGCGGTCACCCACTGGAATCACCCCGGCTTCATGGCCTACTTCGCCTGCACCGGCTCCACGCCCGCCATCCTGGCCGAGATGCTCTCGGCCGCCCTCAACACCAACGGCATCCACTGGAAGACCTCCCCGGCCGTGACCGAACTCGAGCAGGTCAGCCTGGCCTGGCTACGGCAATGGCTGGGGCTGCCGGAAGAGTTTTTCGGAATCATATACGACACCGCCTCGGTGAGCAGCCTGCACGCCATCGCCGCCGCGCGCGAGATGGCCGATCCGGAAGCGCGCGAATACGGCAGCCGGCCCAGCCTGATTCTCTACACCTCCGAGCAGGCCCACTCCTCCATCGAGAAAGGCGCCATCGCGCTGGGAGTCGGGCAGCGCAACGTCCGCAAGATCCCCGTGGATGCGGAGTTTCGCCTCCGCCCCGAGGCCTTGACTGACGCCATCGAGCAGGACCTGCGCGCCGGCAAGAAACCTTTCTGCGTCGTGGCCACGGTGGGCACCACCTCCACCACCAGCATCGACCCGGTCGAGCAGATTGCTGACATAGCGGAGAAATACGACTTGTGGCTGCACGTGGACGCGGCCTATGCCGGCGCTGCCGCCATCCTTCCCGAGTGCCGGCACATCTTCGCCAGCGTTGAGCGCGCCCATTCCCTGGTTGTGAACCCGCACAAGTGGCTGTTCATTCCCGTGGATCTGAGCGCCTTCTACACCCGCCGGCCGGATATCTTGCGGCGCGCCTTTTCGCTGGTTCCCGAGTACCTCCGCACCGCCGAAGATCCCCGCGCCCTCAACTACATGGATTACGGCGTCCCGCTGGGTCGCCGTTTCCGGGCGCTGAAACTGTGGTTCGTGCTGCGCTACTTCGGGCGCCAGGGCATATCCGAACTGCTCCGCTCGCACATCGCCTGGGCCCAGGAGTTCGCCGCCGCCATCGACGCTCACCCCCGTTTCGAGCGCGTGGCCCCCGCCCCCTTCTCCGTGGTCTGCTTCCGCTTGAAGGGCACTGACGAGCAGAATCAACAGCTACTGGAAACCATCAACGCCTCCGGTAAGTTCTTTCTCTCCCACACCGTCCTCGAGGGCCGGTTCGTGCTGCGTCTGGCCATCGGCAATCTCGCCACCACCCGGGCCGACGTCCAGCAAGCCTGGGAGATGATTCAGCAAGCCATTCCGGATGGAGACACCGCGCCATGAAACAGACCATCGCCACAGACCAGGCTCCCAGGGCCATCGGCCCTTATTCCCAGGCCGTGCTTTCGAACGGTCTCGCCTTCTTGAGCGGCCAGATCCCGCTGGACCCGGCCACCGGTCAGATCGTCGAAGGTGACATAGCCGCCCAGACCGAACGCGTACTGGAGAACCTCCAAGCGGTTCTGGCGGCCTGCGGGTCCTCGCTCGCCCAGGTCCTCAAGACCACCGTCTACCTGAAAGACATGGCCGAGTTTCCTCGCATGAACGAGGTCTACGCCCGCTACTTCCCCGAAGACCCGCCCGCCCGCGCCACCGTCGAAGTCGCCCGCCTCCCCCGCGACGTGCGCGTCGAAATCGACGCCATCGCCAGCGTGGATTCGCTGGTTTGTCAACGCACCCTCTAAGAATTGGATACCGCCCCAAACCCGTACCCACCCCTTCCCAGAAGGACACCAGACGACTTCGCATTGAAAACACAGCAGAAACCGGAATCCGAACCACTCCCCGCCCATCCCCCCGCCATTGGCACTCGCCTTGCATCCCCTTGCGAGGAGCAATAAAATGATCCTGCTCGATGCAGGGATTAAATTCATGACGAGGTGACCCCATGTCGAGACAACCGTTCTGGAACTGCAAGCTCGTTTCTATGATCAGCCTGGCCGCGGCCACCGCAGCGCTCCTGGCTGCTCAAGCGCCCCCGGCTTCACTGAAGATCCTCCAAATTCACTCTGTTCCTGGCCAAAAGGTCCAGGTGGTGGCCTCGGTGATGGACGCCAAGGACCATCCGGTGAAAAATCTCGGTCCCGCCAACTTCTCCGTGAAGGTTGGCAAGAAGGATGTCAAACAGTTCTCCCTGGAACGGTTTGCGGAGGCTGGCAGACCCCTTTCCGTGCTCCTGCTGCTGGACGTCAGCGGCAGCATGCACGGCGAGGCCATCGAGGCCGCCAGGGTAGCGGCCATAGCCTTCCTGGATGAACTGGACAAGGCCGATTACTGTAGCCTGACCGTCTTTGGCACTGGGGCGCGTCAATTGGTGGACTTTACACGCGAGAAGCGACTCATCCGCACGGCCATCCAGGGGTTGAAGGCCAATGAGTCCAAGACCTGGCTGAATCAGGCCCTCTATGACGCCCTGGACCGCGCCGCCAACGCCCCCTCTTCTCGCCCCGCCATCGTCGTTCTGACCGACGGCAAGGATGAAGGCAGCAGCATCGGGGCCGAGGATGTCATCGCCAAAGCCGGCACCCTCGATGTCCCCATCTACACTTTGGGCTTTGGGCCACAGGCCGACGTTGACTTCCTGCGCCGCTTGGCCGCGCTGACCCACGGTGCCTCCTATGCCACTCCCGACCCCCAGCAGCTCACCTCCATCTACACCCAGATCGCCGACCAGCTCAAGAACCAGTACCTGCTGAGTCTGGCCTTGCCGGCCTTCCCCAGCGGCCAGTATGAACTGGCGCTTTCGGTGCGCCATCGCGGGTCAGACTTGACCAGCGCGCAGAGCTTCCCCTATCTCTCCAGTGGACCGCTCCCAATCCCCGAGGAGCGCGCCTGGTGGTGGCGTTGGGCCATTGCCCACCCCTGGCTCGCCGGCATCATCCTGGCCGTGGCTCTGGCCTTGTTGATCGGCGTTATTGTCTTCCCGATCCTTCGCCGGCGCCGCGACGTTAGCGAGTTGCCCACCGCCCCCCTCAATGTGTGGTTGGAGGTCGTCAAAGGACCGGCTGACACCGGCCTGCGCTTCCCCATGTTCGACACCAAGCTGGTCATCGGCCGCAGTCACCGCAAGGCCGACCTGGTGCTCAAGAATGATTTCCTGGTTTCCCGCGTGCATGCCAGCATCCAGCGCACTTCCGATGGGCAGTTCGTCTTGCAGGACCATGCCAGCAAGATCGGCACGCGAGTGAACGGGGAAGAACTCGTTCAGCCCAAAGCCCTGCGCTCCGGCGACCACGTGGACATCGGGCAATATGAACTCTTGTTCGTGGATGAAAGGAGAAGGGCCAGGCCCAACCGGGACCGACACAAGGAGGACCCCGAGTGGTGGGCCAAGGCCAGACAAGGCGACAACGAGGCCACCGGCACCTTCGACACCACTTCTGGAGATATCCGGGCGCGCAACGGGGACCGAGGGTGACCGAACCACAACTTCCCCCGCTGCCACAGCCGCGGGGATCGTCAGGGTTTAGGGTCGCAGCCAGGACTCACCAGGGCCGGCTGCGGCCCAGTAATGAGGACAGTCTGCTGGTGGACGATCAGGCTGGCCTCCTGATCGTCGCCGACGGCATGGGCGGGCAGCAAGCTGGAGAGCTGGCCAGCGCCCTGGCCGTCAAGACCATTCACCAAGCCTTGCGGGACAAGATTCCCACCTTGACCGGCGATGAGCAAGCCGAGGAGCTTGTCCGCAGCGCTATCCAGACCGCCAACCAGGAGATCTGTGCCAGGGCGGACGAGGACCCGGACCTGGACGGCATGGGCAGCACCCTCGTGCTGGCCCTCTGCCGCGGGAGCAGGCTCCACATCGCTCACCTCGGCGACAGCCGCGCCTACGTCATCCACGCAAAGAAGATACGCCAACTTACAGAAGACCACACCGTCGTCAATCAGTTGCTCCGAGCGCGCCAGATTAAGCCCCGCCGGGCCCTCCGGCACCCCCTCCGCCATGTCATCACTCGCAGCCTCGGCAGCCGCCATCACTGCCAGCCCGACCTCCAGCACCTGGACTGGGAACCCGGCGACTTGCTGCTGCTGTGCTCCGACGGGCTGTCCAAAATGCTGACCGACAGGGAAATCAAAAAAACTGTTCTCCGCGGCGCTGATTTGATCGACAATAGTTGTGACAAGCTTCTCGAGCTGGCGCTGAAACGAGGAGGCAGAGACAACATCACCTTGATCCTGGCCCGCCACAATCCCGCGTAGTGGAATAGGGAAGGGAGGCCCCCAATGCCGCATCTGCTCATTAGCCGGGGTGAACGGTTTCATAAGGAATGGGTCTTCAGCAACGTCGATATCATCACCATCGGGCGCGCACCCGCCAACGATATCGTACTCTCGGACCCCCACCGGAAGGTCTCGCGCTACCATGCCGCCATCGTCAGGGCGGAGCCTGTCGAGGAGCGCTACTTTGTCCGCGACCTGGGCAGCCTCATGGCCACCAAGGTCGGCG
>CAVRZY010000280.1:0-5213 GCA_963725415.1 uncultured Acidobacteriota bacterium | reverse complement strand
TGTTCGGGGATTTGAAGGAGGGCAACGGAGACCCGTCGCTGGTGCTGTTCGGGGAGCAGGTGGCCCGAACCACCGCAAGCTGGCGCGGGAGTTTGTGCTGTTCGACAACTTCTATGTGAACTCGGACGTGAGCGCGGACGGGCACAACTGGTCCACGGCGGCGATCGCGCCGGATTACGTGCAGAAGCTGTGGGGGAACAGTTACGGGGGGCGGCGGAGACACTCCGACTACCAGGGGCAGGAGCCGACCGCGGGCGCCGCCGGCGGGTTATCTGTGGACCAACGCCGCGGTGGCGGGCATCTCGATGCGGAATTACGGGTACTTCGTTACGAACCGTGCGAAGGCGGGGGCGGACGGGATTCAGGTGGAGGCGGTTCGGGATCCGATCCTGAACCGGGTGACCAACCTGTACTACCGGTCTTTCGATCTGGATTATCCGGACCTCGAGCGGGCCAAGGCTTTCTTGCGGGACCTGGAGGAATTCGAGAAGGCGGGGCAGATGCCGCGGCTGATCCTGATGCGGCTGGGCAACGATCACACCTCGGGGACGGCGGCGGGCAAGATCGCGCCGCTGTCTGCGTTTGCGGACAACGATTACGCGCTGGGGATGATCGTGGAAGCGGTGTCGAAGAGCAGGTTCTGGGCGAAGACGGCGATTTTCGTGCTGGAAGACGATGCGCAGAACGGGGCGGACCACGTGGACTCGCACCGCTCGCCGGCCTTCGTGATCTCGCCGTATGCCAGGAGGCGGGTGGTGGACAGCAGGATGTACAACACGACCTCAATGCTGCGGACCATCGAGCTGATTCTGGGGCTGCGGCCGATGACCCACTTCGATGCGGCAGCGCGTCCGATGTCGGCGGCGTTTCAGGGGAGGCCGGATCTGCGCCCCTACCTGGCGGAGAAGCCGCGCATCTCGCTGGAGGAGCGGAACCCGGCCAGCTCGCCGACGGCGGCGCGGTCGGCGCGGCTGGATTTCAGCGAAGCGGACCGCATCGACGACGACGAGTTGAACGCGATTCTGTGGCGGGCGATTCGAGGGAGCGACCCGCCGGCGCCGGTGCGAAGCTTGTTTGGGCGGTAGGGGTTGGGCGGGTCAGAACAAGAGGGAGACACAGCGCGGCATGGCCGCAACCGAACAACGGAGCGAGCGCCACGTGCGGGCAGAGTGGCCGTGTCTGGGGAGATTGACGATTGCGGGGTCTGGCGCCGCGGGACACTTCAATCGGCAATCGTTAATGAGCCAATCGTCAATTGCTCGGCGACACCCAAAATGGCCCACACGCAGAATCTTCCCGAGCCGCAAAGAAATGGGGCTTTAGTACTCCAGAGGGTACCCGGCCCGAGGGAGCGCGCCGCCGATGGCGTACACTGGGGCTAGATGCCGCGGATCTATCTGTGCTTTCTCTGGCACATGCACCAGCCCTTCTACAAGGACTTGATCTCGGGGGAGTACAAGATGCCCTGGACGCGGCTGCACGCGCTGAAGGACTACTACGGGATGGTGCGAATACTGGGGGAGTTTCCGGAGGTGCGGCAGACCTTCAACCTGGTGCCGTCGATGATGGCGCAGGTGGAAGAGTATGCGGCGGGGAAGGCCGCGGATCCGTTCCTGCGATGCGCCCTGAAGCCGGCCGAGGAGCTGACGGAAGCCGAGCAGGATTTCATCCTGCGGTACTTTTTCACCGGGAACCCGGCCCGCATGATCCATCGCTACCCGCGCTACGGGGAGCTGTACGAGGCCTGGCGCGCGGCGGACCGGAACACGCAACGCGCGCGGCGCCTGTTCGGGGTGCAGGCCTTCCGGGACCTGCAAGTGCTGTCGCAGTTGGCTTGGTTTGATGAAGGGTTGCTGTTGGGGGATCCGGAGGTTCGGGAGCTGGTGTCGAAGGGGCGGGACTACGGCCTGGAGGATCAGTCGCTGCTGGGGGAAGCAGGTCAAGGCGCTGAAGGCGGTGCTGCCGGTGTACCGGGAATTCGCGTCGCGGGGCCAGATCGAGATCTCGACCACGCCGTACTACCATCCCATTCTGCCGCTGCTTTGCGACTCGAACATTGCCGAAGTCTCGCATCCGTATGTAGCGCTGCCCAGCCGGTTCCGCTATCCGGAGGATGCGCGGAGGCAGTTGGAGAAGGCCCGCGAATACATCCGGGAGCGGTTTGGAACGGCGCCGGCAGGGCTGTGGCCGTCGGAGGGATCGGTGTCGGACGAGGCGCTGGGGATCGCTGCGGAGGCGGGATTCGGTTGGATCGCGACGGACAACGGAGTGCTGGCCAGAACGCTGGGACGCGCGGCCGGCGTGGAAGAAACCTACCGGCCCTATCTGTGGCGGCAAGGCAGACCTGCAGATGCAAGTGGTGTTTCGCGATCACGCCCTGAGCGACCTGATCGGATTCGTGTACGCGCGCATGGGTGCGGCGGAGGCGGCGCGCGATTTTCTGGATCGGATTCGGGAAAACTGCCGGGGAATTGTGGCGAGCGGGCGGGATGCGCTGGTACCCATCATCCTGGACGGGGAGAACGCCTGGGAATGCTACGAGCACAACGGGCGGCCGTTTCTGGGGGAGCTGTACCGGCGGATCACCGAGGACGCGCAGATGCGGGCGGTGACGATGGGGGAGGGGCTGAAGCAGATTGAGCCGCAGTGGCTCGATCACATCTTCCCGGGCTCCTGGATTGGGGCCAATTTCGACGTGTGGATCGGGGCCGAGGAGGACAACCGGGCCTGGGAGTACCTGTTGCGGGCGCGGCAGACTCACGACCAGCGCAGCGGGGCGGTGAGCGAACAGCAGAGGTCACTGGCCTACGAGGAACTGTTGATTGCCGAAGGCAGCGATTGGTGCTGGTGGTACGGGCCAGAGCATAGCTCCGGGTACCGCCCGGAATTCGACCAGCTCTATCGGGATCATCTGGCAAACGTGTACCGGGCGCTGGGTTGCGACCCGCCGGAGGAACTGTCGCGGCCGATCTTGAAGGTGGCGGTGACGGACCTGCACGTGCCGCCGACCGGACCGATCCGGCCGCGCATCGACGGGGAGGTGGGATCGTATTTCGAGTGGCTGGGGGCGGGGATCTATCGGGTGGATGCGCGGTCCGGGGCCATGCACGGGAAGCGCTACCTGATCCGGGAACTGCATTACGGCAGTGACGGGCAGAACCTCTACCTGCGGGTGGATTTCGAGGCCCACCAGGCGGAGGGGCTGTCCGGGCTGGAGGCCCGTTTCAGCATCCAGGCGGGTGCGGATGCGGCGCTGGCCAGTTCGGTGGTGGCGCGCTTTCAGGAGGGCCAGGTGACGCCGGTTCAGCTTCAGTTCGCCCGGAGCCGGCCAGGCGAGTCATGGCCCTGGGAGTTGGCGTTCCAGAAGGTCCTGGAAGCGCGGCTGTCGCTGGCGGCCTTGGGGGTGCGTGCCGGCCAGTCGCTGCGATTGCAGATTTCGCTGTGGCGAGAGGGGCTGCCGGTGGATGCGATTCCGCAACAGGGCTGGATCGAGATCTCGACGGCCGAGCCGACCGAGTGGCCGCTGTAAGGGGAGCCGGCAGGCTTCAGTGAGGGGCGGAGTCTTCGGGCGATCTTTGGTAGCGGCGGGGGATGCCGTACTGGTCCATTTTGTTGAGGACGGTCTGGCGGCTGAGCTTGAGGATCTCGGCGGCTTTGGTGATGTTGCCGCTGGTGAACTCGAGGGCTTCGAGGAGGTGCTCTTTCTCGGCCTGCTCCATGCTCTTGGGGGGCTGTTCCGGGGCGCCGGGCGGAACAGTCTCAGGTTCGGCGGCCGGCGCCGCGTGCTGGAGGGCGGCCGGGAAATCCCAGGAGAAGAGGACCTCTTTACCCTCCGAGACTGCGGCCGCGATGTATCCTTCCAGTTCGCCGATGTTGCCCGGCCAGTTGTAGCGGGCCAGCAAGCGCATGGCGCGATGGGAGACGGCCCTGGTTTGCTTGTCGTACAGCTTGGCGTACTTGTCCAGGAAGTAAAAGGCCAACAGAGGAAGGTCTTCTTTATGCTCTCGCAGGGGAGGAAGCTGGATACGGAAGTTGTTGATGCGGCGGTAGAGGTCGCGGGCGAAGGTCCCCTGGGCGACCGCCGAGTCGAGATTCTTGTTGGTGGCGGCGATGACGCGGACATCCACCTCGATGGGCTTTTCGTCCCCCAGGCGTGTGATCTGCTTCTCGGCGATAGGCTTGAGTAGCTTGGCCTGCAAGTCGGGGCTGAGAGCGCCGATCTCGTCGAGGAAGATGGTCCCTTTGTGAGCCAGCTCGAAGCGGCCCTTCTTGTCGGTTTTGGCGTCGGAGAAGGCCCCCCGGCGATAGCCGAAGAGTTCGCTTTCGGCCAGGGTGGCGGGGAGGTTGGTGAGATCGACATTGATGAAAGGGCGGTTGTGGCGGGGCGACTCTTCGTGAATGGCCCTGGCGACCACGCCCTTTCCCGTGCCGGTTTCCCCCAGGAGCAGGACGTTGACATCGGTGGAGGCGGCGGAGAGGATGCGGCGGGCGGTCTCGCGCATTTTCTCGGTCTTGCCGACCAGCGCCATGGGCCACTGAAGGGGTTCTGAAGAGGCGTCCAGTTGTTTTCCGGCGGCGGTTTGAGAGCGGCGGCTGAGTTGGGCGGCAGCCAGCCTGCCCAAGGTGCACAGGAAGCTGCGGTCCTCGGGGGAGAAGGGCTCGGCGGAGGGGCTGCGCTGTAGGCACAGGAAGCCGACGGCCGCCTCGCGAACCAGGATGGGGGCCAGCAGGGTGGTCCTCTCGTGGACTGTCTTGCCTTCACGCAGGCGGTCCAGGAAGGCGGGATCGGCAATGCGAATGCGCTCTCCGCTGCGGGGGTCCAGCCCGCGCAGTCCCACGGCCTGATAGGGGATCTCCTGGTCGGGCGGGAAAAGCCCCACAAAGCCCTTGACGGCTTCCAGGGCGTGGAGGATGGGATCCATCAATGCTTCGAAGAGTTCCTCCAGCCGGCCGCCGCCGCGAGTCTTCTTGAGGAGTTCCTCAATGACCTCCATGCGCTTGGGAGCCAGGGGGACCTCCTTGAGGACCCCCTGCTGGGAGAACAGGGTGGTGCTTCGATCGACCTCGGCCCGGTCCACCTCCGGTAAGACGTCGATCAGATTGGCGCCCTCTTCAGGGGCGTGCTCGGCGGGGCTGCTGCAATAGACTAGCTCATAATCGGCGATGCGGATGACGTCGCCGTCCTCGAGGAGCCTGCGGTAGACGATGTCTCC
>CAVRZY010000279.1:0-7767 GCA_963725415.1 uncultured Acidobacteriota bacterium | reverse complement strand
CTTCTCCGTCACCTGCCGGTCCATGAACAGCCGATGAAGGTTGCTCTGCTTGATCAGGTCCAGGAGGAAATCAGCGGAGTCGGCGGCGCCGTCGTTGACCCAGAGGTGGAACGCGAGGCCGTTGGCGCGGTTGAAGTCCCTCAGCGACGCCCACCCGCCGGGGAACCGATCCGGCGCGATCTGCCAATCGCCGTCGTGCCACTCCCAACCGGCATCCAGGTGGAACTCCTCCATGCCCATCTTGACTTGGCGCGGCAGCACATCGAGCAGGCGTTCCAGGGTGACGACACGCTTATCCACCCGCGTGGGGCCTCCCTGCCAGAGCCAGAACTGGTTCCACTCATAGAGCGAGGGAGTGTCCGCTTGCACGGCGTAGTGTTTCTGGAATGTATCGGCGCAGGTCAAGGAACCCAATCTCCACCGGGCCATGGAAGGGCTGGAGAATTAACGGCCCCAGGCGACCGCTTCGTCGCGTTCGGAAAGAGGGGTTCTGAATGAGCGCGAACTGCCCCGCGGCGATTCGCTCCTGGCCGCCGATCTCCGCAACGAATCCCCAGAGGCCGGTCTGGGTTTGCGGATCGTAGGAGACGTGGTCTGACTCCTGCACGATCTCAAACCGGTGCCGGTCAGGGATATTCGGCTTTCCGCTGGTGAAGCCACGGCCAAAGAGATTGGCCGGCATGATCGGCTGAAGGGACGGCCTGACATTCAGCACCTGGCCGAGGATCGCATCACCCAAGGGCGTTTCGAAGTCCTGTTCGATCTGGGGGCGAGTGCGGTAAACCCGGGTGCGCCAGGTCACCGAGGCAGCCTTGTCGCTGTTGAATACGACGACCAGTTCCGCATAGTCCGCATACTGATAGGCGTCCCATCGCTCGACTTTGAACGCATCGGAGGAAACGGGTGATTTCCCGAAGACGTGGAAGATCTGGGACGCGCCGGAGAGCAGTTCCTCTCCAGTGAGGTTGTTCCTCAATTGGTCAATGGATGCCCGCCCGGAGTTGCTGATGGTAATCCGCATCGCCACTGCGGAATTCGACAGCGTGAGTGCCACAGCCTCGGGTGCTCGATCAGAGGTGATTCTGGGAATGCCCAGGTCGGCAGGCGGACGGCGCGTCTGGTTTGGATTGCCGGGAACAAAGGGCAGTGCTTTTCCCATTGCCGCGGGCGGAGGGACGGAGGCCGGGTCCAGCACCACATAAGGCGTCTTTAGATTCTCGTCGCCGAAAGCAGTCTGAGGCGCTACTGCGAAAATCGCCGCCACCAGTGCTACCGCCTGCCATCCTGTAATTCTTGTGCTCATTCGGTCCACTCTCTCACCACCAGGCTTCCATCTGCAGCCCCCAGGTGAGACCATCTTGGAGGTTCTGGTAATCCTGCCCGCCGACTTGCCCGACGAAGGCGTCGCTCCAATGCCCATAGGTGACGAACGCCCGCAGGACCGGCCGGCTGAAGAATTGGTTGCCCAGGGCCACTTGCGGCGCCAGCGTGAGCTTGAAGAGGTTGCCGCTGGTGCCATAGAAGCTGTCCGACACGTAATCCACCCCGCCCTCGAACGCGAGGCTGAAGTACTTGTTGAACTCCACAATCGGGCGCACGCCCGCGGAGAGCCAGGTCTGGTTGCCGTAGCCGTTCCCATAATAGGTGTATTGGTAAACCAGCGCCGGGCCGATCGAGAAGTGCTCGCTGGGCTGCAGCACGAAGTGTTCGGTGGCCCGGAACCGCCAGGAGTTGTCCGGGTCCGGCCGGATGTACGAGTTCCCCTCGAAGTTGAACGTCTCGAAGCCGGACGAGAAGGTCTTGGCCGGCCCGCTGCCGACCTGCAAGGAGAACGTATTGAAGCTGGGTTGGTCGAGAAGCGGCTTCACGATGTGGATGAAGTCGAACGCGAAGCCGTCGGTGCGCTGCAGCGAATTGCCGTTCTGATCCTGGCCGGCGTCGGCGTTGGCATAGATGAAGTTGAACTCGCCCTTGCCCAGCGGCACCGGCACGTCATAGAGCCGCAGGTCCCAGCTCCCCTTGCTGAACCCGGCCTCGTTGGCGGGGGTGGTGGGGGAAGGGATATCCCGATAGAGGTCGCTCTGCGAGCCGTTGCCAATCCAGGCAAACGCCAACTGGCCGAAGGGCAGTTGAATATCCTCCACGCCGCCGCCGCCGCCACTCATATTGCGAAAGAAGAAGTCATTGATGTAAATGTCCGAGCGCTCATAGAAGCGGTCGCCGGCCCAGAACTTCATCGAGGGCTGGCTGCCGACCACATTGCCGATGGTCGCCCAGGCCTCGGGCACCGCGAATTGTGTGTCCGCGCCCGAATTATACGAAGAGTAGGGATTGTAAAAGGACAGGCGCACCTGCGCGCGGGCGATGGGACCGGTGGGGGTGTCATTGGGCCGCGTTGCCGGATCGGCCGAGAAGATGCCGGGCACATACCAGTTCTTGCCGAAGGCCAGCTCACCATAGTTTTCAGCTTCATTGCCCAGCCGATACTTGGCAAGCGCGCCCGGGGCCTGGAAGGCAGGTTGCGGCCCGCCCTGGTTGTCCCGCCCGTAACCCGCCCGCACGTAGCCCGTTATATCCATGTAGTCCTGCAGCACCTGCTCGACGCGGTCGGCGAAGTAGCCGTTGGTGGCGGGAGCAAGGTTGCGATCCAGCATTTCGGCGTCCTGCTGGAACTGCTGCTGGGCAAACTCGCGCCCCCGCACGATCGCCGCCTCCCGAGCCGCGGCCTGGTTGGTGCCGCTCTGGGATGCAGCCACAGCGACCGGTGTGGAGGTCGGCGCCGATGTCGGCCCGGCCACCGCAGGCGCGGCGTTGGTGGCCGCAGCCGCCCGCGGGATCTCGATCTGGTTGAGCCGCCTCTCCAGCGATTGCATCCGTCGCTCGTAATCCTGCCGGAGCTGCTCCATCTCCTGGCGGATCTGCTGGACCTCAGAACTGGTCGAGGCGCTTTGCGCGGGGGCGCGGCAGAACGAGCAGGTGAGAGAAATACAGAGAATGCGGCATAGGGTGGTGGCCTTCATAGGGATTGCATTTCACTGGCGCCAGAGAATGCGGAGACCCGCGCTAAGTCAAGCCAAAGGTGAACTGCGCGGGCGGCGAGCTAGTGGCGCAGGCGTCCCGCCTGCGAGTTTTAGCGGCGTCCCGCCGCCGTGGGTCGGAGGACCGGGCGGGACGCCCGGTCAACTCGCAGGCGAGACGCCTGCGCAACTATCCAGCCCTCAGCCCTTCGCCCAGAAATCAATCACGAACACATCATCCAGCAGCGGGCCGACGATCTTGCCGAAGGCTTTGTGCTGCGGGTGCCCGACGTAGGTTTCCAGGTCCTGCTCGCTCTTGAACGAGAGGATGTAGCAGTGGGTGAAACCCTTGTCCTTCTTCTCTTTGCTGACGTTCGTGCCCCATTCCAAGGCCACGATCTGAGGAATCTTTCCCTTCAAGGCCTGGAAAGCCTCCTCGACCTGCTTGATGTCCTGGGCGGTGGCGGTGGCCTTGAACTTGAAACAGACCACGTGCTGGAGCTTCTCAGCAGCGCTGGCGCTCGTGACCATGGCCGAGACGACCAGGGCCGACAGTATGGCAAGCAATGTTTTCATGGCCGTGGTTCAGAGGCTCCAGCCGCGCCGGTCGTCGCGCTTGACGAACTGGGCCGCTTCCGGGCAGGTTGGGCGACTTCATGTTCGGGCCGTCCCACTCCATGCGCCGGCCTTCGCCGACGCGCAAGGCGACGCAGCCCAGGAGGATGATCTCGGTCAGGTAGGCGGCGATGTCGAAGTTCGAGTAGGCGGGCGTCGCCTTCCTTCATCATGCGGAACCACTCCTGCATGTGGCCGGGCGAGCGCGGGATGGTCTGCGGCACAGCCTTGCAGGCTTCGTGCTTGTCGCCGGCCATGTATTCCTTCTTGCCCTTCATCGCCACGATAGAACCGGGCGCCGTAGTCGTCGGGCGAGAACATCTTGCCCTTGTCGCCGATGACCAGGCGCCGCTGCCGGGCAGCTTGCCGTGCGTGGCGACGATCTCCTTGACGACTTCGGCGTCCGGACGGAGCGGTTTGAGCGCGTCGTCGGGGTTGCCGTCATACCACCAGAACTTGAGCGGCGGCAGGCCCTCGCGCTCGGGAACTCGAAGCGGATGCGGGAGGTCTTGGGGAAGGTCTCCGGATAGATGCCGGGAGGCCATCTCGCACTCGACCACGTTGGGATAGCCGAGCTTGAGCGCGCGGAACGGCATGTTGACCGTGTGGCAGGCCATGTCGCCCAGCGCGCCGGTGCCGAAGTCGTACCAGCCGCGCCACTTGAAGGTGTGATAGACGTCCTTCTTGAAGGGCCGCATGCGCGGCCGGGCCGAGCCACAGCATCCCAGTCCAGGTCTCCGGGACCGGGTCTTGCCCTGCGGGCCGGTCGAGGCCCTGCGGCCAGATCGGGCGGTTGGACCAGACATGCAGTTCGAGCGGTTGCCGATGACGCCGGCCTGGATGACCTCGACGGCGCGGCGCAGGCCGTTTTCGGCGCTGCCCTGGTTGCCCATCTGGGTGGCCAGCTTCTTCTCCTTGGCCAGCTGGCGCATGATGCGCGCCTCGTTGACGGTCTGGACGAGCGGCTTCTGGCAGAAGCAGTGCTTGCCCATCTTCATCGCCCGGATGGCCGCCACGCCGTGGTTGTGGTCGGGCGTGGAGACGGTCACGGCGTCGATGTCCTTGCCCATCTCGTCCAGCATCTTGCGGTAATCGCTGGTACTGCTTGGCTTGGGGAACTTGTCCTCGAACTGCTTGGCCTTCTTGCCGAGGGTGTTGCTTGTCCACGTCGCAGAGGGCGACGATGTTGCCGCCGCACTTCGCGGCGTCGCTGCTGTCGCTGTCGCCTTTGCCGCCCACGCCGATGCAGGCGACGTTGATGCGGTCATTGGCCCCGAGGACGCGGCCGACATAGGGGAAGGTGAGGGTGGCGGCGCCCGCAGCCAGCAGAGTGTGGCGCAGGAATTGACGGCGAGTGAAGGCGTTGGGTTTGGCGACGATGGCTAGAGCGTTGTTTTGCATGTTCAGAATAGTTCAATGAAGCGTCACGCGGCAGGCATGACAACAGCTTCGACGGGGGGAAGGTAACAACGATTTCCAACCCCCGTGTCGAGAAAGAAAGTGCACAGGACAGCATGCCGGGCGCCTACGCGGGTTGCTGGGGATCCGGCGGAGTGCCAACATTCTGCCGGGAGAAGTCGGCGGGGCTGGAAAGCCCCGTGCACCGGCAGGCTCGAAAGCCTTCCCTGCCTCGGACGCCTTGTCAGGTGATTACCTGACACCACGTCCGGCGAACCTTCGACAAACGATTCAGGTTTCCCCTCTCTATTCAACTTCCCTGACTGGAGCCAAGGTGAGGGCATGCAAAGACAACCGCGCTGGACCAACATTAGAATACCCGCTGCTCGTGCGATTTGCTGGCCGGTGAAGATCCGAGTCAGAGCCACAACTCCCCCGTTGGCTCCTGGTACACCCCCGATCTTCCCGGCCAGCTTAGATTCCCTGGCTGAATGGATGGTGGCTCAGCGTCCGGCTCGGGCGCCCAGACCCGTGCTTCGCGCGCCCGCTCCGGGCGCGCCGGACTGGCGCGTTTGCGGCGAGCAGGACGAGAGGAAAGAGGAATGAGGCCCCGTGGCTTCGTCGTTCCCAAGCCGGCAGTTTGCGGGCAGGGGAATGGCCAGCACGCCCACCGATGAACTCTGCCTCCACATTGCCGCTTTCCGTAGTCATGATCGGCGGTTCGTGCGATCTGCGCGTGTCCTTGCGCGCGATGCTTGGCCGGGAACCGGGATTTGTCCTGGCCGGCGAGGCGGAGACGGGCGCGGCGGCGTTGGAGTTGGTCCTCCGCTGCCAGCCCGCCGTGGCGCTAGTCGATGTGTGCCTGCCCGACCGCAGCGGGTTCGAGGTGGTGAAGTGCATCCGGCAATTAGCCCCCGGTTGTGCGGCTATTGTCTTGTCCAATGCCCCCGATCCGTGCGTGGAAGAGGTGGCTCGCCTGCTGGGGGCCAAAGAGGTGTGGCACAAGGGAACTGACCTGAGCTCAACTGTGCCAGGCACTCCGCCGGCTGACTTCCGCACTCCCGAACTGCCCGGTGACCGATTCAATTCTCGACTCGCTTGTATCATGAAAAAGAAGCACCGCATTCTTCTGTGTGACGACCATGACCTTGTTCGCCAAAGCGTCAAGAATGTCTTGCAACGCCAGCCCGACCTGCAGGTGGTCGGCGAGGCCTCCGGCGGTAAGGCCGGGATCAGTGCCGCGCTCGAGCTCCGACCGGATCTGGTCCTCATGGACGTGTCGATGCCAGACGTTGATGGGCTTGAGGCCACGCGACAAATCATGGCCCAAGCTTCCGAAGTGAAGGTGCTGGCCTACTCGGCGGAGTCGAATTGGGAGGTCGTGGAAAAGATGTTCGCGGCGGGCGCGCGGGGTTATGTGCTCAAGCGAGGCGACCCCGTGGAATTGGTGCAGGCCATCCGCACCGTGCTCGCCGGCGAGCCCTTTTTCAGCGACGAACTGCTAGGCCGCACGACTCCCGCCGGGGAATGATCGTCTTGGCGCGCGCGGGACCGTTTCCCCAGTCACCACGCGTTCTGTGGCGGGTCAGGCCAGGAGTTCCGCGATGGCCCGGCGCAGTTCTGCGACGCCAAAGGGTTTTCCGAGGACCGCATCCACCGGCTTGTCGGTAGCGGCGAGTTTTTCCAGGTAGGCGGTAATCATCAGAATTGGCAAAGCCGGGGCAATCTCCCGGACCAGGACAGCGACCTGGCTGCCCCGCATGTCCGGCATGAAGTAGTCCACGATCGCCAGGTCAAAGGGCTGGCTCCTGATCCGTTCGAGGGCCTCGGCGCCTCCCGTGGCCTCGACGACCGCGTGCCGATCAATGGTCAGCAGCAGTCGGAGCGATTCACGCGCCCCCGGGTCGTCCTCGACCAGCAGTATTCGTTTCCCGACGATTCGTTTCAGTTCCGCCATAAGCCTCATTTGAAAGCACTTCGGATACCACTCGGAGCCGAGGTCGAAGCTTTCGTCCCATGGCGGGATCAGTTCGGGTTCAGGTCGGAGAGCCCGAGGACCTAAAACTCCCGGGAATACCGCCAGGACTCCCGGGATTATCGCCAGGACTCCTGGGATTATCGCCAAGATTCCCGGGAATACCACGAGATTCCCGGGAATACCGGCGGGTTTCCCCTTAGTCCGGGGACCCGCGGGCCTGGAATTTCCGGCTATGTGGCCGGATTTTTCGACTCGGCTCGGCCGTTACTGGCTGGCCTGGTTGTCGCGCATGGAGGTTTCGAGCTTCTTGATGTCCTCGGGCGACAACTGCGGGCGGTCCACTTTGATCGTCAGCTTGTTGAGCTTGGCGGTGAGGGGGAAGGGCGGCTGGTAGTCGGCGTCGTTCACGCCGGTGAGGGTGTCGGAGCCGATGTCGAAGCTCTCGTCCCATTGCAGGATCATCGGCAGGGTGTGCGGCATGGTCTCGGTGGCCACGGCTTTGCCGTCCACCTTGAGCGTGCCGGTGCCGGGACGGCCCAGACCGCTCATGTTGTTGAAGGCGAGCGTGCCCAGGCCCAGGCCGTCATACTTGAAGTCGAACTCCAGAGTATGTTTGCCAGGCGCGAGCGCGTCCGGGCCTTCCCACTTGATGCGCTTCAGGTCAATGAGGTTCCAGAGGAACACCGGCTTGCCCTTGAGCAGGTAGAAGCCGTAGCCGGCAAACCGGCCGCCGGAGGTCAGGATCATGCCCTCGGCGCC
>CAVRZY010000278.1:0-4276 GCA_963725415.1 uncultured Acidobacteriota bacterium | reverse complement strand
CGTGTCCGCGAGAACTCAGCCGCAGCCGGCACTGCTTACCTGCGGGAACGTCTCGACGCCGACCGCGAGCGCTTAGACACTGTCGGCGGCGAGCTCTTGGGTTTCGTCAACGAGCCGCTGGCCGAGCTGACTCTCCAGGCCCAGTCGCTGGCCACGGTCGATCAGATGCGTGCCGGGCCTCCGCCCAGGCCCAAAGCCCAAACCGAACTCATCGACTGGCTGGTCAAGTGGGGCCTCACCCTCATCGGCCTTTGCCTCATGCTGGGCTTGTTCACCCCGCTGGCCGCCTTGGCTGCGGCCTTGCAACTGGCCATGTTTTACTTCGCCACCCCGCCCTGGCCCGGCCTTCCTTCACTCACTACCGAGGGGCATTACCTGTACGTCAACCGGAATCTCATCGAGCTGATCGCTGTCCTGATCCTGTTCACCACCCAGGCCGGCCGCTGGGCCGGCCTCGACTACTACTTGCGCCGCCGCCATGTGGCGCGGGCACTCGTGCCTGCCGAGCCGAGACTCGTCTCGGTTCGAAATTAACCAAAGGAGCTGCACATGCTACTTACCGAACAACAACGCCAGATCGGCAAAGACAATTTCACCGACGCACTGCGCTTCACCCGGCGAGAGTTCCTGCCCGGCCTCGCCGCCCTCCCCGCAGTGACGGCCTTCTACTGGGGCTACGAGCCAACTCCATGGCAAGCCAGTCCGAGGCCGCCATCATCGGCGCGGGCGGGCCAGGGCCGAGCGCCTCATCAACTCCGCCAATCCCGACTTCATCGAGCATCGTGGCCTTCTCCGACATCCGCCCGAGCAATCAGAAGAGGGCGCGCCAGGCGCTGGAGTCCAAGTACGGCAGCCGCGCCGCGCGCATCGAGCTCCTCGAGGACTACCACAAGCTGCTGGACCGCGATGACATCGAGATGGTCATCATCGCCCTGCCCCTGCACCTGCACGCCCCGGCCTCGATAGAGGCCCTGCAGAAGGGCAAGCACGTGCTCTGCGAAAAGCTCATGGCCAAGACTGTCCTCGACTCGAAGCGCATGGTCCGCGCCGCCCGCAAGACCGGCAAGCTACTCGCTATCGGCCACCAGCGCCATTACAGCTACCTGTACGCCAACGCGCTGGAGATCGCTCGCCAGAAGGAGATCCTCGGCGACATCCGGCATATCCGCGCCTTCTGGCACCGCAACCAGACCGGCGGGGGCAAGCCCGGGGCCGAGACAGGCGAGTTCGACGGCTGGTACGCCAAAGTCCCCCCGGAAGACCGGCGCGTGGACTTCGCCAGATACGGCTACAAGAGCGTCGAAGAACTGGTCCGTTGGCGCCTCCATGCTCGCACTGGCGCCGGCCTGATGGCCGAGCTCGGCAGCCACCAGCTCGACGCTTCGAGCATCCTCCTCAGCGCCATCCTCGGCACAAAGGCCCATCCGCTGGCGGTCTCCGGCGTCGGCGTCAACTCCTTCTTCAGGGACGACCGCGAAGTCGAGGATCACATCTTCCTCACCTACGAATTCCCGCGCGATATCATCGTGACCTACTCCTCCATCACCACCAACGAGCTGGAGTCCTACGGCGAGCAGGTCATGGGCACCCGCGGCACCCTGGCCATCCTGGCCGAGCGTGATGTCTACCTGTTCAAAGAGAAGGCTCTCAAAGACACCCGCATCACCTGGGCCGAGAAGCGCATCGCGCAACCTGTCGCTACTTCCACCTCCACGGTGGCCGTGGACTGCCGACGCCGGAACCCCCGACACCCTGGCCAGCCGGGGCTACCGCGAGGAACTGGAACACCTGGCCTGGCTCATCCGCCATCCCGGCCAGGGTCAGCCCCGCTGCCACGGCGAGGTCGCCCTCGCCGATGCCGTCATCACCCTGGTCTCGAACCTGGCCACGCGCCAGAGAACACGCATCCAGTTCAAACCCGAGTGGTTCGACCCGGCCTCCAACGCCACCCCCGCGTAGTGCCAGCAGCCCCCGCCACACAACACCACCAAAAACTGGTATAGTATGTTCATCACTCTTAGAGGAGGCTTTGGTGCACGTTTCCCCGCTTGCCCGGTGCATCCTTCCGATGGCGTGTCTCATCGGATCGGTCTTTCTGATTAGCGCCCCAGCACCCCCGTTTACCAGCCACGACAAGGCGTACTACGCCGATCCAAACCTGGTGAATTTCGTGCGGCCAGGGCTGTCGTTGAAAATCACCGGGGCGGAGATTGCCGCCGATGGTGTCATCAAGGTGCGCTTCAAGCTGACTGATCCGAAAGGTGCGGCCCTCGATCGCGAGGGCATCACCACGCCGGGCCCCGTCTCGATCAGCTTCATCGCGGCGTACATCCCCAAGGGCAAGACGCAGTACGTCGCTTATACTACCCGCCCCCAAACCAGCCCGATCACCAATGTCACTGCCGTGCAGGCCGGCACGGACTCGGGCGGCGTCTTCGAAAAAGTCGCCGAGGGCGAGTATGTTTACACCTTTCGCACCAGGGCGCCGGCTGGTTTCGACCGGACCGTGACCCACACCATCGGCGCATATGCCACCAGGGACCTCGCCGAATTCGATCTCGGCAGCTCCTACGATGACAAGGTCTACAACTTCGTGCCGGACGGCTCCAAAGTCTCGGTGGTCCGCGACGTCATCCGCACCGCCTCCTGCAACGAGTGTCACCATCAGGTGGGCTTTCACGGCGGGCCGCGCCGCAGCGTGGAAGTCTGTGTCCTCTGTCACACTCCACAAACCACCGACCCGGACACTGGCAACACCGTGGATCTGCCGGTCATGATCCACAAAATCCACATGGGCGCGAACCTCCCCAGCGTCAAGGCCGGAAAGAAATACCAGATCATCGGTCGCCAGCAAACCGTGGCCGACTATTCCGACGTCACCTTCCCCGCTGACGCCCGCAATTGCGCCGCCTGTCACGAGCCCGGCGCTACCCAGGCCGACAACCTTTTCAAGCCCAACCGCGCCGCCTGCGGCGCTTGCCATGACGACGTGAGCTTCACCACCGGCGAAGGCCATCTCGATCTGCCCGAGGTCTCCGACAACCAGTGCGCAGGCTGCCACATCCCGCGCGGCGAACTCGAATTCGACGCCTCCATCCTGGGCGCCCACACCGTCCCCCGCCTGGCGCCCAGCTTGCCAGGGGTGGTCTTCGAGTTGCTCGCAGTCAACGACGGCGTGGCCGGAAAGAAGCCCACCGTCACCTTCTCGCTGAAAGACAGGTCCGGCAAGCCCATCCTGCCCTCCAGCATGGCTCGCCTCAACCTGATCCTGGCCGGCCCCACCAGCGACTACACCACCTACGCTTCCGAGGACGCTCGCAAAGCCGAGGGAGCTGCCGACGGGCGCTCCTGGTGGACCTTCAATACCGCCATCCCCGCCACCGCCAAGGGGTCCTACTCCATCGGCATCGAAGGGCGCCGCGAGATCAAGCTGCTGGAAGGCACCAAGAAGGAAGTCACCGCCCGCGATAGCGGCGTCAACAAGATCATCTACTTCTCGGTGGACGGCTCCAAGCTCGAGCCCCGCCGAGCCGTGGTCTCAACCGCCCAATGCAATGCCTGCCATGCCGCCCTGGCCTTTCATGGCGACAGCCGCAACACGGTTGAGGCCTGCGTGGTCTGTCACAGCCCGGGCAGAACCGGCGGGCCCAGTCCAGGACTGGCGCTCAGCTTCGGCGTCATGATCCACCGCATTCACACCGGCAAGGAACTTACCATCAGCTACAGCTTCGGGCCCACGGCCAATTTCAATGAGATCGGCTATCCCGGCGACCGCCGCAACTGCTCGGCCTGCCACGTCAACGGCTCCGAGCAATTGCCCCTGTCCGCCCAGCTCTTGCCGGTTGCTGATCCCAGCGGGCCTCTGAATCCCATGGGAGCGGTCACCGCCGCCTGTACCGGCTGCCACACCACCCTGGCCGCGGCCTCGCACGCCCTCGCCAACACCACCCAGCTCGGCGAGAGCTGCGCCGCCTGCCACGGCCCCGACGCCGACTTCTCCGTCAACCGCGCACACGCCCGCTGAGCCGGACCATCAGCAGCCGAGCCGGATGGCTCGCTCCGACCGGCCCGGCCGAACAAGCAAGCTCACCGAATCAGCCGCCAGACGGCGGCCGCAGCCTCCCCGGCAAACTCCCACCCCTACCTCGGATTTCTCACCGCGCCAAGCCGTGACCGCACTATTGACCTTGTGGCGCAGGCTCCCCAGGCCAATGTCACTTAGTTTTCGGCTGGGGCAGGGGTGGGACAGGCCGTTTGGCCTGTCCAAGTCCCTGAA
>CAVRZY010000277.1:0-34591 GCA_963725415.1 uncultured Acidobacteriota bacterium | reverse complement strand
TAATGGACCCCGAATTTTGGACCACGCAATAAGTTAAGATTCTGGCGGAGTCGTTAACGCGAGAGCGAGAGGAGCGATGACGACGACGCGAAAGCAATACAGTCCGAAGTTCAAGGCGAAGGTGGCGTTGGAGGCGATCCGCGGCGAGCGGACGCTAAATCAGCTGGCGTCGCAGTTCGATGTCCACCCGGTGCAGATCGCGCACTGGCGGAAGGCGGCGATCGGGCAATTGGAAGAGTTGTTCATCGACGGCCGCAAGCGCAAGCAACCCGACGGGGAAGTGGAGAAAGAGGCGCTGTATGAGGAGATCGGCCGGCTGAAGATGGAACTGGACTGGCTGAAAAAAAAAGTTGGTCTGCTCGAGTGAGGAGCGGCGCCTGTTGGTGGAGGCGGAGCATGCGGAGATCAGCGTTCGCCGGCAGTGCGAGTTGCTGGATGTGAACCGGTCGAGCCTATACTACGAGCCGGCGGGCGAGAGCGAGGAGAATCTGCTGCTGATGCGGTTGATCGACGAGCAGTACACGCGGGCGCCGTTCTATGGGAGCCGGCGAATGGCGGTGTGCTTGCGGTCACAAGGCCACGAGGTGAACCGCAAACGGGTGGGGCGACTGATGGGGTTGATGGGAATCGAGGCGGTCTATCCGAAGCCAAAGTTGAGCCAGCCGGGCGAGGGACACAAGATCTACCCGTACCTGTTGGAGGGGGTCGAAGTGGAGCGCGTCAACCAGGTTTGGAGCACGGACATCACCTACATCCGCATGGCGCAGGGCTTCGCGTACCTGGTGGCGGTGATGGACTGGTTCAGCCGGTTTGTGCTGAGTTGGGCGCTGTCGGTGACCATGGAGTTGGCTTTCTGCGTGGAAGCCCTGAAGGGGGCGCTGCGCTGGGGCCGACCGGAAATCTTCAACAGCGACCAGGGCGCGCAGTTCACCAGTGAGCAGTTCACGGGAGTACTGGAAGGGCGCGGGATCGCCGTCAGCATGGATGGGCGCGGGCGCTGTCTGGACAACATCTTTATCGAGCGACTGTGGCGCTCGCTGAAGTACGAGGAGGTGTACTTGCACGATTACACGCTGGTGCCGGAGGCCCGAGCTGGGATCGGTCGCTACTTCCGGTTCTACAATTACGAGCGCCCCCATCAGAGCCTGGACTACCGGACACCGGCCATAATCTACCGGGCGCAAGGCGCAGGACGATGAAGGAGTGGGTGGACTTCCGTACTGTCAAGCAGGCGGTCAGCCTGGAGGCGGTGCTGCGCCAGTACCAAGTGAAAGGCCTGCGCCGGCGCGGGAGCCAACTGGAAGGCTGCTGTCCGATTCACGGAGGGAAGCGCGAGGATTCCTTCCGGGCCAGCCTCAGCAAGAATGTCTTTCAGTGCTTCGCCTGTCAGGCTCGCGGCAACATTTTGGATTTCGTTGCCGCGATGGAGCGATGTTCGATTCGCCAGGCGGCGCTCCGACTGCAACAGTGGTCTGGATTGCTACAGCCAGGCCCCGCACGGATGACAGCGCCGGCGCCGGGGAAGGCGAGGAAACGGGAACTGGTTCGGGAAAAAGAAGAGCCTAATCCACCCCTGCGCTTCGCTCTGACGGGCGTGGACTACTCCCATCCGTACCTGCTGCAGCGTGGAATCGAGCCGGCCACCGCCGTCGGATTTGGTGTGGGCTTCTACGGCAGAGAAGGTTTGCTGAGAGGACGCATTGTGATTCCGATCCACAACGGACGCGGCCAGATCGTGGGTTACGCCGGCCGCGCGCTGGATGGCAGGCCGCCCAAATACAAGCTCCCGACCGGCTTTCGGAAAGGGCTGGAGCTGTTCAATCTTCATCGCGCCGCTGCGACTGGCAGCAAAACGGTGATCGTGGTGGAGGGTTACTTTGGTTGCCTGCGCGTCCATCAATCGGGTTTTCCATCCGTGGTGGCGCTGATGGGATGCTCGCTGTCGGCGGAACAAGAGAGCCTCCTGCTGGGCCGATTCGAGCGGGTGATTCTCATGCTCGACGGGGACGCGGCCGGCCGCGCCGCGAGTCGAGCGATCCGCGCCAGGCTAACTAAGAAATGTTCTGTGGCTGTGGTGGAGGTGCCGGACAGCGCTCAGCCAGATCAGTTACCGGTTGCAGCCATCCAGCGACTGCTGCAAACTGCTCTCCAGCCGATACAAAAGCAGTCAGGATCGTTTGAAACACAATGATGGGATTCTGTAGAGGATTGCTCGAAACCCTGGGCTCGTTTTTCGCGGCCCAAACCAGAAAACCACACCCGCTAAACCTTAACTTATTGCGGGCGAAAAATGGTCTTGACTTTGGGGTCCACTTTCGTTCACGAAAATGCGGTGCGACCGCCGCCATCCCAGGGGAATTTCTAGCATATGGTGCTGGAGTGTCAATTGGAAGGCGTTCACGTAGTTCCGTTGTCCCATTGCGCGCAGCCGCTTTGCCATTCGTTCGGCGTAGCAGTACTTGCAGCCAGGGCTGACCTTGGTGCAACCTGTGACCGGGTTCCAGGCAGCGTCTGTCCACTCGATGCTGGATTTCGCCATCACTTGCCTCCGCTGCGTGGAAAAATGACCCGTACGTGGTCTGCGAAAGTACCACTTCTGCGCTCCTCGGCTGGAGGATCCCCCTTGATTCGACGCTTCTTTTCCATGCTGATGAGGGCGTCCTTGTAGTTGCGCTTGATGTAGGGCCTGCCAAGACTGTGTCGCTCGTAGATGTCCTTCATGGTGCGGACCTGGCCCGCGAACGTCCGGAGCAATAGGTCTTCGAGGTCGTCCAATGGCCGGGTGAGCTCAAACAGCAGCGGAAACCGCATGTCGGCAGGGTTGTACTCGAAACTCGGAACACCCTGGTCGTGAGTGGAACTCTCCTGTGCCATGATGTCCTTCATGATTTCGTAGCCTTTAAAATGCTTGCTGACGAAGATGAGGTGGTGGCTGGTTCGCGATCCGCGGTCATCCCGGAAACGAAATGGCAATACGAATCTGCCGCTCCGGGCTCCGAGTGCGCTGCAAAGCTCCTCGATGATCGTCAACTCCCGCTCCGCTGACGACAACGCGCTCAGCTTTTGGCCCAACAGGTCCGCACGCTCCTCCCCGAACAGGGCGTTCATGTGCTCGACAACATAGGGATTGCTCAGCCCCATGTCGATGCGGTTGAAGTTGAAAAAGAAGATGCAGTCGCAGCCCCAATCCTTCAGAACGGAATTTACGATCTGTAAGGAGAGCCCCTTGTAGCCCCAAGGATCGACGAAGCAGAGAGTCGGAACGAGGTGCATGGATTTGAACATCTTGGCCATCTCGGTGCCGACTTCTTTGTTCCAGACCTCCGGTGGATACTTCAGCGTCTCGACACCAGGCAGTCGCTTGATTGCGTTTTCGAGATCTCGAACCTGCCTCTCGTCCTTGTCGTTGAAGATGGTCACAAGCATCTCGCGCATGTCCGGGTCTCGGATGGCTTGTTCGAGAATCAACAGTGGCGTGGCCTTCGTTCCGTCTTTGTAGCGACCCGGACCGGCGAACAAATCAAGGTAGGCGATCCCCCCGCTACGCCGCTTTGCCGATGGCATGATGACCTTGGCCCAGGCCCAGAAGTACTTCGAAACAATCGCCGTCTTTACCGCGGACTGCTCGGTGGACTCGTCGAAAAAGCCGTCAGTGTCCATCGTCTCCACCTGATCGCTATTATAGGGCGAACAAAAGGAGAAGACAAGCTTTTTTACCGGGGCCTCACCGCGCCGCCGGCTTCGCCCCGTGATAATTCGGATAACCCGGCCGCTTCGGCTGGGGGACCGGGTTCTTCTTCAGTTCCTCCAGCACCACCTCGACGGCCCTCTCCAACTGCGGGTCGCGGCCCTGGCGCACCTGCTCGGGATCGTGCTCGACTTCGATGTCCGGGGCGATGCCGACGTTCTCGACTTCCCACTCGCCGTTGGGGTTGTAGACGGCGGAGCTGGGCGCGGAGACGAAACCGCCGTCCATCAACTCGGGCGCTCCGGCGCGGCCCACCAGCCCGCCCCAGGTGCGCTTGCCGATCAGCTTGCCCACCCCGGCCCGGCGGAAGTACCAGGGCATGGCGTCGCCGCCCGAACCCGCGAATTCATTGATGATCATCACCTTGGGCCCGAAGATGGCCCCCAGCGGCTGCGAGCTCATCCGCCCCGTCGCGGGTGGCCACCAGGCTCATCAGCGGCCGCTTCAGGTACTCGATGATGTCGGTGGCCAGCATGCCGCCGCCGTTGAAGCGCTCGTCGATGATGGCGGCCTGCTTGCCCACCTGGGCGAAGAAGTAGCGGTTGAAATTGGTCAGGCCGCCGAAGGCCGTGTCGGGCATGTAGACGTAAGCCACGCGCCCGCCGGTCATCTGGTCCACCTTGCGCCGGTTGTCTTCGATCCAGGCCAGATTGCGCAGGCCGGCCTCGCTCGCAACCGGAACCACGGTGACCTCGCGGGCGCCGGCCCCGGAGGGATCCGCCCCGACCCGAAGCACCACCGACTTGTCCGGCCGTGCCCTCGAAGAAGCTGTAGACGTTGTCGCTGGCGCGCAGCTCGCGGCCGTTCACAGCCAGCAGGTATTCGCCCGCCACCACGTTGACGCCGGGCTGGGTGAGCGGGGCTTTCAGTTGCGGGTTCCAGTTCTCGCCGTTGTAGACGCGCGCGAAGCGGTAGCGCCCGTTCTCGACCTTGTAATCGGCGCCCAGCAGTCCGGTCTGCACGCGCTTGACCTCGGGGGTCTCGCCGCCAGCCACGAACAGGTGGCCGACGGTCAGCTCGCCCAGCATCTCGGCGAACAGGTAGTTCAGGTCGCTGCGCGACGCAACGTTCTCCAGATACGGCGCATACTTCTTCTCGGCAGCCGCCAGATCCAGGCCATGGAAGCCCGGATCGTAGAAGAAATCGCGCTCGATGCGCCAGACCTCGTGGTACATCTGCTTCCACTCGGCCCGCGGATCGACGCGCACTTCAATGCCCTCGGTCTTGAGCGTGCCCTCGCCCGGTCCGCCGGACGGAGGAGCCGGCGGAGGAGGCGCGGCGCCCGGCCCCGCGGCCATGGGTTTCGGCGCGGCGATCACCCAGCGGTCGCCCTGCCGGTAAAGCATCTTCTCGCCGTTCTGCGAAATCTCGAAGCTGCGCACCCCGCCGATGGCCACGTCCGACTTGCGTGTCTTGAGATCGAATCGGTGAACCGTCATTGCGAATTCGGTTCCCGGCGCGGGCGCGGGGGCCTCCAGAGCATACAGCAGGCCGGCCTTGCCCACTTGCAGCGCGATGTAGCGGCGCGGCGGAAGCGGTAGCGCCAGGATGCGCTGGCCCAGGTTGTCGTAATCGATCTTGACGGCGACCTTCTCCGGCGGCTTCGGCTTTGGCTTCCTCCTTCCCGCTCTCTTTGGCTTCGGCTTTCTTCTCCTCCGCTTTCTGTTCGGCGGGCTTCTCCTCATCGCTCTCCGGCGCCAGCGGCGAGGGCTGGTCCTTGGCCAGCACCGTCAGGTAGATGCTGCGGGTCACCGTGCGGCTGAAGCTGTGAAGATCCTGCTCCATCGAGGGCCCCGAGTCGGTGCTGGCGGTGAAGTAAAGGTACTTGCCGTCCTTGTCGAAGACCGGGTACTTGGCGTCGCTCATGCCGTCGGTAACCTGCGTGGTCTTGCCCTCCGCCAGCGAATACAGATGGATGGCGCTCATGAAGTTCTGGAGGCGCTTGGCGTAGGCCAGCCACTTGCTGTCCGGCGACCACGACCGGCACCAGATCCGCCGCCCGCGCCCCAGTACAGATCCTTGTCCACCTGGACGGGTTTCTTCTGTTGCAGGTCGATGTACCAGATGCCGAGGTGGCTATCGATGTAAGCGATCTTGCTGCTGTCCGGCGACCAGCGCGGCGCGCCGTAAAAGGCGGGCTTCTCGCCGAGGCTGATTTTGGTGACCTCGCCCAGGCCGCTCTGCGGGCGCAAGTGCAGCGCGTACTCGCCGGATTCGTCCGAGAAATAGGCGATGGTCTTGCCGTCCGGCGACCAGGCGGGATCGCGCTCCATGACCGCCGGGGTGTTGGTGAGGTTGCGCGCGTCGCCCTTCTCGGCAGGGACGCGTGAGGATCTCGCCGCGCGCCTCGAAGACCGCTCGCGCGCCGGTGGGCGAGATGTGCGCGTTGCGCAGCCGCCGGCCCACGTTGACGAAATGCGGGCGCGACCTCCAGCATGTCCCCGGCGATGCGCACGTTCACCGGCTGGCTCTTCCCCGACTTCAGATCGTAGAGATCGAGCGAGCCGAACTGCTCGTAGATGATGGCGCCTGGACCCGCCGAAGCCGACTTCAGATCCAGCCCGCGGTTCTCGACCACCTGCCGCACCTGTTTCGTGCGCGTGTCGTAGGAGAACAGCGTGACCGGCCCGTTGCGGTCCGAGAGGAAATACACCCGGTCGCCGACCCACATGCGGGTTGAAGTCGTTGGAATTGTCGCGCGGGATCTTCTCGATGCGGCCGCTAGAGAGCGTGGCGAGCCAGATGGGCGTGGCGCGGCCGCCGCGGTAGCGCTTCCACGACGGTGAACGCGCGTGGCAGGGGCACGTAGGCAAGCTGGGCGCCGTCGGGCGAGAATGCAGCTTCGTAGCCCATCGGCAGGGGCACCTTTTCTTCGAGCCCGCCTTCCAGACCCACGGTGAACAGCTCGGCGAAGCGCGAGTAGCTGGTGCGCGGCGAGCTGAACAGAATGCGCTTGCCGTCCGGCGTCCACCCCAGCACGGTGTCGGGCGCGGGGTGCCAGGTCAGGCGCTTTGGAGTACCCGCCGGTGGCGGGCATGACGAAAACATCCACGTTGCCGTCGTATTCGCCGGTGAAAGCAATCTGCGCGCCGTCGGGCGAGAAGACGGGATTGGTCTCGACGCCGGCCCCGGTGGTGAGGCGCTTGGCTTCACCGCCCTCGCGCGGCACGCTCCACAGATCGCCGGCATAAACGAAGACGATCTGGGTGCGGCTGAGCGCGGGCTTTTGCAGCAGCAACGAGCTGGTTTGACCGGCGCAGACTGCGCCGGCCAGCAAGGCGAAAGGGAATAACAAGAAACGTGACATGAGGACTCCTGTAAAGACTCCACTGACAGGTCGAGCGACAGGCCATGGGCCTCTCCTACTAGCCTAGCCCGACTTTCGCAAAATTGCAGGTCTTGTTTCGTGCGCACGCGTACCAAAGTGGCTTTCACTTCCGAGAGTGTCTTCATCATGCTCCGTGCAGACTTCCGGGTGCCCAGCCTCAGGCGAACCAGGCTGACCAGCGCCAAGCCCATCACCGAGGCGAACGTGAGCAACCGCAGCGAACTGTCGGCCCACTGGCGCGAAGGACCCCAGGGTGCAGCAGGCGGCACGGGTGCGGTGCTCCGCGTCGTCCAAAGCGTCGTGCGGCTTGCCCAGAGCCGCCAGTCCCACCAGGCCCAGATCGCTGTGCTTGCTCTTGGCGTGGCCGCGCTGGGTCAGTTCTCCAGGGGAGGTGGTCGCGATGTGCGTGTAGTAGTTTCATCAGAACACGAATTTCGCGTCCAACCGCCGAATAGTCGAGCGTGTGCGCCGGGTCCCCTCACCCCTCCGTCCCCGCCAGCTTCCACGGGGCGCGGTATTGGCGGGTCAGGAGTGCGTTGGCTTCGCGCATGATACAGTGACTGCCTCTGCGCCGGACTTCCTGGAAACCGTGGGACTCAAGGATGCGACGCGCCTCAAGGCCGGAGAGGACGCGGAGCTTACCCAACAGGGACCTCAACCTGGGTGACGAAGATGTGCGGGTGCAGGCGCCGTTGGATTTCCGAGGGGTCGGCGGTTTCGAAAAACAGCGTGAGCGCTTCCGTCAGGTTGGCGCGCGCCTCTTCAACCGTGTCCCCCTGGCTGGCGATGTCCAGTTCAGGACACAGAGCGACGTATCCGTCATCCTCTCGCTCGATAATGGCCGTCAGGCGGCGGAAGTGCTCCATGTCTTGATTCTACTGCACCTTCACTAAGACTGGGTTCCGGACGCCGGCTCAGCGTTTCGCCGCCCCCTCACCCCTCCATCCCCGCCAGCTTCCACGGGGCGCGGTATTGGCGGGTTAGCAGGTCGTTGGCTTCGCGGCTGTTGGTGATTTTTTCGGATTTGGGGTCCCAGAGGAGCTTCTGGCCGGTGCGGAAGGCGATGTTGCCCAGCAGGCAGGTGGCGGTGCTGCGATGGCCGATCTCGATGTCGCCGGCCGGCAGCGCGCGGGTTTCGATGCAGTCCAGGAAGTTGCGAACGTGGGGCAGGTGCTGGAGCGAGGTTGTGCCGCGCTCGGCGGGGGTGTCGCCGGTGTAGTAAAGGCCCAGGCCGCTGAGGTCGTCGTAGGCGTCGCGGAAGCTCTGGGAGACCTTCTCCGCGCGGGCGGTGGCCTGGGGGATGATCTCGTAGCCGCTGCGGTCAATGAAGATGGTGCCCAGGGTGCCCTGCATCATGATGCCGTAGCTTCCGAAGGGCTTCCAGCCAGGATTGCCGCTGGGGCCGTAGCTGTTGTGGGCCAGGGTCGAGTAGCGCACCAGGCAATCCGGGTACTCCCAGATCACTTCCTGGGTGTCGGGGCAGTCGCGGCAGTCCTTGATGAAGTACTTGCCCCCGGAACTGGCGACGCTCAAGGGAGCGTCCACGCCGAGCGCCCAATGCACGACGTCGATGAGGTGAACGCACCAGTTGGTAAGCTCGCCGCCGGCGTAGTCCCAGAAGGCGCGGAAGTTGCGGCGGGCGGGGTTGTAGGGGACTTTGGGTGCGGGGCCGAGCCAGAAATCCCAATCCAGGTCAGGGGGCGGCGCGGTGTCCGTGGGGAACCCCATGCCGGCGGGCGCGGTCGGCACGTGGTTCCAGCACTGGGCGAAGTGGACCTTGCCGATCTTGCCTTCCTGGACCGCCTTCACGGCTCGCTGGAAGTGGGAGCCGGAGCGCTGCTGGATGCCGACCTGCACGATGCGCCGGTTGCGCCGCGCGGCCTCGACCATCAGGCGGCCCTCGCGGACGTTGTGCGAGACCGGCTTCTCGACATAGACATCCTTGCCGGCGTTGCAGGCATCCACGGTGATGAGGGGATGCCAGTGGTCGGGGGTGGCGACGACCACGGCGTGAACGTCGGTGTGCTCGAGGACGCGCTGATAATCGCCGTACACCCGAGCCTTCCCTCCGGCCAGCTCACGCGCCCGTTCGGCGTTGGGCTTGTAGACGTCGCAGACGGCCACGATTTCAACTTCCGGATTCTTTTGAAAGTCGATCAGGTCCATGCGCCCCATGCCGCCGCAGCCGACGACTCCGATACCGATCCGGTCGTTCGCAGCGACCGGATTTGCCGGGGCGGCCATGGCGGCCAGGGCACTGCTCTTCATAAAACCGCGTCGATTCATGATGTCCTCCGTGTGACTCGCACCAAGCCCAGGTCCGCATCCACGACGAGGTGATCGCCGGTGCGGATGCTCTCGAACGGGTCTTGCGCGAGGTCCGTAATCATTGGGATTTGGTTCACGATGCAGCCCAGGGCGGCCAGGCTGTCTACTTCCACGTTCACAAATGCCACTGGGGCGTTTCCTTCCAGCTTGGCGAGGTTCAGGATCATGGGCGTGGCCGAAGAGCCCTTGGTGGAGCGGATGACCAGGACGCGGCCGCGCAGCGACTGCCCCTCCAGCGGATGGCCCACGGCGATCACTTTTCCGGTAACCGGATCGACCTCGCCCCAGAAAGACAGTGTGGCGTCGGCCACCAGGGCCGGACCTTGGGCGCGGCCCTTCACCACGCCGCGTCCCTTGATCTCGAGCGATTCAGTCGTCACCGAGCCACCTCCCGGCCAGGGCCGCGCGAATGCATGGTCCGGTTTCGGCCACAATTACCTCGGCGCCGACCATGCCGCGGGCGTAGTGGGCTTGCTTGAACCCGTGGGTGACGATACGCTTGGCCGGCATGCGCATGTTGGTGGGGCAGGTATCGCAGAGGATGCGCCCGCCGGCCTGCTCGACGATTCGTGTGTATCCGATGGCATCGGCGTAGCTCTTTAGGCCGCGGGCTGTGTTGACCCAGAGGCGCACGCTGGGGGCCACGCGCCGGCCTTCGAGCAGGGAGGCGATCTGGGCGATCTCCTGAAGGGAGGCGTGGGGCAGCCCAGGATCACCGAGTCGATCTCGTCGCCGGTGTGGTTGCGGAGGGAGGCATAGGTCTGGCGCAGGGTGGCGTTTGTGAAGGCGACGTGGTCCTCTGGGACGTCGCCGTGGAAGGCCGCCTCCAGGGTGGAGGCTTCCGGCGTGACACCGGCGATGTGACACATGGTGACACCACCGGAGGTGGCCAAGGCCGCGCATAGCTGCTTGGCTTCGTCCTGGGAGGGGCGGGGCACGCCGTTAAACACGGGGATGCCGAGGCCGGCGAGCTTGCCGCCGAAGTAACCCAGGGCGCCCCAGTCGGTGGGGCTGTCGAGATCCGCCGAGACTTCGATGCGGAGGGTACCCTTGCGGTTTTCGTCCAGCAGCACGCCGAACTCGGGCACCAAGCCCAGCAGCGAGGCGGCGATGGCGCTCTCGTTGCCGTGCCGGGTGGTGCGGGCAGCGAGGATGGAGTTGGCGTAGACCACCGCCGAGGACTCGGTCCAGGCGCAGATTTCGCCTTTGAGCGGCACGTTGCCGACCAGGTAGGGGGCGCAGGTCCAGGTGGAAATGAAGCCCGCCTGGGCCGCCAGCGCGGCGATCTCCTTTTGCACGCCGACCTGCTCGGGATCGTTCTCGGGAACATCGAGGTCGTCGAGCGTGAGGAACAGGGTATGGACGGTGCAGAGGCAGCCGGGAGCAGTGCGGTGGGCGCAGGCCTGCCGGAGGCCGTCCACGTACTGCTCGATTGTTTGCCGGGAGGCGCCGCGGGCCATCAGGTTGGGCACGGGAAGCAGCACGTGCGTGTTGGTGACCGGGATCAGCCGGCGAGCGCCCATGACCTCGCCCCACTCGACCAGCCAGCGCATGCAGGTGGCCAAGTAGGGGCCGCGGGCGCCGTTCAGTATGACGCGCTGCTCATCAGTCAGGTCCATAGGCAGACCACAACGAGATTGTACGTAATGCCACCGTGGGACAGGCGGTTTCGCCTGTCCGCCGATTTTTTCACACCTTCTGAGGCATTACGATTGTACAGAATCGCTCACGGCGCGCGGGCGGAGGCGGCATAATCTCCTATGGGAGAGTGAAATGGCGACTTTGGGACTGATCGAGTACCAAGAGGCGAGCCCGGAAGTGCGGGCTGTTTATGACGACATCATGGCTACCCGCCAGACGGATCGGATCAACAACTTCTGGAAGGCGCTGGCGCGCGATCCGGTCGCGCTGCGGCGGACCTGGCAGAGCGTCAAGGAGATCATGGCACCGGGCGCGCTGGATCCGCTGACCAAAGAGATGATCTACGTGGCCGTGAGCGTCACCAACCAGTGCGGTTACTGCATCGCGTCCCACACCGCGGCGGCGCGCAAGGCGGGGATGACGGACGCCATGTTTACCGAGCTGATGGCGGTGGTGGGGATGGCGAACGAAACCAACCGGCTGGTGAGCGGGTACCAGGTGGAGATCGACGAGGTGTTCAAGGGGGCTGGCAACCCGGAAGATCCTGGCAGGGTCGAGTGAGCCGGTGCTGGATCTTCCGTGGGAATCGACTGGAGTGACCCAGCCCAAGAAGAACCGGCTCTGTCCGCTCTCGCCACGCCGCCCTGCGCTACTTCGCTTTGTCCTTGGCCAGCAATGCCGTGATCTCCGCGGGCACGCGGAAGTGGGACTCGTCGATCTCGATGTTGGCCTTCACGCTGTCGAAGGCGATGACCATCTCCTGCCCCAGCATCTTCATCGAGATCTTGTGCGCGACCAGCACGCCGGCCACGCTCCTGTAATCGCTGGCCAGCGACTCGGTCGGAATCTCGCCCATCTGCGTCTTCACGGTCATTACCGTCTTCACCAAAAGGCCGGTCTTCTTGTCGTAGTAGCGCGTCTGCTGGATGCCATCCTTGGTGCTCAGGGCGACCTTGTAGCAGGGCTGTCCGCTAACCTCCTCGACCCCTGCCATCTCGACGTTGTTGTAGAGCTCCCGCCAGCGCAGGTCGCCGTTAAAGGCCGCACCCAGAAGGCCCAAGGCTTTCTCGTCCCCCTCTTTGACTCGGGGGCCTGAATGGCGGACCGGCTCCAAACCACCACTCCGTCGGTGCCCTCCTCCATCTTGCCGACGCCCGGCATCTCCATCACCATGTAGCTCTTGCTCGGCGCAGCCCGGTAAAGAGTCATGCTGGCGGTGATGCCCTTCCCCACCAGTTCCATGCTGCCGGTTCGGACCTCGGTGCGCAGCTTCTCGTAGGCTGCCCGGCCGCCGGTCGCCTCGATGTACTTGTCGAGAATCGTCGCCCCCTGGGGCGGCGGCTCCTGCGCCATTGCGGAACAGAGAATAGCCGCCAGCAGGGCCGTCGCCAAATCGTATCTGAAGAATGTGCGTTTCATGTTCTGTTTCCTAGTTCTGTTGTTTAACCCAATCTACCGCGGCCTCCAGCACCCTGTCCCGGCCCTGAAGGAGCGATCCGCGCGTGAGTTCGACCTCGACATCGGGCAGGACCCCGATTCCCTCGAGCGGCTTGCCTCCTTCCGAGATATAGTTGGCGAACGCGTACTGGAAGCCGTCGCCGTTGGCGAGTTTCTCGATGGCCGAGGGCAAGGCGGCGCCCGCGGTGCGCGAGCCGAAAATGCGCGCCCGTTGGATGTCCTTCATGCCTCCGGAGAAGACTTCGGCGGTCGAGCCGGTGCAGCCATCCACCAGAATCGCCAGGGGACCGCGGTAGGTCACCGGGCGGGGGTTGACTACGAAGCGCAAGGAGGTTTCCCGGGTATACATCGTGCCCAGGCGAAGTCCTTTTTCCTCCACGAACCAGCCGGCCAGTCCCATGGCCATGGCGCCGATGCCGCCGGGGTTGCCCCGCAGGTCAATGACGAATCCCTTGCAGTCCAGGCAGGAGGCGATGGCGTCTGCCGCGGTCTTCATCACGTTCTCCGGGTCCATGAACATGTTGAAGGCCAGGTATCCGATGCCGCCCTCCAGCTTGCGGGACTCGGCCCACACGTACATGGCTGGCAGGAAACCAAGCTGGGACCTGACGCCACGCCGTTGGAGGCGGGCCACGGAGAGGTCCACCGTCTGGTTTTCGCCATTTCGCAGCCGCAACCTGGCTGCGCTGCCCGGTTTGCCCCGCAAACGGTGAACGACTTCGGCATAGGCCATCAGCACGCGCAGAGTCGATTTCTTGAAGAACTTCGTAATCCGTTCAAGGACTGGGCCAAGCTCCTTGTCGTCGATTGCCAGTACCTCCCAGCCCGGCCGGATGCCTGCGGCCGCGGCAGATGAGTCCTTCTCCACCGAGGACACCAGCACACGACCGGCAATGACCCTGACGTCCAGGCCCGTGCTCCCGTCTTGCGAGCCCTGTCCCAATCGCATCTGCCCGTAAGCCTCCGCGGGAATGATGCCGAAATGGGATTGTTTCAGCCGGTCCAGCATCTCGGCCATGACGCTTCGGGCCTTCTCCATCGAGTCCGCCTTCTCAAGCTGCGGGCGCAGCTCGTCGTGCACCGCCTGCCAGTCCACGCCGTTCAGTTTGGGGTCCCAGTGCTTGTCCCGGACCGTCTTCCAGACGTACTCGAACGACTCGATGTTGCGCTGGCGTTCGGCGGGGCTTAAGACGCCTTTCGCGCTGGCCAGCAATGCCAGCAGCAACGTCAGAACTCGCATCTCAGCTTTCCTCCTCCCCTGCGATCTCCGGGGGCATCAGCTACCAGTCGTTCGGCGAACAGCAAGATCGGCATCAACACGCATGATGACACAACAAGGGCGATTCCTTCCGCCAGGCTGTCCGCCCCGAATTATGATAGGAGGGTCGGTGATGAGATCGCCCAGAGAGCACTTAGGCCTGTTGCTGCTGGCAGCTCTGCCGGCTTGCCCCCAACAGGCGGCCCCCGCCCAGAAGCCGCCCTCCGAGGAGCAACCCACGGTGGTATTCCGCACCGAAGCCAACCTGGCCTTGGTCCGCTTTCACGTGCTGCGCAAAGGCAAGTACGTGGAGGACCTACGCGCCGGGGACATTCAACTGCTCGAGGAGGGCGTCCCGCAGAAGGTGGCGGTTTTTGAAGGCCCCGGCAGCGGGCCGGCGGGCGGGCGCACCATCCCGGTCGAGGTCATTCTGCTATTCGACGTCAGCCTCAGCGTCATGAACTGGAATCTGCTGGACACGCTCTCGATCAAAGAGACTCTCCTGGATGGCCTGGGCGATCACGTGGGCGTCGCCGTTTATGCCTTTGCAGCGAAACTGAAACGGTTCTCGCAGCCCACTGCCGACGTGGAGAAGCTGAAGCAGGCCCTGGGCGGGGTCTACGATTTCACCCACAGCGGCACCCGCCTCTACGAAGCCATCATGCAGACGGCGCGCGATGCCGCCGGCGCCGCAACCAATGCCTCGCGCGTGATGCTCGTTTTTTCCGACGGCTTCTCCACCACCAAGACCCGGCCGGAAGCAGCCATGAGCGTCGCGAAGGCTTACGGCATTCCGCTCTATCCTGTTGTGCTGGGTCACGACCGCATCCTGAAGCAGGCGGCGGGGGCCAGGGAACGCATCCCACCATCGCACGAAGCACGGGGCCGCAGCTCGACTTGGGGAAGCCAACTGCCCTCTGACGCTCGGGCGCTTGAGCGCCAGGCAGTCGCGCGCGACAGGGAGATGGAGATGGCGGAGTTTGCCGGGATTGGCGCGCCGACCGGCGGGCGCAGCTTCGACCCTCCCATGGTCAACAATGCGATGATCCGCAAGATCCTCCAGGCGCTGGTGGCCCAGATCCGGGCGGAATACGTAGCCGGGTACTATCCGGCCGCGCCCGGAGAGAACAAGCAGCCCCACCGGGTGCAGGCCATGCTGCTGGACAAGGGCAAGGGCAAGCTGTACGGCGGCGCCCGAGTGGTTCTCCGCTGAGCCGTTCCTGTTGCGGGCGGCACTATACTGGAAAGTATGAGGTTGTGGCAGGCCGGGGTGCTGGCCCTAGCGATTTGTTTCTCGTCGCCGGTTCCGGCGCAGGATCAGCGCCTGACCACTAAGCAGCGGATCTGGACCGCGCGCGAACTGGCCCGCCAGGGCTCCGATGCCATGCCCCAACTCCAGGCCCTGCTGGCCGACCCTGTTCCTGAAGTGCGCATCGAGGCAGTGAAAGCCATTGTGGAAATCGATACCCCGCGCAGCCTGGAGCCGCTGATTCAGGCCACCCGCGACAACCACCCCGAGGTCCAGATCCGCGCCACCGACGGGCTGGTGAATTTCTATCTGCCCGGCTACGTGCAGACGGGACGGATCGCCCCGCTCCGCCGGGTCGGCACGGCCATCAAGGGCCGCTTCACCGACCTCACGGATCAGGTCATCGATCCGTTCGTGAAAGTCCCCTCCGAGGTCGTGGCAGCGCTGGGGAAACTGGCCCGTGGCGGCGCCAGTATGGAGGCCCGCGCCAACGCGGCCTGTGCCATCGGCATCCTGCGCGGCTCGGCCGCCGTGCCCGACTTGATCGACGCCTTGCGTTCCTCCAAGGACGACCAGGTCATTTTCGAAAGCCTCATCGCCTTGCAGAAGATCAAGGACCCGTCCGCTGCGCCCAAAATCACTTTCCTGCTGGGGGATCTGAAAGAGAAGGTCCAGATCGCGGCCCTGGAGACCACCGGCCTGCTTGGTAACCGGGAGGCGCTGCCGCAATTGCGCGAGGCTCTCGAGCGCGCCCGTAACACCAGGATCCGCCGCGCCGCCCTCACCGCCATCGCCATGATTCCCGACCCGCAGAGCCGCCCGCTGTACGCTCGCTATCTGACCGACAACGACGACGGGCTTCGCGCGGCTGCCGCGGAAGGGTTAGCGCGGCTTCAGGCCCCCGCCGATCTGCCCCTGCTCAAGAAAGCCTTCAACGACGAGCGGGAAATGTCGCCCCGCCTGTCGCTGGCTTTCGCCCTGGTCATGCTGGGAAAGACGGAAGTCTCCGAGTTCAGCCCCCTGCAATATCTTCTCAACACGCTGAACTCCTCGGCCTGGCGCGGCGTGGCCCGCGCTTTCCTCATCGAGCTCTCGCGGGAGCAGCGGGTGCGGCGAGCTCTGGAGGAGGCCACCAGGCCCGGAACCAGGGAGGAAAAGATGCAACTGGCCCAGATCCTGGCCCACACCGGAGACGCCGCCACTATCGCCTGCCTGGACGCCCTGGCGCACGATCCCGACACCGCAGTCGCCCAGCAGGGGATTATCGCTTTGAAGACTCTGAAATCGCGGCTGCCCTGAACAGGCCATCAGCCGGCAGAAGACAGCCGGCCCTCTTCGGAAAAGCTACGTGCGGGCGCGCTGCTTCTGCTGGCCGACGCGGATCTTGAAGTGCTGCTGCTTGGATTCCTGGTAGGCCTTGTGGTCGTGCCGGGCCACCACATCGGCCAGGTACGCCTCCACGTTGGTGTCCTTCGGGATCACCGCCATCAGCGTGAAGGTCTCATTGCAGACCGGGCAGAAGGGCCGGAACCGCTTTACGTTCGGAATTGCCATCGTCCCTTCATCGTATCATCGCGGATTTCCGTTCTCAACCCGGCGCGAGGCCTGGACACCTGGGTCAGTTTATTGACGAGGTTACTCGTTTGCGGCTGCCGCCGGCGCATCGGGGGCAAACCCAGGATCGTCCCCACCGTGTACTTCGGCAAGATCGAGGACCTGGCGGCCGCCGCCCAGGGCGCCCACCAACCGCCCCATCCCCGGCAGACCGTGGTGGCCGCCCTCTGGGCCGTCACCGAGCGGCTGGCCCGCGCCTCGTTGTACCCCAGTTGTGCCTGCGGAGCGTCGGACGCAGCGACCGCCAGTAGTGCTCACCCGCGTGCCGGATGCGGGTGTGGGGAGCCGGATTGGGTAGGTGGTTTGAACTGATCGCGACATGGATCACTCCTGCCGGAACGCGTCAACGTGCTTGTCGCCATTGGACTACGGTGCGGCTCGGAGAACGACTGTCCGCTCTAACTGGAAAGACTTACCTGATCTGCACGCCGCTGTGACGGGTTGCGCTGCGTAGCCAGCCTTTGAGAGCAGACCCTCGAGGGTGTCTCCGTAATTCACCTCCAAAAACAGCCTGCCGTATTGATCCGAAATTCCGGTGCTTCTCGACGTGGCGCGCTTCGGCTTGCGAGTGAGCGTTAGGACCGCCCCGGATACCGGAGCCTTATGCTCGTCCCGCACCCGGACAGTCAGCAGGCATCTTCCGGGCACCCACCAGTCGTCGCTGCACCTCTTGTAGGTAATAAAAACACGCCGCGTCTCTGAGCCAATAGGCACTCAGGTACCGTACCGAAACAGCTCCACACAGATTCCCCCCTACATTAATCTCAATCAAGCCGCTCGGTGCGTCGCAAAATCTCACCACCCCTTGAGCGTCGGTCAGTGCGGTGCCGAACTTGACGCCGTTCTGATCCAGCCCAGCAACGCCCGCTCCGACCACCGGAACCCCGGTCGGGGACTTGACTACTACCTCGAATGCGCAATAGATTTCCGGCGGCTGAGCTGACCGCACCGGAAGCGCCAGCAGGATTGCCAATACCACGAAAGCAGCATCCATGAGATTCACCTTATGCAGTTCTCGTAAATGTTCTTGTTGAAGTTGATGAAGTCGGATTCCTGTGGCAGGCCCAGTGAATGTGCGAACTCATGCAGCAGTATCAGATTCCCGAGCTCCCAGGTCACCATGTTCGTGCCCAGCTCCTGGTTGATAGCTTCCAAGTAGTCGATTGTTAGTTGTTGACCCGTTGTAACGTTCGTCGCTTGAACGCGGCTGAAATTGATCCAGTTATAGTCCGAGTTGATCTGAATGGTGTTCGTGCGGGGCAGATATTGGGCTGGCGGCGGCGTGCCCCGAACGATCGAGGTTTGACCACCGGAATCGGTTGCCACCTGTAGGAGTCCCAATCTCGTTGTGTCGAACTTAAGTTTACCAAACGAGCTCTGAGCATCTGCGGCCGACGCAAAACCGAGGAGTTTCCAACAACCCTCCTTGGCGAGGTCAGAGTAAGCCCCGGCGTAAAACATCGGTTTGCCACCGCCTTCCCCTCCCCCGCCCCCGTCTAGACCGCCGCCGCTGACCACCTCCATGCCATCACTCCCGCCGCCCAGGCCGGACAGACCGCCCTCTCCTGTTGAAGGATTGTCAGAGACGCAGCCCATGGCGTCGGGGCCGGTGTGGGTTCCGGGCGGACATGAAGCCATCAGCCCGGCAGGGTCGTAGAAGTTGACGGGATCCCCATGCACGTACGCATACCGGTTCCAACTCTGCGGGTTGGCCGGCCCTCCGCTGGCCTGATACGGGTCCGGGGTCAGGAAGCGGCCCGTCAGGCTGGAGTAGTAGCGCTGGTTGGCATAGTCCAGGCCGGTGGTCGAGTCGCGGTGGTAGGTGGCGAATTTGTCGCGGTCTTGCTCGGTGGTTTGGCGCTCTTCGCCGTAGGGGTAGTAGGAGGAGCGCAGCAGGTTGTAGGGCGGCTGCATCCAGGGCCGCGTGCGCGCTCGGACAGAGCCCAAGCGGTCCAGGGCAATGCCGCTCACCGGGGACAGGACCCAGTGGATACACTCGCCTTCTTCCCGTTCGGTGCACTGCGGCGCCGCACTCTCCCCCACCAACTGCCCGGCAAAATACAGGTAGTTCTGCGCCGTCTGGAAGACGAAGATGTGGGGGTCCTGTTGGTTGCCGGTCCAGCTCTCGGTGGGCCGGTAGCTGCCCAGCTTGCGCCCGTCCGGGCCCCAGAAATAGACCTCTTCGTGCCCGTCCGGCCACTGTTTCCAGACCCGCTGGTTGCCGGGGCCGTAGCCGTAGTGCTCCTGGTTGGCCTCCACCAGGCGGTTCTCCACGTCGTAGCTGAGCGCCAAGGCCGGCGTCGCTGTCACGTTGCCATTGGCGTCGGTCTTGCGGGCCAGGGTGCCGTCGCCGTTGCAGCGGTAGTGCATGGTGCCGTTGTCCGGGCTGGTAGCGGAGACCACGCGCTGCTCGTTATTGTAGACGAAGGAGCGGGTCTGGGTGTAGCCGCCGCGTGGCATGGAGACCTGGGCGGCTACCCGAGGAGGGTGGAGCTGCACGTGGTCCATGTGTCCTGCCGGCCGTCAGCTCTTACTGCTGATAGCCGGCAAACAGTAAAACGTTGTTTTTCCGGTTCGGTCCGGCAAACAGGATGCCCCCTCAACATGCTTGTCCGTGGGGTCCACTGCGATAAACACCTCTCCGCCATCTGACTGCCGTGACGATGTCGCTCTCAACGCACCCTTCGCCGCTGGGGTGCTACCGTTGATTTCTATCGTCGGCGCAGGGCGGGTCGGGCAAAAGGGACACCTCTTCAACTTTCTTGAGGACCAGTTCCACCGGATGAAGCCCGAAATATCCGTAACCCGTGCCAATGTAATCGCCATTCGGGTTCATGTAGAGAGCGAAGCCCTTCTTCACACGGACCAGCCCAACAAATGTGGCCACGACATGGAAAACGCCTTGCCTCTGCCTTTTCTCCAAGAGCGCTCTGTTCAACTTCTCCATTGTGCCGGGCTCTGTGCGGAATCCTCGAGCCAACTCAGCCTCTTGACCTGTGTCTGCGGTGGAAGCGATTTCGAAACTCGCTGGTCCGTCAGGACATCCCACGCGCGCTTTGTGACAAGGCTCACTGGTCCAGAAGCCGCCAGGGACTCGGTCGGCCAGCACTGCTCGGATTCTCACGAGCTTGCCGTTATACTTCTTCAAGTCACCGAACAACTGGCAAACCGTCAGTACGGGCGACTGCTGTGGCCGCTGATCAAGAGCTGGCGAAAGCGCAGGTATTAAGAGGAGTGCGCAAACGCTTTTCGAAAGACGTGACCTGAGCATATGCATAGTTACGGCCCGGTGGGCCGGGGATTGGGATTGTGCATACCGAAACACGTCATATATATGAGTTCGTCCAGGTCCCAGGAGGCTTGGGCGTTGCGTGGATGCTGGAGGCTTGATGTGCCGGATCCGAACAAGAGATCGATGACATGCGACAGTTCGTGCAGCAGTGTCTCGGCGTTGACGGTGAAGTTGCCCTCATTCCAGTATTGCTGTTGCTGGCCACTCGTCCAAGTGTTGATGGTGATCAGAACCCTGGAGGCCGTTCCCGTGATGGCGTAGCGCAACATCTGTATAACGCCGGCAGGCGAGGTCTGGGCGATTCCCCAACTGGGATTGCTGCGATACTGAAAAGTGATGCGGCCATAGGACTGTCCAGAGAAGAGCCCTATTAGTATCGCTGATGGGTCAACGTTGCCTGAGCCGAACAGGGCTGCGCAGTCCTGATTCAGGCCGAGTGCCTGGAGCGCGCGGGAGAAGGCAGCGGGGAGGAGCCCTTGGTTAAGATCCCAAGCCACACCGCTCGCGCCGCCGCCGTCTAGACCGCCGCCGCTGACCACCTCCATGCCATCACTCCCGCCGCCCAGGCCGGACACACCGCCCTCTCCTGTTGAAGGATTGTCAGAGACGCAGCCCATGGCGTCGGGGCCGGTGTGGGTTCCGGGCGGACATGAAGCCATCAGCCCGGCAGGGTCGTAGAAGTTGACGGGATCCCCATGCACGTACGCATACCGGTTCCAACTCTGCGGGTTGGCCGGCCCTCCGCTGGCCTGATACGGGTCCGGGGTCAGGAAGCGGCCCGTCAGGCTGGAGTAGTAGCGCTGGTTGGCATAGTCCAGGCCGGTGGTCGAGTCGCGGTGGTAGGTGGCGAATTTGTCGCGGTCTTGCTCGGTGGTCTGGCGCTCTTCGCCGTAGGGGTAGTAGGAGGAGCGCAGCAGGTTGTAGGGGGGCTGCATCCAGGGCCGCGTGCGCGCACGCACGGAGCCCAGACGGTCCAGCGCGATCCCGCTCACCGAGGGCATCATCCAGTACACACACTGGCCTTCTTCACTTTCGGTGCACTGCGGCGCCGTGCTCTCTCCCACCAACTGCCCGCCGAAATACAGATACGTCTGCGCCGTCTGGAAGACGAAGATGTGGGGGTCCCCTTCGTTGCCGGTCCAGCTCTCGGTGGGCCGGTAGCTGCCCAGCTTGCGCCCGTCCGGGCCCCAGAAGTAGACTTCTTCGTGCCCGTCCGGCCACTGTTTCCAGACCTGCTGGTTGCCGGGGCCGTAGCCGTAGTGCTCCTGGTTGGCCCTCACCAGGCGGTTCTCCACGTCGTAGCTGAGACCCAAGTCCGGCGTCGCTGTCACGTTGCCGTTGGCGTCGTAGCCGTAAGCGATCCACTGGCCCTTGGCGTCGGTCTTGCGGGCCGGGGTGCCGTCGCCGTTGCAGCGGTAGTTCATGGTGCCGTTGTCCGGGTTGGTAGCGGAGACCACGCGCTGCTCGTTATTGTAGACGAAGGAGCGGGTCTGGGTGTAACCGGCGCGGGGCATGGAGACCTGGGCGGGCTACCTGACAAGGGTGTAGCCGTACTTGGCCCGCTCAACGCTCTTGTCCTGGCCATAGAGCGGCGAAGTGAGCTTCGCGTTCCCGATGAAAAAGCGCCGACGAACAAGCGTACGCCCCGGTGTCGCCCCAAAAATCATAAGCGAGCTGCCGGAACGGACTAAAGGCATACGCCTCTCCACCCTGAGACGCACACCCACCACCGCGCCGCATCATTCCGGCTCTCGCGCCGGAGGCGAAGTATTGGGGCCAAAGTTGCTGCAACTTATGAGGTCCGGCTCGATCACGCAAACCAGAGTAACTGAAGCATAGTACTCTCCGAAAGAGGGTGGGGTAGCCTGGGGCTCGAACGGGTACACAAGAGGGAAATCCTCGGCAGTTATGAACCACGCATCCTTGCGAAAAAAAACGTCCACGTTCTGCAAACGAACTCTCGCGGCCAGAATTCCCGTCGCCTTGATCCCGAATTCCGGCGTCAGCTTGGCCTCTGTTCTGACGTAGAAACACGCGCCCAGGGGCTCTACCTCCTGGCCTTGCCGGATCTTCGGAATCGTTCGGAACCTCAGATGCAAAATTTCAATTCTCGTGCCCTCAACATCTAGCAGGAGCGGGTCGGATCCAATCAACACTACTCGCTCAACCCGGCCGCTCCGGTCGCGAAAACGAAGAACCGCCGCTTCATCAATGGCAATCGCCTCAGCCATGGGCAGAGGTTCGGCGCCATATTCTCTGTAATAACGCTCCCACACTGCGTACGTGACCTCCGTGTGCCCTATTCCGGTAGCCCGCCAAGTGTCTTGACCACTGACAAAGATTGACAGCTTGAGGACTCGGAAGCTGCCTTTGTTGGCCGCAAGAAACCTTTTCGATGCTTCCTCTGCCCAGGCTCTGGTGAATTGCTGTGGAGGCACAATGACCGTGCGGGCGAGCACTCCCGCGCCACGCTGCTCTGCATAGACCTCTTCAGCGTCGGCGCTGAGAGGGCACACCAAAATTACGGCTACAAACAGCCAGGAAGAGCTTTTCATTGTTGTCGCCTCCAATTCGGACAGTCGGCCGCAAGCCAGAGAGTGATGTCGTAGGTGTTGTACTTGTCACGGATGTCGTATCCGAACGCCTTAAGATACTCGCGTAACGAATCATCGTCGCGGTTCAGGAACACATGCAGCAGTTCCTGAAGGAGAGTGTTCGGCTGGTCAAGAGTGGGATCCCCAAAGAAGTCGAGCCCGAGGGCCACGTTTACGGTTATGTTGCCGTTCTGGTCACGAAGTGCTACTGCGTCTGTCCCCCGAGTAACTTGCCATAAAAAGCGAGTGTCGTTGGCTCCCGTCACCTGTTGGTATGTGGTCTGGGCTACGGCGGGAGTTCTGACGTCGTGGTACTTGAGGTCTTTGGCTTTTTGGCGGAGGAGGCCGATATCCATCTTCTCCGCGAACTTTTTCCCACAGCGGGTCTGTTCGAAATTGTCCAGACGAGCTGCGAGTAGGCTGGCCGGGTTGCTGGACCCGAGGCGCCTGTATCCCCTCCGCCGCCGTCTAGACCGCCGCCGCTGACCACCTCCATGCCATCACTTCCGCCGCCCAGGCCGGACACACCGCCCTCTCCTGTTGAAGGATTGTCGGAGACGCAGCCCATGGCGTCGGGGCCGGTGTGGGTCCCGGGCGGACATAAAGCCATCAGCCCGGCAGGGTCGTAGAAGTTGACGGGATCCCCATGCACATACGCATACCGGTTCCAACTCTGCGGAGTGGCCGGCCCACCGCTGGCCTGATACGGGTCCGGGGTCAGGAACCGGCCAGTCAGGCTGGAGTAGTAGCGCTGGCTGGCGTAGTCCAGGCCGGTGGTCGAGTCGCGGTGGTAGGTGGCGAATTTGTCGCGGTCTTGCTCGGTGGTCTGGCGCTCTTCGCCGTAGGGGTAGTAGGAAGAGCGCAGCAAGTTGTAGGGGGGCTGCATCCAGGGCCGCGTGCGCGCCCGCACCGAACCCAGACGGTCCAGGGCGATGCCGCTCACCGGGGACAGGACCCAGTGGATACACTCGCCTTCTTCCCGTTCGGTGCACTGCGGCGCCGCACTCTCCCCCACCAACTGCCCGGCGAAATACAGGTAGTTCTGCACCGTCTGGAAGACGAAGATGTGGGGGTCCTGTTGGTTGCCGGTCCAGCTCTCGGTGGGCCGGTAGCCGCCCAGCTTGCGCCCGTCCGGCCCCCAGAAGTAGACCTCTTCGTGCCCGTCCGGCCACTGTTTCCAGACCCGCTGGTTGCCGGGGCCGTAGCCGTAGTGCTCCTGGTTGGCCCCCACCAGGCGGTTCTCCACGTCGTAGCTGAGCGTCGAGGCGGCCGTGGCTGTCACGTTGCCGTTGGCGTCGTAAGCGTAGTCGGAACCCACCACCCGGTTGGTGGCCGGGTTGTAGGTGAAGTTGGCTACTGGAGCGGAGCCCTTAGTGACGGTCTGTGAAGTGCGATTGCCGAAACCGTCGTAGCTCAGGCTGATGCCCCACTCCGGCCCGGTGGTCACTGCGCTGATCAGCCGGCTCAGAGAGTCATAGGTGTAGGTGACCTCCTCGCCGGTGACGTAGTCCTTGCTCTGGCTGGTCTGGCCGTTGTTCTGGGTGGGGGAGTAGCGGTACTCCATGTCCACTCCGGCCCCCGCCATGCGGGTCAACTGGAGGCGGCTGTTGTAGAGGCGGGTCTGCTGGCCAGACGGTAGGGTGACCTGGGTCAGTTCGCCGGCTGGGCCGTAGAGTACCCCGCTGACCAGCAGCTCCTGCGGGCTGCCGTACTCGAAGGTGTCCACGCTGAGCTGGTTGGGGCGGCCCAGGGTGTCGTAGGCGTAGTGGTAGGTGGTGGCGTGCTCGGGGTTGACCTGGATCTCCCGGCCGTCCGGGTAGCGGTAGGTGCTGGAGGGTTCGGGGAACTTGAACCAAGTCATGCGGCCTTCGTTGTCGTAGCCGAAGAAGGCGTTCAGGTCGGCGTCGTTGCTGGCACGGTTCAACCGCAAGCGCTTCTTGGTCACGCGGCCGCCCGGGCTGTAGCTGTACATCTCGGTGAACAGCCCGCCCTGGCCGTAAGCATTGCCCCACTGGGTCGCCACCAGCCGTCCGGCCGCGGACTCCGAGTAGTTGGCGTCGAAGGTGTTGTAGTCGTAGTAGTAGGTGATCCCCTGGTCTTCCCCACCGTCGTAGCGGTAGCGGTGCACCTCCTTGAGGCGCTGGTAGCCGTCGTAGATGTAGTCGATCCACTGGCCCTTGGCGTCGGTCTTGCGGGCCAGGCTGCCGTCGCCGTTGTAGCTGTAGGTCACGGTGCCGTTCTCCGGGTTGGTGGCGGAGGCCAGTCGCTGCTCATTATTGTAGACGAAGCTGCGGGTCTGGGTGTAGCCGGCGCGGGGCATGGAGACCTGGGTCAGTTTATTGACGAGGTTGTAGGCGTAGTAGGTTTCGTGGTTGGCGCCGCCCTGGGGGTTGGGTTCGGTGACCTGGATGAGGTTGCCCAGGGCGTCGGTGGTGAATTTTTTCCATTTTCCGGCGGGATCGGTGACGGTGGTGGTGTTGCCCTGGTAGAGGTAGGAGGTGGTTCCGGTGCCGCCGGGCAGGCTGACGGAGAGGGTGCGCCCCAGGCAGTCGTAGGAGTAGGTGGTCCAGTATACCGTCCCGCCTGGCGCGTAGGGTTGCGAGACGCGCTTCAGTTTGCCGATAGGGGAGCAGGCGCAGGAGTCGTACTCGGTGTCCACGATGGACTTGGTGCCGGAGCCGTCGCCGGCTTCCCCTTTGATGGTGCGGCCCAGACCGTCCATGGTGGTTTTGGTGAAGCGTCCGTTGATCCAGGCGGTGACGGTGGGCGGGTTGAGGGTGTAGGAGTAGGAGGTGACGGCGCCGTGGGGGGAGGCGCTGGTCTGGGGCCGGCCGTAGGAGTCGTAGGTCGTGGAGGAACTGTCGCCGTTGGGGCCGGTGACCGAAAGGGGCAGCAGGGCGGCGTTCCAGCCGAAGCTCTCGGACAGGCTGATCATGGTAACGGCGGCTGGGGCGGCGTAATTGGTGGAGGGGGCGGGAGTGACGGTTACGGTGTGGCCGTTGACGTCCATGGCGCTATCTACCGTACGACCAATCTGGTGGGAGAAGGTCTTTCGTTCAGAAGGCAAGGCCGCGAGTAGCCAGTCCAAGCGAGGAGGGGCCGGCTTCGGAAAACGCGGCTGATGTAAGAGCCGGATCACAGGCGGGCGGGGCAGGCACCACGCTGCCGCAGGTGGCCTTTGCTTCCAACGCCGAAGAAGGCTGCCGCCGGCAGGCGGCGTGCCGGGGGGCGCGCGGCGGATGCTGTCCGTCTGTCCCCAGGTTCCCAGGTTGTCGAGGTTCCCCCAGCTTCCAGCCGCCTGTGATGTAGCACGGTTCGCGGCGCGGTTCTGTAGGCTGTACGGAGAATGCCTCTTTCTGCTTGTCAGCGCTTGTGCGTAGATGGCCTGTCTCTCTTGATGGTTACGTCCCTTACCCTCTCGTAAACGACCTGTGCAGGAAACGCGTTTAGGTGGCCAAAGCCGTACCCGACGAGCTTGTTCGTTCCGGTACGTACCACTTCGAGGTGTTCACGGGTCTCCAGCTTACCGACAAAAGTGGCCCAAATCCGAACAGATTCACCCCCTGCTGTTGCCTTCTGGATGGCGAGGGCCAGATCATTCATCGAGACGAGGTCAAGCTTGAAGAGCACTGGGGTTTCAACAAACGGAGATCCTGGTTGTTCCAGATTGATGGCGTCTGGCCAAACGAAACCTGATGTGACGAGCTTCTTGGAGCAGCGGTCGCCCTGCAAGTAAAAATGCTCCTCGCCCCTCATCAACTCTCCGCGGACCGCAACCACCTTGTGCTGATATGTGGCGAGATCCCTGAGCAGCTCGCAAACCGTGAGGGTTTTTAGCTTCGGCTCGTCTGCACGTAGAGCTGCAGCGAGAAAAACTAAGCTGCGGACAGTCTTCATGATAAGTGCCCTCTGTCTTGGTTCCGGGACGCCTCGGCCCTATTGTGAACGTTCGTGCACCGATAGGGGAGTCTCCCGAAGTCCATGGCACAGTCCCTTGCGAACGACGCCATCCTCAATTTCTGAAGCAGTTTTCAAAAATAAGCCTCGTGTTCTCCTCGCTTATGGCAGGAGTCTCGCCGGCGCTTACGATCTGAGAGCCACCCGCTCCTGCAATTAGCGCGAAAGCGTGGCCGAGCTCATGGAGCAGGGTCATGGCGCGATAGATGGTCTGTGTGCCGGAAGAGTTCTGATTTCCAATATTGAACCTGTCCGGATACCCACCGAACCATGGAGCCGACAGGTTGCTGTTTAGTGTGATTGTAGCACCGGTGAACGTGCTCTGATTCAGTTCGTTGCGACCTAGTATCCCAGTGGTAACCGCGGCGTATACGGTGCCCGTTTCGGGGCCTCCGAGGTTACCCCACTGCACCGAACCCCAAGGGCCGTTTCCTGCGACGATACTCCTGAGGACTTCGATCGGATCCAGACCGGGGCCGAAGAGAGCGCGGCACTCAGGCCTTGCTAGTGCCGCAACGGCTGCTTGGAGTGCGTCGCTCAGTCCGCTCAGATCACTTGGATGGTACTGCGCAGCCCCGCCGGTACCGACAGGGGGAGGAGCCGGGTTCGGGATCGGGATGTCGATGATCCAAATCTCCGGGCCCTCGGGTGTCCAAACCGTGCCGAAGCCGAAGGTCCAATAGCCCCCTCCTCCCACTTCAGTACACTGGTATTCCCCCGCGATCTCGGTCTCGCACATGGAGCGATTCAAGCCGCGGCGATCGGTGAAGTTGACCGGATCGTTCTGGACGTAGGCATACCGGTTCCAACTCTGCGGAGTAGCGGGCCCGGCGCTGGCCTGGTACGGGTCCGGGGTCAGGAACCGGCCCGTCAGGCTGGAGTAGTAGCGCTGGCTGGCGTAGTCCAGGCCGGTGGTCGAGTCGCGGTGGTAGGTGGCGAATTTGTCGCGGTCTTGCTCGGTGGTCTGGCGCTCTTCCCCGTAGGGGTAGTAGGAGGAGCGCAGCAGGTTGTAGGGCGGCTGCATCCAGGGCCGGGTGCGCGCACGGACGGAGCCCAGACGATCCCGGGCGATGCCGGTCACCGGGGACAGGATCCAGTGGATGCACTCGCCTTCTTCCCGTTCGGTGCACTGGGGCGCCGCACTCTCTCCCACCAACTGCCCGGCGAAATACAGGTAGTTCTGCACGGTCTGGAAGACGAAGATGTGGGGGTCCCCTTCCCTGCCGCTCCAGCTCTCGGTGGGCCGGTAGCTCGCCAGCTTGCGCCCGTCCGGGCCCCAGAAGTAGACCTCTTCCCCCTCCCGCGACCATTGCACCCACTGCTTCCAGACCCGCTGGTTGCCGGGGCCGTAGCCGTAACGGTCCGTCCCAAAGTAGGCGTTGGCCTGCACCAGGCGGTTCTCCACGTCATAGCTGAGCGTCGAGGCGGCCGTGGCTGTCACGTTGCCGTTGGCGTCGTAAGCGTAGTCGGAACCCACCACCCGGTTGGTGGCCGGGTTGTAGGTGAAGTTGGCTACTGGAGCGGAGCCCTTAGTGACGGTCTGTGAAGTGCGATTGCCGAAACCGTCGTAGCTCAGGCTGATGCCCCACTCCGGCCCGGTGGTCACTGCGCTGATCAGCCGGCTCAGAGAGTCATAGGTGTAGGTGACCTCCTCGCCGGTGACGTAGTCCTTGCTCTGGCTGGTCTGGCCGTTGTTCTGGGTGGGGGAGTAGCGGTACTCCATGTCCACTCCGGCCCCCGCCATGCGGGTCAACTGGAGGCGGCTGTTGTAGAGGCGGGTCTGCTGGCCAGACGGTAGGGTGACCTGGGTCAGTTCGCCGGCTGGGCCGTAGAGTACCCCGCTGACCAGCAGCTCCTGCGGGCTGCCGTACTCGAAGGTGTCCACGCTGAGCTGGTCGGGGCGGCCCAGGGTGTCGTAGGCGTAGTGGTAGGTGGTGGCGTGCTCGGGGTTGACCTGGATCTCCCGGCCGTCCGGGTAGCGGTAGGTGCTGGAGGGTTCGGGGAACTTGAACCAAGTCATGCGGCCTTCGTTGTCGTAGCCGAAGAAGGCGTTCAGGTCGGCGTCGTTGCTGGCACGGTTCAACCGCAAGCGCTTCTTGGTCACGCGGCCGCCCGGGCTGTAGCTGTACATCTCGGTGAACAGCCCGCCCTGGCCGTAAGCATTGCCCCACTGGGTCGCCACCAGCCGTCCGGCCGCGGACTCCGAGTAGTTGGCGTCGAAGGTGTTGTAGTCGTAGTAGTAGGTGATCCCCTGGTCTTCCCCACCGTCGTAGCGGTAGCGGTGCACCTCCTTGAGGCGCTGGTAGCCGTCGTAGATGTAGTCGATCCACTGGCCCTTGGCGTCGGTCTTGCGGGCCAGGCTGCCGTCGCCGTTGTAGCTGTAGGTCACGGTGCCGTTCTCCGGGTTGGTGGCGGAGGCCAGTCGCTGCTCATTATTGTAGACGAAGCTGCGGGTCTGGGTGTAGCCGGCGCGGGGCATGGAGACCTGGGTCAGTTTATTGACGAGGTTGTAGGCGTAGTAGGTTTCGTGGTTGGCGCCGCCCTGGGGGTTGGGTTCGGTGACCTGGATGAGGTTGCCCAGGGCGTCGGTGGTGAATTTTTTCCATTTTCCGGCGGGATCGGTGACGGTGGTGGTGTTGCCCTGGTAGAGGTAGGAGGTGGTTCCGGTGCCGCCGGGCAGGCTGACGGAGAGGGTGCGCCCCAGGCAGTCGTAGGAGTAGGTGGTCCAGTATACCGTCCCGCCTGGCGCGTAGGGTTGCGAGACGCGCTTCAGTTTGCCGATAGGGGAGCAGGCGCAGGAGTCGTACTCGGTGTCCACGATGGACTTGGTGCCGGAGCCGTCGCCGGCTTCCCCTTTGATGGTGCGGCCCAGACCGTCCATGGTGGTTTTGGTGAAGCGTCCGTTGATCCAGGCGGTGACGGTGGGCGGGTTGAGGGTGTAGGAGTAGGAGGTGACGGCGCCGTGGGGGGAGGCGCTGGTCTGGGGCCGGCCGTAGGAGTCGTAGGTCGTGGAGGAACTGTCGCCGTTGGGGCCGGTGACCGAAAGGGGCAGCAGGGCGGCGTTCCAGCCGAAGCTCTCGGACAGGCTGATCATGGTGATGGCGGCTGGGACGGCGTAGTTCGTGGAGGGGGCGGGAGTGACGGTTACGGTGTGGCCGTTGACGCTCATGGTGTCTACAGCGCCGGCGATGTCGTAAGAGGTACCGGTGGCGTTGCCGGGCGTGCCGTGGTAGGTGAGGTTGCCGCGATAGCGGAAGCTGACGCCGTAGTTGGCGGTGTCGTGCTCGCGCAGGCCGGTGCGGTCCTTGGGCGCGGGGTTGTAGGTGGGGGCGTTGTCGTAGTTGTTGGCCACCAACTGCAAGCTCTGGGAGCCGCTGGTGACCCAGGTGGTGAGCAGGCGGTTCCAGATGCGGCGGGAGGTGTAGTTGGAATTGGTGAGATAGGTGTGGGTGTAGGTACGGGCGGGGGTGGTCAAGTTGCCGTAGTCGTAGAGCTTGGTTTGGGTGACGTTGCCGTGGATGTCGATGACCTGCTCGGTTTTGGTTTGCTTCTCGTAGGGCGTGCCGGGGTCCAGGGCGGTGAGCGTAGAAGCGAGGTAGGGGTTCCCCAGGGCGTCCCGGGTGAAGGTGTAGGACTGGGTGCGGACAGGCGCACCCCAGGTGGAGGTGCGGTCCTCGAAGCTGGAGGGGAGGCCGAGGTCCCAGCGGGCCGGATCGAAGACGAAGAACCAGGCCTTAGCGGGGCCGGAGGGGTCGCTGAGCACCGTGTAGGTGTGGATGGTTCTGTTGCTGTCATCGGCGTCGCTGCCCCAGAACTGGTAGGCGGTTTCCGGGGCGCCGGCGGCCTTAGCCAGGTAGCGGGAGCGGACCTCGCGCAGGGTACGACTGCCCAGGTAGGTGAAGCTGCGGTAGCCCCAGCGCAGAGAGGCGCCGAAGGGCAGGACCAAGCGGGTCATCTCGCCAGCGCCGGCCGAGTACTCGAAGCCGTGGGTGTAGCCCACGCCGCGTTTGGTGACCGATTGCAGCAGGGTAGTCGTCCCAAAGGCCACCGGGGGCGAGAACGGGGAGTAGAGACTCTGGCCGGTCAGGTAGAGGAAATCGTAGGTTTCCCCCGAGGAGATGTTGTTGGTGATGCTGGTCAGATGGGGGATGGGGTCGGTGTTGTAGTTGAACTTGTAGGTCACGGCGCTCCAGGAGGGGGCGCGGACATCCTCGATTTCATTGATCCTGGCGGAGGAGTTAGACCAGGAGACGCCCAGGCCGCGCTTGTAGCGGATCAGCACCTGGTTGCCGTTGGTGTCCTGCATGAGGGTGGGGTAGCGGGTGCCGGCGTCCTCCTCGGTGCCGGCCGAAACCGCCCCCAGCAGCCAGAAGCTGCCGTCCGGGAAGTAGACGCGCTGGGCGGTGGGGTCGTATTCGAGGTAGACACCCTCGCGGGAGGTCCAGATGCCGTTGGTGTTGACATCCAGCCGGTACTCGGCGCCGGAGGAGTCGATGAAGGTGTAGTGGTGGATGGTCCACCAGTCGGACCAGTAGGGGATGAGGGCGCCGGCCTGGAGGCGCCAGCCGAAGCCGTAGCCGACGTCACGGCCGAGTTTCCAGGTACCCCCGGAGTCCTGGCGCCAGAGCTGGGAGTTGTAATTGAGGGCGAAGGAGACGCCCCAGGCCCCACGGCCCTGGGCTTTCAGCAGGGGGAGGGTGAAGTTGAGGTTGCCGGAGAGCATGTCGATGCGTTCGCCGGCGGCGCCCCAGTAGGAGCCGGTGGGGCGTATGCCGACGCGACGAGGGTCGATCGCGCCGGACGGCGGGGTGGTGACGACGAAGTCCGTACAGGACATATTGGAGTGATAGTCCCTGGGGCAGATCGTGTAGTTGTAGGTAGTGGAAGGTGAGACGGCAGCGTCGGTCATCTGGCTGGTTTGGTAAGCCATCATGTAGACGCCGTTGCGGATGACTTCGTATCGCCAGAGACCGATGCCGTTGGGGTCGTCCGAAGGGGGCTGCCACTGGAGGTCGATGAAGTTGGGGAAGGCGGACAGGCCGATGGACTGGGGGTTGATGGGGTTGGGTGGAATGCGGTCCAGCGCGCCCAGGTCCACGCGAGAGATGCTGTTGCCTGCGGGCGTCTCGCGGGCACCGACCCCGGGTTGGCCGGCCGGGATGATGGAGGGGTCCGCAAAGTGGGCGATCATGACTCCGTCGTTGAGCACCAGAATCTCAGTGCCCCTGGCGACGATGGTGCGAACCTCCATGCCGTTCCGGCAGGGGACCACGGCGGAGGACATCAGGGTAAGCACCCCGCCGGAGCGCTTGTAGACCACCTGCGTGGCCGAGCACCCGCTTTCGCTGATGGTGGGGTTCTGAAGCTCGATCGAATAGAAGGTTCCGGAGGTGACCGGTCCGGACCGGGCATCGTTGGAGGCTCTGACATAGGTGATATAGACGCCGCCGGAGACTGTCAGCGCGAGGGTCATTTTGACCTCGTACTCGCTGGTGCCGTCCGGGACAGCCAGCTTCGAAATGAGCGACCCTCCGTTGGCATCCGGCGCGGTCAGGCCCGATGAGGTGGCAGTGAGGGAGCCGTTCTGGTTCCATTTGCCTGAGTCAATGGTGGTCAGCATGTCGGAATAGTAGTACTGGTACGCGGCGAACAGCGCCGCGGCAGCAAACAGCGGCAGGGCGAGCTTGAGGTTTTTCATGGCAGGCTCACTCCCAACCGGTCGAGGTCCAGATCTTTCTTGTGCTTGCGCAATTCGGACTCGATGTCCTCGCGGCGCGCCTTACCCTTCTCGAAGACCTTCACGTCCGGGCGCTTGTCGGTCAGAATCTGCTCGAGTCCCGCCCGATCATGGGCAACGAACTCGACGATGGCGAAGCGCCCGTCATCGCTGACTTGGTAGGCGAAGCCGATGATGCCGTCTCGGGATGGCGCCACGCCGCGTGAGGGGGGCAGGGGGGCGTAGAGTGGGCGGCGAGGGTCCGCCGGCGTCCCGGCCCCGACCATGGGCACCACGCAGATCAGGCGCTCGTAGGTGTTGCGCAGATTGACGCGCTGCTGGGCGAGGAGCGGGGAAACGCAGCCAATTGCAACGAATATTGAGAGAACTCGAAGCTGTTTCACGGGAACCTCACTGAATCAGAAATCCCATTCTGCTGATTAGTGAGATTCGGGGCAAAGCTGTTACACTATGGGGTCGAAAAAGAAAGAAATTTAACGACATAGGTAGGCGGTCGCCCGCTTTCCCTGTCACACCACCGTACGTACGGGTCCGTATACGGCGGTTCGGCGGGTTAAGCTATCGGCCGCCAGTCAATCTCGGAATCCCGAGCGAGTCGAAGTAGGCATTGGGCAGCGCGAACGCGAGTGCCGGGCTGTTCGCTAGCCGCCAGGGACCGTGAGCGCTGCCCGCCGTTTGAGCGGCCAGGTCCTGGCCCACGCCCCGTTTCCGCAGTTCCGCGAATCGCACCGAACCCCGTTTCCACTGCTTCCAGATCGCCGACCGCAGTCTGCGCCGGAACCACCTCTCAAGAGCCTCCAGCACCGAAGGCGTTTCACATTTCCCGAAGTAGCCGATCCAGCCCCGGAAATACCGGGCCAGTTCCTCGCCCATCCGTTCGATGCTCACACCCCGCGTCCGCCGCGTCAGTTCCCGGACCCGCTCCTTGAACCGCAGCACCGCTTTCGGCGCGATCCGCCGTTTTGGTTCCCGGTTCATCGTGAAGCTGAAGCCCAGAAACTTCCGTTCCCATGGTCGTGCCACCGCACTCTTCTGCTGGTTCACCTTGAGCTTAAGCTTCGTCGTGATGAATCGCGTAATGCTCTCCATCACTCGTTCTCCCGCCCGCCGGCTGCAAACGTAGATGTTGCTATCGTCCGCGTACCGCGCGAATCGGAGTCCGCGCCGCTCCAACTCCCGGTCGAATTCGTCGAGCACGATATTACTGAGCAAGGGCGACAGCGGACCGCCTTGCGGCGTCCCCTCGTCCACCGGACTCACCAGCCCGCCTTCCATCACCCCGGCTCGCAGAAACGCCCGGATCAGCTTCAACAAACGCTTGTCGCTGACCCGCTCCGCGATCTTCGCCATCAGTTTGTCGTGATTGACCCGGTCGAAGAATTTCTCCAGATCCAAGTCCACCACCCAGCGATAGCCTGCAGCGATGTACTGCTGCGCCTGTGCCACCGCCTGATGCGCCGAGCGCCCGGGTCGAAACCCGTAGCTGTGATCGGAAAACGTCCGGTCCCATTTGCGTTGCAGAACCTGCATCACCGCCTGTTGGACGAATCGATCCAGCACCGTCGGGATGCCGAGCTTTCGCACCCCTCCGTCCGGCTTCGGGATTTCCACCCGCTTCACCGGTTGCGGCCCATAGGTCCCGTTCAGCAACTGTTCCCGAATGGCTGGCCAGTGCTGTTGCAGGTATCCCGGAAGGTCGTGAACGGTCATGCCGTCCACGCCGGGACTTCCTTTGTTGGCCTTGACTCGTGCCAGTGCCTGCTTACAGTTTTCCCGCTCGCAGACTTCCTCCATCAACTGTTCGCCAATGGCCGGGCTTTCTGTCCCGCGCTTCGCCGCAAGCGATTCGGTCCCTTCCTCGGCAGTCCTTGGGGCTTCACCCGTATCCTCTGCCAGGAAGGCCAACACTAGTTGGTTCTTCTGCCGCTTGTCGCTCATGAGTCGCGCCGCTTACTCGCCGCTCCCATTAACCCCTTGCGGAGACCGTTCGGGCCTTCGCCCAGTTTCGGCTACTTTGCCCTCTGCTGACTTCTGCCGCCCGGTCAGGATCGATCGCTCGACCCTCAGTCCCGATTCCGGGACAAACGGCAGATCTCCCGAGGTAAGTTCGACCGCCTTCGACGCGCAACCGCCGGATTTACAACCAGTGCCCTTGATGGATATGGACTTCGCTGTCAGTTGCCAGCTCGTCCGGCACCGCATGCCTCTGATCCGGTTTTTGTACATCGGCTCGCGCCTTTGCTCCACGCTTCCTTCAGACGCTCCGTCACCGGGGCGCCCTTGCGCTTCGCTACTACTTCACCTCCATCAGGTTGTAGAGGGGACTTTCACCCCCGAGCTGTCGAACATGCTCGGCATACAACAGCGAGAGGCAGGCGAAACCGCCT
>CAVRZY010000276.1:0-7498 GCA_963725415.1 uncultured Acidobacteriota bacterium | reverse complement strand
TTAGTAGTGAAGAACGGTTCAAAGATTTTTGTTCTTATATTCTCAGGTATTCCCTTTCCTGTATCCCTGATGCTGATCTGGATTGATCCATTTGATTTTGAAGTACAAACTGTGATTATTCCTTTATCTTCAATGGCATCAATAGCATTGGAAAGAATATTCATAAACACCTGATTAAGCTGACCGGGGTAACATTCAATCTGTGGAATATCTCCATAGTACTTTTTAACTTCAATCCTTTCCTTATATTTATTCCTGAGAAGAATAAGTGTAGAATTCAGGTTTTCATGAATATCAGCTACCCTTAGTATGTCCTCATCCAGACGTGAGAAGGAACGAAGTCCTTTAATAATCTCAGTTGTACGTTCAGTCCCGGTTTTGATACTATCAATCAGGTTAATGATCTCCCCTGTGGTTTCCCTGTATTCAATTTTATCTTTCAGTTTCTCAATTTCTTTCAGTTTTTCTTTCACGTTTTCAGGTGTGATCCTGTGATAAATATCCTGAACCTGTCTGACCTCTTCAATGTTCGTTTTTAATGAATCAACACCCGCGCTGATGAAAGTCACGGGATTGTTGATTTCATGTGCAATACCTGCAACAAGCTGTCCTAAAGAGGCCATTTTTTCAGATTGTATAAGCTGGAATTGTGACTGTTTAAGATTCTCTAAAGTCGCATGTAGTTCTTCTTTTTGAATATTTAGTTGTTCATTTTTCTGAGAAATTTCCAGTGTACGACTTTTAACCTTTTCTTCCAGAGTCCGGTTGTACTCCTCAAGATTTTTATACAATTTGGCATTTTCAATAGATACAACAATCTCTCCTGTAAGCATTTCGAGAATTTTTACCCTGTCAGGAGTGAAAGCGCCGATAGCAATATTATTTTCCAGGTATAAAATACCGCTAAGCTTGTTTTGATGGATCAGTGGCATGCAGAAGATTGACTTTGGTCTGTTTTTAATGATATATTCATCATTAGTAAAATATTCCTCATTTATCCCCTGGATAGAGCGGGCCAGGCGCCGTTCAGACCGCGAAAGGCGTCGTGCTCCTCCGGCCTCAGGCTGTCGATGCTGACCTCGATATACTTGACCCCGACCGCTTTCAGGCGAGCCACCATCTCGGGGGTCAGCAGCGTACCGTTGGTGGCCAGCGTGACGTGGATGCCGCGCTTACGGGCGTGCTTGAGGGTGGGCAGCAGGAGGTCTTTCGAGACCAGGGGCTCGCCGCCCGCGATCGCCAGAAAGGGGACCCCGGCCTCGGCCATCTGGTCCACCAGGTCGAGCCTCTCCTCAAGAGTCATCTCGTCGGGAGCCGGCTTGCGCGCAGCGTTCTGGTAGCAGTGCCGGCAACTCAGGTTGCAGGCCTGGGTGAAATTCCACACCACCAACAGCGGCGCGACGAACCGCTGGGGCGTGGTCAGACCGTAATGCGCGATGCTGCGCGCGGTCAGCGCCAAAGCCCGCACGGTGGGCGGATGGTGAAACAGCTTCCGCTTCCACAATTCCCGGTCGGCGCCGGCCCTTCTTAACGCCAGATTGATGAGCAGCGTGAGCGGCATCCACTTCCAGCGCTGGAACGAACGCAGGTTGCGGTTGTCATAGTTCTCGCACAACCGCTCGAACAGGCACTTGCCGTCCCGGCCGGGGATAGTCAGCCAATGAAGCAGCTTGCGGACCGAGGCGGTCCGCAGAATGTCTTCCAGAATATGATGCGGGCTTGGCAGTGCAGCGGTTATTTTTTCTACTTGAGGACGCTCAAACGTTCTGACTTTCCTCGTGGAGTTTTGGAGGTACATATCCCAGCCTCACAAGATTCCAAAAACGAGAATCGCAACTCCAGACACCATCGCGGCTGAGAGCGGCGGCCAGCAACATGCAGTAACTGGCGCACGTCCTCGTGCGCATAGCAGATTAGACGCGCAGCTCGTATCCCAGGTTGCGCATCCCTTCGATAATCCGGGAGCGGACGGCGCCGGCCTCTTCGAGCGAAAGGGTGTGATCCGCGGCGCCCACGGTCAAACGGAACGACACGCTCTTCGAGCCTTCCGGGATGGGGGCGCCGGAATACTGCCGCAGAAACTCGATCGCCTCCAGCGAGTCACCGGCGAGGGTCATCAGGCGCTTCTGGAGATCACTCACTAACTCGCGCAGGCCGGCCACCACGGAAAGATCAAAGGCGCTAGTTGGATAGCGGCGAATGGGCCGGTAGCGCTTCTCCAGCGGTCCCAGGTCCTGGATGAGCTGAAGATCCAGATCGAGAACGGCGGCCCGGCCGCTGACCAGCGAAGGATGCAACTCGAAGATGCGGCCCACCACGGTGTCTCGCCAAAGCACGTCGCCGGCGCGCGCGGGATGCTCGAACGGCCGGGCAGTGGCCGGGCGGACTTCAGCGTCCGGCAGCAAACACTCGGCAGCGCGCTTGAGTTCGGGAAGCTGAGCGCCGCCTTCGCGGGCGTAGATGGCCGCCATGAGGTGCGGCGTCTCGCGGGGGAGGCCCTGCGGCTGCTTGTGAATCTCGCGACCGATTTCGAACAGGCGGAACGATTCGAAGTTCTTGCTGTTGTCGAGGATGTTGCGGTAGATGCCCGGCAGCAGGCTGAGCCGCATCAGGCTTTGCTCGGTGGAGATGGGGTTGGCCACGGCCAGATGATCGGCCGGATCAAAGCCCAGGGCGCGGGCCCGCTCCTCGCTCAAGAAGGAGTAGTTGTGGACCTCTGTGAAACCCTGAGCGGCCAGCATGCTGCGCACGCTGCGGTGGAAGCCCCGTTCCTCACTGGCGGGTGGCACGCTGACCGCCATGGCAGGCGCCGCCGGGGTAATCGAGTCGTAGCCGATCATGCGGCCCACTTCCTCGACCAAGTCGTCTTTGATGGAGACGTCCTTGGTGGCGCGCCAGCTCGGCACCGTCACCGCGAAGACCCGTGGCGAGGCTTGCGAGACACCGAACTGGAGGCGTTCGAGAATGTCGCGCACCTGCTCGGGCGCCACCTGCCGGCCCAGTTTCTTGGCCAGCCAATCCATGGGCAACAGGATCGGGGCAGGCGCGGGCATCTCCTTCCGCTGATCCGCCAGGCCGCCAGCCAGGCGGATGCCGGGGGAGACTTGCCGGAACAGCTCGAGCGCGCGGGCCAAGCCGCGGATAGTGTTGGCCGGGTCCTGCGCCTTCTCGAAGCGCATCGAGGCGTCGGTGCGGAGCTTGAGCTTGGCGGAGGTCTTGCGGATGTTGGACCCGGAGAAGCAGGCGCTCTCAAGCACCATGCGCGTGGTGCGCTCGTTGATGGCGCTATCGAGGCCGCCCATGACGCCGGCCAGAGCGATGGGGCCTTTGGCGTCGGCGATGACCAGGTTATTGCGATCGAGTCTGTAGGTTTCCTCGTTCAGGGCGACGACGATCTCGCCCTCGCGGGCGCGCCGGATGAAGATGGTATTCCCATGGAGCAGGTCCTGATCGAAAGCGTGCATCGGCTCCGCCACTTCGGCCATCACGTAGTTGGTCACATCGACGACGTTGTTGATGGGGTTCAGGCCGATGGCCTGAAGGCGGTATTGGAGCCAGATCGGGGAAGGGCCCACGGTAACGTTGTCGAAGACCAGGGCGCTGTAACGGGGGCACAGGTCGAAGTCCAGGATGGCGACTTGGACAGCCGGAGCGCCCGGCGGAAGCAAGTCCAGCCGCACGGGGTCGCGCAGGCTGGTGCGCAGGATAGCAGCCACTTCGCGGGCCAGTCCGAAGTGGCCCCACAGGTCGGGGCGGTGGGTGATGGACTTGTTGTCGATCTCGATGATGCTGTCAGGGGAGCAGCCGGGGATGGGGTCGCCGGGCTGGGCCTCGAAGTCCAGGATCCCGGCAGCCTCCCGGTTGATGCCCAGCTCGGCGCCGCTGGCCAGCATGCCGTCGCTCTCGACGCCTTCGATGGCGATCTTCTCGATCAAGCGGCCATCCAGGGCGGTTCCGGCGGGCACATAGGCGGAGACCATTCCCAGGCGGCAGTTGGGGGCGCCGCAGACCACGGTCTTGACGCCGTACCGCCCGGTGTCAACGACGACCTTCTGGTTATGGCTTTGAGGAATGGGCTGGAGGGCGACGACGCGCGCGGCGCACACCTGGGCCAGGTGCGTCCCGTAGGCCTGAACGCCCTCGCACTCGGCGGTCTTCATGGTGATGAGCCGGCCGAGCTCCCGGGGCGCCACGTCGAGTCTCTCGACCAGTTCAGACAGCCAGTTGTATGAGAAGTTCAATTCGCAAAAGCCTCAACGTTCTATTCACCGCTGAGGCGCAGAGGGCGCAGTGACTACGCAGAGAAAAACCATTGATATGAGGTTTCCTCTGCGCCTCCTTTGCGTTCTCTGCGACTCTGCGGTGAATCATCAGAACTGCCTCAGGAAGCGGAGATCGCCGCTTTGGAACAAGCGGATGTCATCGATGCCGTAGCGCATCATGGCCAGGCGGGTGAGGCCCAGGCCGAAGGCGAAGCCGTTCCACTCTTCCGGATCGATGCCGCTCATGCGCAGCACGTTGGGATGCACCAGGCCGCAGCCCAGCAGCTCAAGCCATCCGCTCTGCTTGCAGACCGCGCAGCCCGTCCCTCCGCAGATCAGGCAGTGAATATCGAGCTCGAAGCCGGGTTCGACGAAGGGGAAAAACCCGGGCCGCAGGCGCACCGTGACCTCGCGCCGGAAGATGTGCGCCAGCAGGGTCTTCATGAAATAGACCAGGTGAGCGACTGAGACTTCGCGGTCGATCATCATGCCCTCGACCTGGTAGAAGGTGTGCTCGTGCGAGGCGTCCACTTCCTCATTGCGGAAGAGGCGGCCCGGCGCGATCATCCGCAGGGGCGGCTTCAAGGTTTCCATCCCGCGCACCTGGACGGGGGAGGTGTGCGTGCGGAGCAGGTTGCCGTCCACCAGCCAGAAGGTATCTTGCATGTCGCGCGCGGGATGGTCGGGCGGGATGTTCAGAGCGTCGAAGTTGTAGTATTCGGTTTCGACCTCCGGCCCGTCCAGGACGGCGAAGCCGAGCGAAAGGAAGAGGTCCTCGATCTCGGCCTGGATCTGGGTGATGGGATGGAGCGCGCCGGGCCGGGGACCGGGGGCTGGCAGGGTAAGGTCGATCCATTCGGAGTCCAGGCGGGCACGCAGGGCTTCCTGCTCGAATTGAGCCTCTTGCGCTCGAGGGCTTCCTCCAGAGCCTGCTTGACCGAGTTCAGGAGGCGGCCGACGCGGGCGCGGTCTTCAGGCGCCAGGCCGCCGAGCTGCTTGCTGATCTGGGCCAGGGTTCCCTTGCGCCCCAGCACCTCGATGCGCACGGGTTCCAGCTCGTCAGGCGTGCGGGCCGCCTCAATGCCGGCGCGGGCGCGGCCCTCCACTTCGGTCAGGGTAGCTTCCAAAGACACGGTCGATTCGGGCATGAGTCAGGAATCTCCCATTCTAGCTTGCCTGGCAGGCCTTCCGGGAACCTATACTACTGAAGCTCCATTTCTTTGCGGCTCGCAAAGATTCCGCGTGTTGGCCACTCTCGGCGTCGCTGACGAATTGACGATTGACGATTCGAGTGTCCCGCTGCGCCAGACACAGCAATCGTCAATCGTCAATCTCACAATCGTCAATCTCCCCACGACGGCCGCTCGCTGGGTTGTTTGGTCGCGTTGTGTACCTGACTTCTCCGAAATCCCCTATGTCCAGGCCGTATCTCTTCCAATAGGCTTCACGCGGCTCAAAGCGATCTGCGGTGCTGTCGAGCAGTTGCCTCAGTCGAGCCGCAAGCCGCGACTGTGTCTTTGCCTGGGCCGGCTGGCCTGCGAGATTGTTCAACTGATAAGGATCGGCCCGATTGTCAAACAGTTCCAATGGTCCGTTCCGGGTCTCGACATAGGTGTGCGTTTTTGTTCGAACGCCTCGCCATTCCGGATAATGGTAAGCCTGGCGCGCGAAGGGCATGTATCCGGCGATGAGGGACGCGTCCTGTTCGGGATCCCTTTCCCCAACAGGGCGCGGGAAACATCGGCGCCTTCGACGCTCCGGGGGATCCCAAGCCCGGCCAACGACAGCAGGGTGGGCAGGATGTCAACCGCGTTGACCAGCGCCTCGAGCTTCAGACCAGCTTCGACGCGGCGCGGATAGCGCAACAGGAAGGGAACGTTCACTGACTCTTCATACCAGATCTGTTTGTCCCACTTGCCGTGGCTGCCGAGCATGTCCCCGTGGTCGGCGGTGAATAGCACTACGGTGTTGTCAGCGATTCTTTCTTGATCGAGAGCCTCCAGAATCGATCCCATCTCGGTGTCAAGGGCGGCGATCTGGGAGTAGAAATCAGCCAGATACTGGAGATTGGGATTCTGCATGTTGAGCCGCGGTTTGATTCCGTCCGGCCGGAAAACCTTCAGGGCTTCCGGTAGCAGATGATAGGGCGGATGAGGAGGCCCCCAGGAGAGCTGCATCAGGAATGGTTTCTTCTTGTCGCGGCCGGCCAGGAATTCTTTGAACAACCCCGTCTGAACGATGGGCTCGTAGCCGCTGACGGGAACCGGTTGGGGCGTGTCCCGGTAGTAGTAAGTGTTGGTGTAGTTGTGATTGCAGTTATTCACCGCCCAGAAGTCATAGCCCTGGCGGCGCGGGCCGGGCGGCGTGAACCCCCAGCGCTCGGGACCATCCAGGTGCCACTTGCCGATATAGCCGGTCTGATAGCCGGCGTCGCGAAAGGCTTCGCCCATGCTGTATTGCGCCTCGGGCAGGCGAATATCATTGGCGATCATGCCGGTGGCGAGGGGCCAGCGGCCGGTCTGAAGCATGGCGCGATAGGGCGTGCATACCGGGCAATTGGAGATGGCATTGGTGAAGCGCGCGCCCTGGCGTGCCAGTCGGTCCAGGTTGGGCGTGCGGGCCTGGGGGTCGCCGGCGAAGCCGGTGGCGTAGGCGGGGAACTGGTCTGCCAGGATAAGGAGCACGTTGGGACGCACTATGGCCCTGGGACCGGCCACCACCGCGCTGGCCAGACCCAGCCACTGGCGTCTGCTAATAGGTGATGCAGTTACACCAATTTCCGTTTTCATCGTAGTGGGGCCAGGGGCCTACCCTGCGGAAGCCGGAGACGATGAAGTCGTCGTACATGGGAGTAGGCTCGAAGTAGCCCGGATACCGCAGGTGCTCTTTGACGACCTCATCGTTGAGTTCCACGCCCAGGCCAGGCGTGTCGGGAACTGGAACGTAGCCGTTCTGGATGATGGGCTTGGGCGGGCCAGTCACCAGGTCCTGCCACCAGGGCATGTCCACGGCGTGGTTTTCGCACACCAGGAAGTTCCGCATGGTGGCCGCCATGTGCACGGCCGCCATCTGGCCAATCGGGGAGCCGGGCATGTGGATCACCGTGGGGATGCCGTGGATATCGGCGTAGTCCGCGATGCGCTTGCACTCCCGCATCCCTCCTGAGGCGACGTAGTCGGGCTGGATGAGATCCAGGGCCTGGTTGTCGATCAGGTTCTGGAAGCCCTCCTCCAGGC
>CAVRZY010000275.1:0-17012 GCA_963725415.1 uncultured Acidobacteriota bacterium | reverse complement strand
AAAACCGCTGCAGTCTACGTTGAGAACCCATCATATTTGGGGTTCATTGAGAACCAGATCGACGAAATCAGCAGAGAAGCCCACTCTCATGGCGCCCTTTTCATGGTCGGCGTCGACCCAACTTCACTTGGGATTCTTAAACCACCTGGAGAATATGGCGCAGACATCGTGGTCGGTGAGGCCCAGCCTCTGGGGAACCCTATGAATTTTGGTGGCCCCCTTCTGGGAATAATGGCCTGCCGGGACGACATGAGTCTGATCCGGCAGCTGCCTGGGCGCATAATCGGTTTGACAACGACCCAGGCAGGTGACCGAAATGGCTTCTGCATGACCATGCAGACGCGGGAACAACATATCAGGCGTGAAAAGGCCACGTCAAACATCTGCACCAACGAGGCACTGTGCGCGGTGGCCTCGCCGTCTACATGAGCCTGCTTGGACCTGAAGGCATGAGGGAACTCGCGGAAACCGTCATGTACAAAGCCAATTACGCCATACGGCAGCTATCCAAGATAGACAGGGTAAAAGCACCAATTTTCAGTTCTCCCCACTTCAAAGAGTTCACAGTCAATTTTGATGAAACAGACTTGAGCGTCAAAGAGGTCTGCCGAAAACTCTTGCAAAATCAGGTTCATGGCGGCAAAGACATTTCGAAAGAGTTTCCCGAGCTTGGCAAAACTGAACTATTTTGCGTGACTGAAATCCACTCAAAGCAGGAGATTGATTGCTTAGAGATGTGCTGGAAAAGATCCTGAAAGGAGAATGAAAAGCGTTGTTCAAGCAAGCAAGCTGGAAAGAGGAGCCTATCCTCAATCTTGGGAGGCATGGCAGAAGGGCCGCCGAGGAAACAACCGCGTCGATCGCCCGCTGTGTGCTCTCCGCGTCAAGGTGAGGCCCCATCGGCAAACTCAAGACCGTGTCCGCCAACCGCTCCGTAATTGGAAAGTCTCCGCGCCGCCATCCGAGGCCCGCGTACGCGGCCGAAAGATGCGGCGGCGTCCGCCAGCGATCCCGTCCGTTTGCCCTTCCACCGCGCTCCGTGAGCTTGCGCCGCGTCTTCGATCACCCGTAGTCCTCGCCGCTCGGCCACTTCGCGGATCTCATCCATCCTGGCAGGTTGTCCGTACAGATGTACTGCGAAAATGGCGCGCGTCCGGCTCGTCACCGCCGCGGCGATTCGGTCTGGGTCCAGGTTGAACCTGGTCTCCTCCGGCTCCACCAGGACCGGTATGGCTCCGCTGTGGCTCACCGCCAGCCAAAGCGCGATGAATGTGTTCGCCGGCACAATCACCTCGTCGCCGCCGCCGATGCTGTAACCGCGCAGGATCAGGAACAGGGCTTCCAGCCCGTTGGCGACCCCGACACACTGGCTGGCCTCGCAATATGCGGCGAACTCGGCTTCGAGGGAATCTAGCTCGGCTCCCAACACGTACCAGCCGCCCTCCATCACCCGCCGATACGCTTTGTCCAGTTCGTCTTTCAGCTCCCGGTAGGTCGCCCCAACATCAAGGAACGGGACTCGCCGCCGGCTCGCCCCGGACAATTTGAAGGAACTGGTTGTGATCACGGCAATAGTCCTCGATGTTGTGACGGCGGGACGCGAGCACGGCGCACATCGCGCCTGGGCCGAAGTCGTAGATCTCGTGCCACACCCCTGGCGGAATCAGCAGCACGAGCTTGGGCCGGTCCAGGCGCTGCTCCGTTCGCGTACCGCCATCATCGGTCAGCACGGCAAACCCGCCGCTGAGGGCGAAAATGGCCTCGCTCTCCTCCCAGTGCGCATGGCCCGCCCGTTTCGCCCACTGAGGTGCGCCCCACATGCAGTAGAAACGCTCGGGAACGAAGGGCAAGTGCTCGGCCCACTCAATCACCGCCAGCGTCCCTCTCGCGTCTGTGAATGACGGGGTCTCGATAAGCCGAGGCCCTGGTTCTTGCTCCAACCAGCCCTTCGTCATAGGCTCTCACACCCCGGTAGTTTAACAGAGGCGAACAATCAACCGGCGGAACCCCGACTCCGCAGAGGGTGCGCGACAAGAATGTGGAGGCTTGCCCGCTTTCTTTTTTGGGTGTATAATCCTAACGTATTTATACGTAAGGATATGCCACGGCACACACGCTCCTCAAACTCGAACTGAAGAGGTCCGAACTGTTCCGCCAGATCGCTTCTCTGGGGGACTTCCGCCGCGGATCCATCACCAGCGTCCGTGGTCGCTGCGGGAAGCCGAACTGCCACTGCCATAAATCCAACCACCCCGGCCACGGTCCGAACTTCCGTCTTACCCGCAAGCAGAAAGGGAAGACCGTGTCGGAAACGTTTCCCAGTCCCGCCGCCTTGCAGAAGGCCCAGCACGAGGTGGCCGAGTTTCATCGCTTCCGGCAGTTGGTCCGCAAACTGCTCGAACTCAACGAACAGATCTGCCGCCTGCGGCCCGTGTCCCAACAACAACCGACGGCGCAGGAAAAAAAACGGCGGAAGCCATCCGGCGCGCTATCACCAGACGCGCCCCAAGTAACTGTTGACGGTGTTGGGGCGCGTGGACATCGCGCGAGCCTATTATGTCTGCCCGCATTGTCATCACGGCCAGAGCCCGCGCGACCGAGAGCTGGACGTGGAGGAAACCGAGTGCTCTCCCGGCGTGCGCCGCATGATGGCGCTGGTGGGCAGTGAAACCTCCTTCGAGCAGGGGCGCCAACAACTGCGCCTGCTGGCCGGCCTGGAGGGGACCACCAAGGCCGTCGAGCGACAAGCTGATGCCATCGGCGCCCACATAGCCGCAGGCCAGCAAGCCGAGATCCGTCGCGCCAAGCAACTGGAACTGCCGGAAGTCTGTGCCGAGTCGGCGCCCGCGCTGTACATCGAGATGGATGGCACCGGCGTGCCGGTGGTGGCTGCGGAAACCCAAGGGCGGGCTGGCAAGGTGGAGGGCCAACCGGCGCGCACCCGCGAGGTCAAGCTGACCTGCGTGTTCACGCAAACCACCACCGACCAGCACGGCCGGCCCGTTCGCGACCCGGACTCCACCACCTACGCCGCGGCCATCGAGTCGGCCGAGGAGTTCGGTTTGCGCCTCTACACCGAGGCCTGGCGACGCGGCTGGAGCCGGGCGAGGAAGAAAGTCGTCCTCGGCGACGGCGCGGTCTGGATCTGGAACCTCGCCGACCGGCACTTCCCGGGAGCGGTTCAGATCGTCGATCTGTACCATGCCCGGCAACGCCTGTGGGAGCTTTCCGTTAAAATCTTCGCCGCTGACGAGCGCGCCCGAACACGATGGATGGCCAGACTGCTGGACAAGCTCGACCAGGGCAAGGCCGAAGCCTTGGTCCAGACGTTGCGCGAGTTCCCGCCGGCCAATGCTGAACTGGCGCGCCGGCTGGCCAACGAGGCAGACTACTTTCAGCGTAACCGTGATCGGATACGCTATCCAGCGTACCGGCAGCAGGGACTGTTTGTCGGTTCCGGGGTTGTGGAAGCAGGCTGCAAAACGGTCGTCGGCGCTCGGCTCAAACGTTCCGGCATGTTCTGGACCGTGCGCGGCGCCAACTCCATCCTCGCCCTGCGTTGCTGTCGCCTCAGTAACAGGTTCGAGGATTACTGGGAATCCCGCTCACCCGCCGCCTGATTGCCTACATTTATGTCGCGCACCCTGCCGCCATCACTCGTACAGGTTTTCCCGCCGTAAGGCCTCACCCGATAATCCCGGCCCCTCGCGATGGCGGGCGACCCACGCGCGGAACGCTGCAACCCGCTCTTCGAGGGTGGCCGTCAGCCAAAACGGTTGCCCTCGCTCTGGACGTAGGACCAGAAGCTCGCCATGCACCTCTGCCCGGTAGCGGCTGTGCGGCCTCACCGAACCGAGAACCTCAGACGGCGCCGTCAGTGAACCGTGCTCGTCGACCTCCAACAAGTGACCCATATCGATCCTGCCCTGCGGCACACACATATGCAGCTCTCCATTATGCAGGAACCAGCGAAGTCATAGATTGGCATCCCCAACTGTGGCTGCCTGATGAAAGACCACCTAAGCCCTGGCGGAGAGGGGGGGATTCGAACCCCCGGTAGAGGTTTGGGCCCCTACGACGGTTTAGCAAACCGCTGCTTTCGACCACTCAGCCACCTCTCCGCGGCATGTGGGTCGCACCTAGATCCTATCACAACCCGCCGCCTCCGGTCGCACACCTCCCCAACAGACAACTCGCCTTCCATCGACAACCATCGCACCCGCCCGCCCCCGCCCCCACTGGACTATAATCGCTGGCGTCACTCAACAAGGAGGCACATGAACCGTCGTCATCTTTTCAAAGCCGGCCTCGTCGCCGTCGCCGGCGCCAGCACCCCGCTGCCAGCCGCCGCACCCCCTAGAATCCGCATCACTGATGTCAAGTTCCTCCGCCTGCGCTTCCCCGGCAAGACTGCCCGCAGGCGCAACTCCATCCTGTGGTCCGGCGGCGGCTCACCTGGTATGACCCAGCTCGAGGTCCACACCGACGCGGGGCTAATCGGCCGCAGCATCCCCGCCGGCTTCAATGAGATCATCGAAAGGAGCCTCGCCCCGGTCATCCGCGGCGAGAACCCCTTCTTCGTCGAGCGCATCTGGGACAAAATGTACCGCCAGTGGCGCAAACCGGTCGCCAAGGGCGCCGTCATCCAGGCCATCGGCGCCGTGGACATCGCCCTCTGGGACATCATCGGCAAGGCCCTCGGCAAGCCCACCTACCAGGTCCTGGGAGGCTTCACCGACCGGGTCCGCGTCTACGCCGCCGGCGGCTACTACGAGGAAGGCAAGAGCACCGCCGACCTGGCCCGCGAAATGGAGGGCCACGTCAGCGAGGGCTTCCGCGCCGTCAAGATGAAGATCGGCGGCGAGCCCCTGGCCGTCGATGTCGAGCGCGTCCGCGCCGTCCGCCAGGCCATCGGCCCCAACATCGACCTGCTCATCGACGCCAACAACAAGTGGAACGCTTACGAAGCCATCCGCTTTGGCCGCGCCGTCGAGAAGTACGACATCTTCTGGTTCGAGGAGCCCGTCGAGCCGGACGATTTCGCCGGCTGCGCCGAAGTGCGCCAGGCCCTCGACATTCCCATCGTCGCCGGCGAGAACGAGTTCACCCGCTGGGGCTGCCGCGAATTACTCGAAGCCCGCGCCGCCGACATCCTTAACCCCGACACCGTCATCGCCGGCGGCATCACCGAATACAAGAAGATCGCCGCGCTGGCCTCCGCCTGGCACCTCCCCGTCTCGCCCCACGGCAACCCCTTCATGGCCGTGCATTTGCTGGCCTCGGTCTCGAACGGCCTCATCATGGAGACCTACCCGGCCATCGAGAGCAAGTTCAACCTCGCCCTGCCGCTGTTCCCTGTGAAGGACGGCTACATTACCGTACCCGACAAGCCCGGCTTGGGCATCGACCCCGACCCCGAGATTGTCAAACGCTATCAGGTGTGACGACGCCTCCGAGCGCGTCGTCAGATCATGCTTTAAGATGGGAATCTTGTGCGCAACTTAAGTGCCGCCACCCTTGTCGCGCTGGCCGCGCTCCCCGCCGCGGCCCAGCCCGCTCCCAAACAACTCACCCTGAGTGAGTGCATTCGCCTGGCCCTGTCTGCGCAATCCGCAGTCAATGTGGCCCGGCAGGAAAGCGAGATCGCCGCCCACGGCCTGACCCAGGCGCGCGCCGGCTTCCTCCCTCAGGTCCGCCTCGGTAACGGCTATACCTACAACAGCCCGCTGCTCAGGAGCCGCGAGGAGTTCAGCTTCATCGCTCTCAACGGGATTCGTGAGTACGTCTCTCAACTCACCGCGGTCACTGAACTCGACACCTCGGGCCGTGTGCGGGCCGGCCTGGCGCGCGCCCGCGCCGACCGCGACGCCGCCGCCGTCAACCTCCGCCTCACCGAGCGCGATCTGAGGATCGCCGTCGCCTCCGCCTTCCACCAGCTCCTGCTGGCCCGCCATCTGGTGCAGGTGAACCAGGAGGCGCTGGCCGAAGCGAACAGCTTCCAGAAGCGCACCCGGCTGCTGTTCGAAAACGGCGAGGCCGCCCGGGCCGATGTCGCCAAGGCCGACGCCCAGGTGGCTTTCCTCGAACAGGCGCAGCGCGCCGCCGAACTCGACGCCCAGATCGCCAACCACAACCTGGCCTCCTTCTGGACCCGCGACGTCACCAATCTCCTGCCCGTCGAGGATGTCTTCGATCTGCCTCTGCCCGCCCCCGAGCCTCCGCCGGGCGCCGGGTCCGCTCCCTTCATGCGCCGCATCGAGTTCAACCTTCTGGAAGCCCAGCGCCGCGGGTTTCAGGCCGACGCTCGCCGCGCCCGCGCCGAACTCTTCCCCCAGGCCAGCCTGGTCTTCCAGTACGGCCTCGACTCCCTGCATGTGAACATTCGCGACCGCGGCTACGCCGCGTTTGTGAACCTCGACATTCCGGTCTTCGATTGGCTGAAAACCCGCAGCGCCTGGCGGCAGTCTCAGTTGCGAACCCAGCAGGTGGAAACGCAACGCGAGATCGCCACGCGGAATTTCTCCAGGGACTATCAAAACGCCTGGGCGCGCGTGAAGCTCATCTACGAGCAGATCACAATCACAACATCGCAGGTCCGGCTCTCGGAGGAGAACCTCCGCCTCAGCCGGCTGCGCTATGAAGGCGGAGAAGGCTCCGCCCTCGATGTAGTGGCGGCGCAGAACCAGCTCACGCAGGCCCGCGCCAATCACTACCTCGCCATCGCCAACTACCTGAACGCCAGATCTGACTTGGAGGTCGCCGCGGGACTATGAGACGTCTACTCCTTTTGATCCCTTGCCTGTTTCTCTGCGGGTGCGCGTCCCGAGAGGAGCCGCAAGCCAAACCTGTGGTCGCCGTCAAGGTCGCACGCGCGGAACTCGCCGCGGTGCGGCTTTCCGTTGAGGCGCCCGCCACCATCTTTCCGCGCGAGCAGGCCAACATCGCCGCGCGCATCACCGCCCCCATCAGCGCACTGCGTGTTCGCAAAGGGGACAACGTGACCGCCGGGCAGGTGCTGGCGCTCCTGGAGAACCGCGATCTGCTGGCGCAGCGCGCCGAGGCTGTCGCGGCCGTCACCGACGCCCGCGCCACGCTCGAGAAAATGGCCACCGGCACCCTGCCCACTGACGTCGAACGCGCCCGCGGCCAGCTTGCCACCGCCCAGGCCGCCCTCAACCAGGCCCAGAAGATCTACGACCGCCGGCAGCAGCTCTTCAAAGAGGGCGCCATCCCCGGCCGCGATCTCCTGATCGCCGAGACTGATCTCTCCAAAGCCAAAACCGATTGCGAAGTGGCCAAGAAATCCCTCGAACTGCTCGAGCAGCAGTCGCGCGAGCGCGATATCCGCATTGCTCAGAGCCGCCTCGAGCAGGCTCAGGCGCGCCTGGCCGCCATCGAAGCGCAGGTGCAATTTGCCGAGTTGCGTAGCCCCTTCTCGGGCACGGTGACCGAGCAGTTCATGTATCCCGGCGACATGGCCAAACCCGACGCTCCCATCTTTACCATCATGGATCTCTCCGTGGCCATTGCCCGCGCTCAGGTCCCCGAGGTCCAGGCTGCCGGCGTTCGCCAGGGTCAGGCCTGCGCCTTCGCCGCCGTGGATTCTCCGGGCGCCACCTTCCCCGGACGCATCTCCGTGGTCAACAAGGCCGTGGACGCGGCGCGCCGCACCGTCGAAGCCTGGTGTGAGATCCCGAATTCCAAAGGCCTCCGCGCCGGCGTCTTCGGCAACCTTGCCATTCAGACCGGCACTCAGCCCAACAGCCTCGTGGTGCCCCTGCCGGCCGTCCAGTTTGTCGAGGGCACTCGGAAAGGCTCGGTCCTGGTGGTGGACGCCAAGCGAATCGCGCACCCGCGCGAAGTCGAGACCGGTGAGGTCTTCGAGGGCAAAGTGCAAATCAGGAGCGGCTTGAAGGCGGGCGAGTTGGTCGTGGTCGAGGGCGGCTACGGTGTGCCCGACGGAACCGAAGTCCGCTGGGAGGAAGCCAAGCCATGACCCCGCGCCTCGGAGATTTCATCGAAGCCCACGGCCGCGCCCTGGTCCTGATCGTCCTCAGCTTCGCTCTGGCCGGCGGCATCTTCCTGTTCCAGCTCCCGGTGGCCATCTTTCCGCAGACCGATTTCCCCCGCATCGTCATCCTCGTGGACAACGGCATCGCGCCCATTAACGTGCAGATGCTGTCGGTCACCCGGCCCATCGAAGAGGCCATCCGCCTGGTGCCCGGCATCACCGATGTCCGCTCGGTCACCGCGCGCGGCTCCACCGAAATCAGCGCCTTCTTCCGCTGGGACGTGGACATTCTCAACGCGCTGCACCTGGTGCAGGGCAGGATCTCCCAGATCATCCCCACCCTGCCGCCCTCGGCCCGCTTCTACATCAACCGCCTCACCTTCTCCGTCTTTCCCATGGTCGGCTTCAGTATCACCTCGCCCACCAAGAGCACCTCCGAACTTTGGGACCTCGCCTACTACGACATCGCGCCCCGGCTCTACCGCCTGCCCGGCGTGGCCGAAACCCGCATCGTGGGCGGGCGCCCTTCCGAGTACCACGTCCTGGTCCAGCCCGAAAAGCTGAACGGCTACGGCTTGCCCCTCACCAAGGTCGTGGACGCCATCCGCAACAATAACGTCATCACGCCTGCCGGCATGGTTCAGGAGAACTACCACCTCTACCTGACCACCGTGACCGGGTTGATGCGGAACCGCGAAGACATCGAAAACACGGTGGTCGATGTGGTCAAGGGCACGCCCGTGCTGATCAAGAACCTGGCCCGCGTGGTCCCGGGCGAGCGCCCGGTCTACAACATCGTCACCGCCGACGGCCGCCCGGCCGTGCTGGTTAACGTCCTTCAGCAACCCGATGGCAACGCCGTCGAGATCGCCGATGCCGTGAACCAGGAACTCAAGGCCATCCGCCAGGGCCTGCCCTACGACATCAATCTGGCTGTCTTTTACGACCTCTCGGTCCAGGTCCGCGACTCCATCGGCAGCGTGACCGAGGCCATCCTGATCGGATTGGGCCTTTCAATCGCCGTGCTGGTGGGCTTCTTGAAAAGCTGGCGCACTACCGTGGTGGCGGCCCTGGTCATCCCCATCGCCCTGCTGATCGCCATCGTCTTCATGAAGCTCTTCAAGATGAGCTTCAACGTGATGACCCTGGGAGGACTGGCGGCCTGCATCGGCGTGGTCATCGACGACGCCATCGTGATGGTCGAGAACATCATCGTGCACATGTCGCTGGGACAGCCGCCCTACGAAGCCTCCAAGAACGCCATCCAGGAACTGACCCCGGCGCTCATTGGTTCCACTCTCACCCCCATCATGGTCTTCGTGCCCCTGGTGTTTTTGGGCGGCATCATGGCGGTCTTTTTTCGGGCCCTGGCCATGACCATGGTGACCGCCCTGCTGGCCTCCCTGTTCCTGGCTATTTTCTTCACCCCGGTCCTGGCGCGGCTGTTCTTCCGTAAGCGGGCCGTGGTGCAGGCCACCGAACTCGAGGAAGCCGAGCAGGCTGGTGAGGGCCGCGTCATGCGCTGGTTCACCGCGCGTTACGAGCGCGCCCTGCACTGGTCCCTCCAGCACACCCGCGCCATGCTCTCCGCCGCCTTCCTCGTCCTCGTCGGCTCCGTGTTTCTGTACTTCCAGCTTGGCAGCGGCTTTTTCCCCGAAATGGACGAGGGCGCTTTCGTGCTCGACTACATTATGCCCCCTGGCACCTCGCTCCAGGAGACCGACCGCGTCCTCCTGCACATCGAGCAATTCTTGCGGGAAACGCCGGAAGTCGAAAGCTACTCCCGGCGCACCGGCGCCCGCCTCGCCCTCGCTATCGCCGAACCTAATACCGGCGATTTCCTGGTCAAGCTCAAGCGCGCCCGCAAACGCTCCGTCCAGGAGGTCACCGCGGAGCTGCGCGACAAGATCACCCACAGCGAGCCCGCCATTGAGGTGGAATTCCCGCACATCCTCGAGGACCTCATCGGAGACCTGGCCTGGTCTCCACAGCCCATCGAGATCAAGGTCTTCCACGACGACGAAGCCACCTACAAGGCCGTAGCGAAGGAGATCGAGGAATGGCTCCCCAAAGTCCGGGGAGTGGTCGATATCGTGAACCAGACCTTCGTGATTGGACCGTCGGTCAACTTCCGCGTGGACTTGCAGAAGGCCCAACGCGCCGGCTTCGGAGTCCGCGAAGTGGCCGATCTCGAGTCCGAGATCCTGGACGGCGAGGTGGCCTCGAACATGATTCGCGGCAACCGCCTCATCGGCATTCGGGTCCGCTATCCCGCCGAGTATCGCGACTCGATTGACAAGCTGAGAGCGCTGTTGCTCACCTCTCCCAGCGGCGCCACCGTGCCGCTCGCCAGCATCGCCGACGTCGAGGTCGAACAGGGCCAAACCGAGATTCGCCGCGAGAACCTGCGCAACACCTCGGCCGTCACCGCGCGCCTGGAGGGTCGCGACCTGGGTTCCGCCATGCAGGAGATTCGCCAGCGCCTGTTCAAAGAGGTCCGCCTCCCGCCCGGCACCGACATCCAGTTCGGCGGCCTCTACCGCGTCCAGCAGGAGTCCTTCCTGGGCCTCACCCAGGTCTTGCTGGCTTCCATCCTGCTGATCTTCATCATCTTGATCTTCGAGTTCCGCTCCCTGTCCCACCCCATCGCCATCCTGGCGGCCACCATCCTGTGCGGTTCCGGCGCCCTGCTGGCGCTCTACCTGACCGGCTCCACTTTGAACATCTGCTCGTTCATGGGCGCGATCCTGGTCGTCGGTATCGTCCAGAAGAACGGCATCCTCATGCTGGACGCCGAGAAGTACTTCTCCGCTCAGGGTTTCCCGCTGCGAGAGGCGATCTTCCAGGCCGGACGCCGCCGGCTCCGCCCCATTCTGATGACCGCCTTGGCCACTATCTTCGGCATGCTCCCCTTGGCCCTCAGCGTGGGCTCCGGAGCGCAACTGCTGCAACCCCTCGCCATCGCCGTCATAGGCGGCGTGGCCGTCTCCATGGTGCTGTCTTTGCTCATCACCCCGGTTCTGTTCTACCGTTTGCGTGAGAGGGGGCTCAAATGCCAGACTCGACTCGCAGGCGCTTCCTGGGCGCGGCCGCGCTCGGCGCCCCGGCTCAGTCTCAGGTGAATACTCCGCCCAGCGACCGCCGTAGCGGCCTCCCCAAGAAGGTCACGCGCCTGGAAGCGTTCACCTTGGAGAAGCCGCTCAAAGAGCGCTTCTGGATGTCGATCTCGCCGATCGGCGGCACCAAGCCCGTGGCCCGGCGCTTCATCCTCAAGGTCCACACCGACTCCGGGGTCACCGGCTACGGCGAGGGCGGGGGCGCCGACCTGTTCCGGCGCGGTTTCGGGGACCTGGTCATCGGCGAAGACCCTTACATGGTCGGGAAGATCTGGGAGAAGATGTTCGCCGCTACCGCCAGCCGCGAGGGCGTCACTCGCGGCTGGTCGCGCGACGGCATCATCGCCGCCATGGCGGCCGTGGACGCCGCCCTCTACGACCTCATGGCCAAGTCCGCCGGCCTCCCCCTATACAAATTCCTCGGCGGCTACCGTGACACCGTTCCTGTCTACGTGACTGGCGGCTACTACCGCGAAGGCAAGGGCATCAAAGAGCTGATCGAGGAGGTGCGCGGCTACGTCGATGAGGGCTTCAACGCCTTCAAGCTCAAAGTGGGTGGCATTACCGGCGGCTACAGTGTCGAGGACGACTACAACCGGGTCAAAGCGGTGCGTGAGGCGGTAGGCTCCAAAGTCCGCATCATGCTGGACGTCAACCGGGGCTGGGACCTGCCCACCGCCATCCGCGCTTCCAACAAGCTCTACGACCTCGACATCACCTGGCTGGAAGAGCCGCTGCACTGGTACGACGATGTCGAAGCCCTCAGGCGCCTCAAGCTCAACACCCGCATCCCGCTGGCCTCCGGCGAGGGCGAGATCACCCGCTGGGGCGCACACCGCCTCATCCAAACCGGCGCCATCGACTTCCTCCAATTTGACTGCCACGCCCACGCCGGAATCACCGAGTGGCGCCAGATCGCGGCCCTGGCTTCCGTCGAGCACGTCCTCATGGCCCCTCACCACGAGCCGGCCCTGCACGGTCACCTGCTGGCTTCGGTGCCCAACGGCTACATCTTGGAGTCCTTCGCCAACCCCGACCGCGACCCCTTCTGGTTCGAGCTTTATGACCGTAAGCCCCGGATTCAGAAGAGCATCCTGTATCTGGATGACACGCCCGGCCTGGGCATCGAATTCAACCCCCAGGCCCTCCAGCGCTACGGCACGCGAATCCTGTGACAGACACCGCCATTTTCGGTTTCGGACCTGCTGCAAACGGTAGTTAACCCCGTTAACCTGAGGGTCGGCGGGGGTATACTGGGTCTTGCGGCACTCGGGTTCATGTGCCGCAGTCGGGAAGTGAGGCTGGACTGGACCCAGGCAACTCAAATGATGCCCGCACGCCAACTATGTTGTGAGGGAACCGGATGAAGCCGACAATCGCGACGAGGGTGGGCTTCCCATTCCTTGTTCTGGCAGTGGGGGGCGTCGTCGCACTGATCGCTTTCACCGGGTTCTTTCTGCGCACCACCACTCACGCCAATCTCTCCTATGCCGCCTGGCAGCAGCGGGACACCGAAGAAGAACTGCGCGCTTTGGCGCACTCGGTACAGACGGGACATCCGCAAGACCGGGCTCGACTTCGCGCCAAGACCGAGGAATTCGGACGGCTTCTCACCACATTGGAGCGTGGCGGGCCAGTGCGAGACGGTCTCATCTCTCCCGCACCCCCGGAGATCCTGCCCGATATCCTCGAACTGAAACGCCTGTGGGCCGAGCTTCAGCCCCGCTTGCTGGCCCTGGCAGCCGAACAAGCCCCCTCCGGACAGGCCCCAGCCGCGGAGCTGTTGTCACCCAGGTTCGAACTCCTGAGTGCAGCTTCCAACCGGCTGGTATCTTCCCTGGTGGCCAGCAGACGGGCTCAACTGAACCGCGTGTTTTTCGTTCTGGCAGCCATCTGCGGGCTGGACCTGCTCCTGTATTTTCTCGGAGTCCGGCACGCCAAACGCCACATTGTGCGTCCCATTCAGGAGCTTGAACGGGCCGCCCGGCGCATCCAAGCTGGGGATTTCACCCATCGGATTCCGGAAGTAGGCCGGGACGAACTGGCCAGCCTGATTCTCGCATTCAACCAGATGGCCGCCGACATCCCCCTGCTGGCACAGGCCTTGCAAGGCAGCGAGCGGACTACCCAAGCTCTGCTGGAAGCCCTGCCAGACGTGGTCTTTCGATTCAACAAAGCTGGGATTATCGTGGATTTCAAAGCCTCCAAGGGGTTTGACCTGTTCGCCGCGCCGGCCCAGTTGATTGGCAAGCCTGTCCAGGAGGTGCTCCCGGCGGCAGTGGCCCGCGGCTCCTTGGCCTGCGCCGAGCGGGCCATTCTGACGGGCCAGACCCAGGTTCACGAATTCGAGCTGCTGGCGCACGAAGGCCGGCGCGACTACGAGGCCCGCATCTTGGCCAGTGGCCCGGAAGAATGCCTGGCCATTGTACGCGATATCACGGAGCGCAAACGGTCCGAGCGGGCCTTACGGATGGCCGAGTCCGAGCTGCGGCGCGTCATGGATTCGGTCTCCGATTGCATCTGGAGTGCGGAAATCGATAGCGCGGGCCAGTGGATCCCCCGTTACAGCTCCCCGGTCATCGAACGAATTGCCAAGCGGCCGTTAGAATCCTTCGGTGCCGGCCGCAGCCAGTGGCTGAGCTTGGTCCACCCTGAGGATCGCCCGCGCGTCGAGAGCGCGAGCAAGCGGCTCCTGAGCGGCCATTCGGTGCGCGAAGATCAGGAATACAGAATCCTCTGGCCGGATGGCGCCGTCCGCTGGGTGCGTGACAGCATCAACATCAGCCGGACCGAGCAGGGGCGGTTGCGGCTGGACGGCGTGATCGCTGATATCACCAGTCACAGACTGGCCGACGAAGCCTTGCGGCAGGCCAGTGAGGCCCTCCAGGCGGTTATTCAGGCCTCCCCTCTGGCGATCTACGCCCTGGACCTGGATGGCAATGTCAAGAGCTGGAACCCTGCTGCCGAGCGCATCTTCGGCTGGAGCGAGCAGGAAGTCTTGAATCGCAGGCTTCCCTTCCTCAGTGAAGAAGAGCTCAGGGGATTCTACGGCCGGCTGGAGCGTCGCAAGCGCGGCGACACCGCCTCGGCTCTGGAGGTCTGCCGCCCCCGCAAGGACGGCTCCCTGATCGAGCTCAGCATCTGGAGCGCCGTGCTCCGAGACGCCAGCGGAGCCGTCAGCGGTTGGATGAACGTCGCCGCCAATGTCACCGAACGCAAATTCCTGGAGGAGCAATTCCGGCAGTCTCAGAAAATGGAAGCGGTAGGCCGGCTGGCCGGCGGCGTGGCTCACGATATCAACAACCTGCTGACCGTCATTACCGGCTACGGGCATATGCTTCTGGAGGATCTCGAATCCAAGCCCGCCTTGCGGGTCAACGTGGAGGAGATTCTCAAGGCCGTCGAGCGGGGCTCGGCCCTCACCAACCAGCTCCTGGCTTTCAGCCGGCGGCAAGTCGCCCAGCTCAGGCTGGTGGATCTGAACGCCTTGGTGCTGGAAATGGAGAACATGCTGCGCCGTGTCATCGGGGAGGACGTCGAGCTGGCGACCGCCTTGAGCCCGGAACTGGGAAAAGTGAAGGCTGACCCCAGCCAGATCCAACAGGTCATCATGAACTTGGTGGTCAACGCCCGCGATGCCATGCCCAGTGGGGGCAAGATAACCATCGAAACGGCCAACGTGGTGCTGGATGAGGAGTATGCCCGGACTCATCCCACCGCTGTTCCGGGCAGCTACGTGATGCTGGCCGTCAGCGATACCGGTTCCGGCATCGATGCCGCCGCCAGACGCCACCTCTTCGAGCCGTTCTTCACCACCAAGGAGCCCGGCAAAGGCACCGGGCTGGGACTGTCCACCGTCTATGGGATCGTCAAGCAGAGTGACGGCGAGATCGCTGTCTCCAGCACGCCCGGCCAAGGCAGCACGTTCCGGATTTACCTGCCTCGCTGTGAGGAGACGACGCAGCCCGTCCCGGCGCCCGCCGAGGAACTGGGGCCCATCCGCGGAACGGAGACCATCCTGGTGGTGGAGGATGAACCGGGGGTGCGCAGGCTGGTTCGGGAAAACCTAGAAGCACAAGGATACGCGATTCTCGACGCCGCCACTCCCGAGGAAGGGCTGGGCGTTTGCCAGGAATACGTCGGCGTCATCCATCTGCTGCTCACCGACGTGATCATGCCCCAGATGAGTGGCCGCGAGCTGGCCGAGCGTGTGGCCTCGTTCCGCCCCGGCGTGAAAGTGCTGTTCATGTCCGGATACACCGAGGACGAAATCCTGCGTGACACGGCCCTGGGCCCGGGCCTGGCGTACCTTCAGAAGCCTTTCACGCCCTCTGCCCTGGCACGCAAGATCCGCGAGGTTCTCGAGGCGGCCCCGCCGGCGCCTCAGCAAGCCCCAACGCGCTCAAGTATTTGACATCACGTGGTGGGCTTCGCTACCCTGGTATTCTTGCGGGTAAAGGAGCGGTTAATTCTGTCCATGAACACTGAGTTCCCATCCCAGAAGGAGATCAGGCGCGCCTGGCAGTTAGTGGACGCCGATAGCCAGGCCCTGGGCAGGGTCGCCAGCCGGGCCGCGACGCTTCTGATGGGAAAGCACAAACCAACTTACACCCCATTCCTGGACACAGGCGACCACGTGGTGGTCATTAACGCCGCCAAGGTGCGGCTTACTGGGCGTAAGGAAGAGCAGAAAGTCTATCGCCGGCACTCGGGCTACCCGGGCGGTCTGGTCGAGGTCCGCGCCAAGCGACTCCGCGCCATCCGCCCCACCCAAATGGTCTACGACGCCATCGCGGGAATGCTTCCCAAGACCAAGCTCGGCAAGAAGATGCTTCGCAAGCTGCGCGTCTATGCGACCGACAAGCACCCCCACCAGGCACAGCAACCGGTGTCGATACCGGCGGTGAATTGAGGGCAAAATCGGAGAGGATTCTGAGTGGCAGTGACAAGCGTACAGTACTTAGGGACGGGCCGGAGAAAATCTTCGGTTGCCCGGGTGTTTTTGAGGCCGGGTAAAGGCCAGATTTTGGTGAACGGCCGGCCTTTTGACGAGTATTTCGGGGGCGACTCCGGCCGGAGCCTGGTGCGCCAGCCCTTGCTGGCGACCGAGACCGCGGACCGGTTCGATGTGCTGATCCTGGCCGACGGGGGAGGGATTTCCGGGCAGGCCGGCGCGGCGCGCCTGGGGATCGCCCGCGCGCTGGTCGAGTTTAACACCGAGCTGCGCCCCAAGCTCAAGTCGCTGGGCTACCTGAGGCGCGACCCTCGCAAGCACGAGCGCAAGAAGTACGGCCAGAAGGGCGCCCGCAAGCGGTTCCAGTTCTCCAAGCGGTAATGAGAAACGCGCAGTCGATCCGGCGTCCGGGTGGATCTTCCGATCCGCTGGCCGGCGCCGGCAGCCTGCGAGGTTGTTCCTTTTTCTCCTCTCCGGGCACGCAAATCTCGCTTTGGAACGCGTGCGCAGGGGAGGCCCTCCGGAGCGGGTTGCCGGCTCCGGGAGGTTTCACGTCTGAGAAGGTAACGCCTCAGAAGGTGGGAAAAAATCGGCGGACAGGCGAAACCGCCTGTCCCACGGTGGTCTGAGTGCCTTGATGGCAGTGTGGGGCAGGCCGTTTGGCCTGCCACCCGCGCCGCCGGAGCGATTGTTTCACACCTTCTGAGGCATTACCCGAGAAGCGCTAAAGGAGGCAGTTTGCCGTCAATTTCAATGAAAGAATTGCTCGAAGCGGGCGTTCACTTCGGGCACCAGACCAAGCGCTGGAATCCGAAGATGAAAGAGTATATCTTCGGCGAACGCAATGGCATCTACATCATCGATCTGCAAAAAACCCTGAAGCTTTTCAAGGAGGCCATGCGCTTCGTCGGCGAGATGGCGTCCCAGTAGA
>CAVRZY010000274.1:0-11601 GCA_963725415.1 uncultured Acidobacteriota bacterium | reverse complement strand
CTAAAACACTACCCAGGATGATGGTGAGGAACTGGCCGATCAAACCGATCAACAGGGATAGGCGCCCACCGTAGATGATGCGCGAGAAATAATCCCGTCCCAGCGAGTTGGTGCCCATGATAAATATCGTTGCCTCTGGATCCGTCGATTTTAATTCCGAACAGGTGAAGGGACATCGGGATTAAACCGAACAGCTTGTAGGGGTCACCTTTCACAAAGAGATAGATTGGGTACTGGTTCGAATTTGGATCCTCAACAAACGTGCGCACCCGCTTGACCTCGTCGATTTTCTTCACCAGGCCATAGGTCAAAGGCTGAAAATGGAACTTGCCCTGTTTATCGATAAAATGGATCGCCTGGGGAGACGCGTCGGTGAAATTAGAGGCATGCTCGAGGTCGTACGGGGCAATAAACTCAGCTATTCCGACCATGCCTACGTAGAAAATGATTAAGATGATCCCGCCGACGATGGCCATTTTATTCTTCTTAAATTTCCACCATACCAGGGAATAATAACTTTGGCTGACCTGCTTACTGTTTGGGTTGTCTTATTATTAGGCATGTCGGTTTCCTTCTGGATTTATTCGAGGCGGATGCGGGGATCGACCCACGCCAGGGCCAGGTCAGCAAACAGATTGCCGACCAGCAGGAGGATGGTGCAGGAACACGATACAGGTGCCAGCCATATACATATCCAGCTTGCGCAGCGCTTCGACAAAGGTGGGGCCGATTGTTGGCAAATTCAACACCATTTATACAGTGCAGTACCGGCGATGATGGTGGGGAATGCTCTGAGCCCAGGATGACGATCAAGGGGTTGATGGCACCCGCACGGCGTGTTTCCAGATCACGGTGCGGTTCTTTAGCCCCCGGGCGCGGGCCGCTTCCACGAAGGGCTGCCCCAAGGTGTCCAGCAAGTTGCCGCGCATGATGCGCATCAACAGCCGGTCCCGGTCACGCGCGATAATCGCCGGCACCCACAGGTGCTTGAGCAGGTCCACGAACCTGCCCAGGCTCCAGGCCGCGTCGAACTCTGCGAGAAAAGCCCGATGACATCCTGGTTCAGGATCACAACCGCAACGAATAAAATGACCAGCGCCAAGAGGAAGCCCGGCATGCCCAGGCCGATGAAGCTGATGGTGGTGATGATCTGGTCGCCGAGCGAGTATTGGCGCACCGCCGAATAGACGCCCAGGGGGATGGCGACCACCCAGGTCACGATCAGCGTGGCCACCGCCAGGATCACGGTCATCACCAGCGCCCGCCTAATAAATCTTTGACCGGGCTTTTGAATTCAGAGGATTTGCCGAAATCCCCCAGGATAAACTTAATGGCCCAACCCCATACTGCACAAAAATGGCTTGTCCAGGCCGAAGCGGATCCGATAGGCTTCGATTTGCTGTTCGGCGCTGCGATCCCCTCTGGAGCGCAGGAACGCCAGCCTTTGGGTGAGGAAATCCCCCCCTCCGGGAACCAGCGATGGCAGCTTTAAGAATTAAAAAGCTGACGAAACATACCAACACAACCATGATAATAGCATATTCAATACGCCGGATAATGTAGGATAGCATAATCGCCTCCTAAAATAGAGGTGGCGGGCGGGAAAGGCTGCCCGCCACTCTATTACACACTTACATCGTTATATTATTGTGAAATGTCCATCCACCACTGGGCTGGGACCCCGTTGCCGGGGGTCGCCGGAGCCCATGGACCGAGCACACCGAAGTTATAGATGTTGCGCATATAATCCTTGGCGAAGGCCGGCATGGGTTGGTCACCGGAGACGCCGATCACGAAGGGGCCATCCGTTTCAATTTCTTTGATGGCTTCCCAGACGATCTCGTGTCGTTTTTGAATGTCCGGTTCATTCAGGCCTTCATCGTAAAGCGCCTGCAGGATGAACGCAGGGCTGCCTTCTACGGGCTTTACACCGCAGTCTAGGGTATCGCCGGTCGGTAGGCAAGCCTCACTCCCTTGTCATAGTACTTGCCTTCCAGCCGCGTCCCAGTATGTAGTGATATGGACGGGGAAGATCAGTCCGGGAAGGTCCAGATGTCGACCTCGGAGACGTCGATACCCTTTCAGCATGTACCAACATTATTGAGGCGGGTAGTGCCTCGGGCTGGCCCTGGAGGTTCTTAACTTGATCTTGATGGCCAGTTTCTTTTCCATTCATTCTTTACCTCTGCGGCGGCATCCGTCTGCACCTTCAAGCTGCCGCCCCAGTCGGTCACATCGATGATCAACGTAAACGCCTTACCGCTGGGCAGGGTGCGGAAGCCGTCGGCGCCTTTCTTCATGCCGATCTCGTCCAGCATGGCATTGGCCTTGGCGTCGTCTTCCGTAGCGTAGGACGCTTGCCACTCCTTGAAGACTTGCTGGCCTTCGGTGCTGGCGAAGTGCCAGGCCTGCGGGCTGATGGTGGCTTGCTGGGGTGTGCCAATACCGTTCCAGGCCACGTCGATGAGGCGCTGGCGAGAGAAGCCGATGGAAAGTGCCTGGCGGAAGCGTTTGTCGCGCAGCAGGTCGCGAATTTCCTTGGCATGTCCGGTGTATCATCAGGGTAGTTCATGCCGCCCTCGACATAGTACTGGTTGACTAACCAGGCAGGCCAGCCGCCCGCGCCGTTTATCCAGCCCGTCAGCAGGTGAAACCCATTAGCCTTGCCCTGCTCCTGCAGGAAAGCGATATCGTTCGGGCCGCCGCAGATGCGGAAGGCCGTGTCATATTTTCCCTGTGAGCAGTTCAGGATGCGCTGCTATCAGCAACGATCTCGATCTCGAGGTTGTCGATGTAGGGAAGCTGGTTGCCCTCGGTGTCCACCCGCCAGTAGTAGGGGTTGCGCTCGAACCTATAGCCACTGCTATCTGCAGACAATTCTTTCAGACACCCGGCGATGAGGCACGGGTAACCGGGTGTTAGCCACACTTATCCTTGTCCGCGAAATCTTTCCACGTGGCGGTGGAGGTGTACTTGGGGTGGAACTGCTTGAGGTAATGCGCCGGGTTCATCATCGCGTTGGCATATACCCAGAAGCCCTGCGCCATGTTGTAGGGATTGATCCACATGGCCGGTCCGATTTCCAGACCATGGTGTAGGCATCGGGGATTCCATGTCGATCGGCGTGCCGTCCAACTTGCGCAGCCAGTTAGGGATTGAGTAAAGCTTCTGGTCGGAATTTTCGCGGAATCCTCCCAAAAGAACTTCCAGTCCGCTGAGGTATAGGGCTCGCCGTCCGACCACTTCATGCCTTTGCGCATGTGCATGGTGAAGGTCTTGCCGTCAGAACCACTCGTAGCTCTCCACCGAGGCGGCCGTAGCCGGTCAGGTTAGCCTTCCACTTGATCCTCCGGGGCTTCCGTTCCAAAATATCAGGACGTTGCCGATCCAGCGCCTGCGAGAGGAAGCTCACAAGCGCCAATCCTATCAGCGGCGCGACCATAAAACGCCAGCAACAAGCCCTACACCAACGGATGCCAGGCGTAAGGATCGACGTGCAGCCACGCGCCTGCGGCCGCCACCAGCGGGTTCCACAGATGGAGCATCGCGACTTGTTCGATCAACACCACGCCCATGATGATGCCCGCCAGGACGGCGTCGGACAGACGCGGCTGGCGGATATCCCACAACTCCGACGTCGGCCGACGAATCGAGATGCGGATCGCGTCACGGGGGCAATTCTTTACGCAGTTGCCGCAGAGATGGCAGGTCGCGGAATCTTCCACGGTCGGCGGGAATAAGAAGACCGGGCAGCCCGGCGTGCCCTTCTCCCGTCGTAGCACGCCCGCGTGGGGCAATCGCAGCAACGATCCGGATCGGCCCGCAGCTGAACCATCCCGGCCCGGCTGTAGTTGGCCGCAAACCCGCCGATGAAGCAAACGTAGCGGCAGAACGTCCGCCGCTCAAAATAAGCGCCGAAAAAGATCACGACCGCCAGCACCGCCAGCAGGAGATAGCCGGTCACGCGCGCATCGCCGCTTGAGCCGCCAGGTCTCGTCGACGTACGTGACCAGGACGAAGAGCGCGGCGATGATCCACGGCCCGTGGCGGCGCAGGAAGGGCGGCACCGGGAGCCGCACGCCAACGGCCTTCTGCACCCGGTCCATCAGCCAGGCGAACGGGCAGACGGCGCACCAGAACCGCCCGACCAGGAGGAACGACAGCGGCAGCAGCGGCCACCACACGGTCCAGGCCAACGCCACGCCGAAGTTTTGGCCGGAGTTGTTCGGTCCGAAGAGCGCCGAGATGACAATCACGACGAATGCCGCCGTGGTGACCCATTGGAAGACGGCCGGGTAGAATCGGCTGCGCATGACAGCCGCCCTGATCCATGGGGGATGCTGCAGCAGATTCATGATGCGGCGCCCCCCGGCCGCAGGCGGCGGCGCAGGCAGGCGGCGGTGCTCAAGACGGCCGCGACAAAGAGAACGAAGAAGATGAGAATTGCGGCGCTCGGCGGCGCGCTGGCGACATCGACCGGCACGGTGAGCGTGCTGGCCCCGACCGTGAAAGTCAGGTTGACCCGGCCGGCGGTGTCGGGCTCCCACGTGAACGCATACGTGCCCGGCCCGCTCATCACCCCCGCGATCGAATTGATACAGCCCGGCTGCGCGGTGGATTCAGAGTCGGTCCCCAGATCGATGCCGCCAGCGGGCGTGGTGTCCAAGGCATCTTCGACGCTCAGGAAGAGAGGCGGAGTAGCCAGGCAGGCCGTCGCCTTTTCGACGGGCAGCCCGCCTTTCCGGACGTAAAGAATCAGCGTGACGGCTTCGCCCTTCCTGATGGTGGCCGGAATCTTCGTTGTCAGCTGATACGCGCCGCTCGCAGCCGCTTTCGTGCTCCCCGGTGCCCGGCGCCCATATCCTGAACGACGATCGCCGGCGCGCCTCCGGCCAGGATGGCCGCCAGCAGCGCCATGCCGATCGCTTTCATCCCTTCTCCTGCATCGATCCCTGTGTGAATGCGAAAACCCGCCGGCTTACAGCTATAAACCGCCGCTGCCTTGAAGCTGGCCAGCCCGACAATGCAACTCCTCAGTTTATTGTAGCCCTTCCTCTGCAGAAGGAAGGACCTTCTCCCATCGCAGTTGCGTTGCCTGGCGGTGGAGTCGTGGGAACCTCGACTATTCCTCTCTTGCCCCCCGGACGTGTTCCGTGACTCTCGAAACTTCTACGCTCACGCGCGTCCACGCGGTCGCCGTGCTTGTGCCGACGAGCTTGTAGATGCCGTGATGGCCGGCCGGCCAATCCTCGAGCTTGCCGGTGGCCGTGCCCACGGCCTTGCCGTCGGCATCCCACAGCGTGGCCGTGAAGTACACGTCGTGCTGGAACTTGTCGTGGTTGGTAGCGCTGCCCTCAACTTCGATATTGTTGCCATCGGTGATGTGCGCCGTGCCGGGCCATCCAGGCTGATCATGCTCTTGGCGTACTCCATGGTCTCCAGGTCTGCATCGTTGCCCTTGTGGCAAGCGGCCAGCCTCAGCCATGAAGCGCACAGAACCACAATGGCTCGGAATCTCACGGGATTTCTCTGATCCCCATTTTCATTTGCCTTCGATCATAAGCTATCTTATCGCTTGTTCAGGCCGACGCGCAGGCCGATCGTCCAAGAGGCCGTGGCGGCGGGCTGGTAGGAATTGCCGTCCGGGTCGGGCTCCGTGAAGCCGTAGTATTCGACGCCGAAGATGTTCCGGCCGGAAAGCAACAGCTCGACACGGCACCCCGCCGAGATCGAAGCTTGTAGCCGAGCCGGAGATGAACCAGGGTGTAAGGATCGGTCCGGCCGTACCCGTTGGGGAAGATCCGGTTCGTCGAGTCGATATACCAGGAGCTCAAGTATTCGAGCGCGGCGCCGGCCGTCAGCTCGGACGTGATCTTGAATTCCCCGTCAAGATTGAGCACGTGCTCGGGCGAATTGGGCATCCACGTGCCCTTGTAGATGGCCGCCGCATCGAGCGTCTGGACGGTGTCGTACTTGAAATGGCTATACGTGTAAGCCAGCCGAAGGGCCAGGGGCTCGATGGGGAACCAGGCCAGGGACGTTTCCAAGCCGTAGCGAGTCGTCGAGCCGACGTTGCCGTAGAACGTCTCAAGCGGCCGCGAGGTTATCCGGAAGCGGCCAAAGTCGTTGTCCGTGGCCAGATGGAAGAGCGCGACGTCATACGTGAACGAGCCGCCGAGCGAGCCGCGGGCGCCGACCTCCTCGCCGTTCGACGTGGCCGGCTTGAGGTCCTTGTTGAACCCGCCGAAGGCATTGGGATTGTTGGACAGCTCCTCGGTGCCGGGGGGCAGGAAACCGGTGCCCCAGCTAGCGTACAGGCCGAAATCCGGAATCGGGTTCCAGGTCAGGCCGAGACGGCCCGTCGGCTTCTTGTAGGAGGCGTCCCCGGAAAGGCTGCCGATATGGTCGTCCAGCTTGCAGGTGACGTTGTCGTAGCGGAGGCTGAGGGACACGCCCCACTGGGGTCCGAGCTCGACGCGGTCCAGGACGAAAATGCCCGCGCTGGTCTGGGACATGGTCTGATCGGAAAGCACTCGCGGTCCCTTCAACGGCGTCGCCGAGGTTGGGGTGCTTCAAATCATCGATCGTCTGCCAGCCGAAGTCGGCGCCGACGCTGAGATGGTTCTTGAGTCGGCCTTCGCCGGTCTTGTGGTTGAGCTGGACCGAAGCTCCCGGCGTGTCGTACCCGCGGTGGATGAGCGAGGAGGGCACGGATTCCGTGTATTTTGTATGGCGGTAGAATGCGGTCAGGGCCAGGTCGAGGTTGTCGGCCAGCCCGATGGAGCCCGTCAGGCCGCTCGTGAACCGGCCCGTCTGCTGATATTCATTGCCGGGGACACGGTTGACGCCGAACATCTGCTGATACCAGGCGGGGGTATTCCGGTATTCGGCAAGGGTATAGGCGTCCGGATTGGCCAATTTCCGGTATTTGCTCACGTCGGCGCTGAACCAATCGAGGTTGAGTCCCTCGGCGTTTTGGTTGTAGAAATCGGTGTAGCCGAGGATTGCGGTCAGCTTGACCGAGGGCGCCGACGTCGAAATGGAACTTGCCGTAGAAATTGTCGGCCCAGAACTTGGTGTGTTCGCGATAGCCGTCGCTGGAGGTGTAGGAGCCGGCAACGCGGTAATTCATCGGACCGGTCGTCCCGCCCACTTCGGCCAACCCCTTGTAGAAGCCGAAGGATCCGCCGGTGAGAAAGGCGTCGGCGGAAATCGGGGCGGCGCCGCCGTCGCGGGTCAGGATATTGATGATGCCGCCCGACGAGCCGCTGCCGTAGAAGGCGGCCGCGGGTCCGCGCAGGATCTCGATGCGGCGGACGGTGGCCCAGTCGATGTCGAAGAAATCGGGAACGAACCCCGAGGGGTCGTTGAGCGGAATGCCGTCGACGATGGTCTTGATGCCGCGTGTGCCGCGCTCGGTCAGGATGCCTTGGCCGCGGATCGAGAGGTGGACGCGCTCGCCGTCAGCCTGGTTGTCGACCTTGACGCCAGGCACGAGCTTCATGGCCTCGTCGATGGCGATGGTCCGTGGCTGGTCTGCAGGATCGGGGTCTCGACGACTGTGGTAGCCGCCGGGTTCTGCTTGAGGGGGATCTCGACGCGCGGCGCCGTGACCGTGATTTCAAATTTCTGTTTCTCCTCGGCCTGTTGCTCCTCATTTTCCTGAGCCGCAGCGACCGCGGGTTTCTTGGCCGGGTCCTTGTTCTCGGCCGCGGAAACGAAAGATGTTGCCGCTAGAAAAATCATGACAAAGAGAATCAAACACGAAAGGAAAAATGGCTTGAAGGTGTTTTAAACATTATATTACCTCCTTTATATATATTAGACACAAGAATGAACGGAATTCTTCCAATTCTCCGAAAAATCCACTTCTAGCCGCTGGATCTTGATTTCCCTGACTTGACACAGGAAATCCCCCGGTAATATACTTCGATACGGTCGAGAGAAATATATTGTCGCTTATATATAAAGCGAGATAAAGTTGCCTCCTAAAAAAGGAAATTATTGTCCTTCGAGTTCGTGGGCCGTTGCGGCTCAAGGATTATCTGTCGAAGACAGTGATGCGCGTCCTTTTCCTGAAGTGACGTCACGCTTACAAACACACCGGCGAATCTTTATAGACGCTCCGGAACGCGTGTTGAATGAAAAACCCATAGCGGCGCTGGGCCTAGAGCCGACAACGGTTGGGAGGATTGACCGCGGCGAACGAGAACGGGATCTCGTCTTGGCCGCGCAGCGGGGCGATTCAAGGGCAATTCAGGAGCTCTATGATTCCTATCGCGAACGGATCAGGGCCCTCGTCCTTTATTCAGTCGGCGACTCTCTGCAAGCGCAAGATGTTCTCCAAACCATCTTCTTCAAGGTCTTTCGAGGTCTCCAGAGCTTTCGGTTTCAATCCAGTTTGTTCACCTGGATCTATCGGATCGCCCATAACGAATGCCAGAATCATCTCCGTCGACGCAGCGCCCCCCAGGTGCCTTTGGAGGCGATTATGGGGAGCCGCGACGAAATCGATCCGAAACCTGCCTCGACCGGTCCTAACGCGCGCCTGGAGCGCGATCTTATTATTCAACAGGCGGTGATGCAATTGCCTTTCAAGATGCGGGAGGTCGTTGTGCTCAAGTATCTGGAAGGGCTTTCCTACGAGGAGATGAGCCGGGTGCTCGGCTGTGCGCCCGGTACAATAGCCTCCAGACTGAACCGGGCCCTATCGGAACTGGGAGAGCGGCTGCAACCCTTTAGGAGGCTTCTGTAAAGAAATCCGAGAGCAAGGAGTATCGGCGATGAGTTGCTGGCATTTTAGACTGCGAAGGAAGTTCATTCCATACCTTGAGGGAAAGATCCCTTCTCACGGGGCGAAGCGATTGGAGAAGCACCTGAGTGACTGCGAATATTGTCGGGCTATGTTCGTGCGGCTTCGGGCCGGACATCAATTCGCACAACAATTGCGTCCCTTCGAGCCAAAGGGCGCTCTTGACGCGTCGGAGTTTGAAGCCATGATGCCGGACATCGGCGAAATGGCCCGCGGACGCCGCCGGTGGGCTCGGATGTGGGATCGTTGGTTCGACATTCGGACAACTCCTCGTCTGGTTCAAGCGCTCATGGTGCTGGTGGTGGTCCAGTTGGCGATCCTGGTGGTCTTAAACCGGAAAGTCTTGTTCGGGGAACGCGGCAGCGCCTTGGTGAAGCCGAGCGCTCTGGACTTCAGCCATTTCCGTCCGCTCAGCATCCCGGAACTCCAGACAAATACCACGCCTCACGTTGTGACCGAAGGTTATGTGCGCGATGTTCATTTCGATGAGGAAGAGAGAACCATGCACTTTAATCTGGTGCAGATTCCTCAAGGGTCGGAGCTTTTTATCGTGTGCGAGATCATAAGTCGAAGCGGGATCCCTGTCCCGGATGAAGGCAGCCGCGTGCGCGTCTACGGAGTAGCCCGCTATGACGCCCAAACGGGCCGCAAATGGAACGAAGTCAATCCCGTCTTGAACATCGCCTTCCTGAAGAAATGAGGGGCGGGCCCGTTTATTCCTGGTGCCGGTCTTAGGAACGGCACCCCAATCAAATCATGAATTCAATATCGCCCTTATTAATCCTCATTTGGAATCGGCCCCCGCGTTCGGTCACCACGGGAACGGAAACCCCGGCGACGCCGTTGTCGGCGAGGACCTTGTTGAAGGCAGCCAGGTCGGTCGAGGTCAGTTTTGCAAACCGCGCCTTTTGGACATCCAGTTGTTGCTTCAGCATGGCGTAAACTTCTTTCTGCTGCTTGTTCGGCGAGAAATCGGCGTTGTCGTTGATGTCCACCGCCAGAACGGACCACTTCTCATAGAGCTTCGCAGGGTCCCGGAACGACTTGTTGTCGCCTTCGCCGGCGCTCGACTGGGTCAGCTCGCATTCCTCGTCCCAGAGCTTCTTGTCATACTCCGTGATGGCCGCCGTCACGGCCTTCAGGTCTTTCCCGGCGATCACCCCCTTCAGGTCGGTGAGCTGCTTCCTCATCCACTCGAGCTGGTTGAGCATGTCCGCGGTCGTATTGCCGCCATCCCTCACCTCGAACTGCAAATTCACCTGCGCCTTGATGTCGTCCACGGTTCCGGCCGAGTTCGGGTCTTTCAGGACTTCGAGTTTCTGCGTGTATTCCTTGCCGCCGACGCTCATCTTCACCGTGTACATCCCCGGCGCCGCCCGGAATCCCTGGAGACCGCCCGCCGAACCCCAGATGTTCCAAGGATACCAGCCTTCCTGTGCCCACTGGAGGTGGAACCGTTTTTCCTCGACCACATGCGGATTTCCGATGGGTTTCGTGCGGAATTTGACGATCCCTATTCCGGGATACCCCATGTTCCAGGTCACCCGGTTGATTCCGCGCTGCCGCGTTCCGTTGAGCGTCGTCACTTCGCGGCCTTCCTGGTCGGTGATGGTAATCGTCACCGGGCCGCTCGGAACGTCCTTGAGGTAATAGTTGATATACGCCTCACGCCACCCGTCCTGGCCGTTCGCATCGCGATTCAGCCGGTAGGCCGGCCGCGGCTTGAACAGGAACGCGTCCGACTTAAGGACGTCATCGGTGAGCTGCTGGAGCGGAGTGATGTCGTCCATGATCCAGAACCCGCGGCCGTAGGTGCCGACCACCAGGTCGTTGAAGTGCTCCTGGACCGCCATGCCATGGACCGGCGCATGGGGCAGGTTGTTCTGGATGGGCAGCCAGTTCTTGCCGTCATTGAAAGAGATGTAGATGGCGTTCTCCGTACCCGCGTAGAGCATTCCCTTGCGGACCGGGTCCTCATCCACCCAATGGACGTAGCTGAAGACGCTCTTCGGGATATCCCCGCCGAGATAGGTCCAGGTCTTGCCGTAATCCGTGGTCTTGTAGATATACGGATCGCGATTGTTCACCTGGTGGAAATCGACCGTGACATAGCATGTGCCCGCGTCATAGCGGGACGGCTCGACGTTGGTGAACGATCCGAGGGGCGGAAGGTTCAGGATGTTCTTGGTGACGTTTGTCCAGTTCTTTCCGGCGTCGCGGGTGATCTGCAGCTAGGCCGTCGTTCGTCCCGGCCCAGATGCAGCCCTTCTCGACCGGCGATTCGGCAATGGAGAAAACGACGCAGCCCAATTCCACCGCCAGGTTGTCGTAGGTCAGGCCTCCCGACGGCCCCAGCATCTTGGGATCGTTGAGCGTGAGGTCGGGGCTGATGACTTCCCAGCTCCGGCCGGCGTCGCTCGTCCGATGGACGTACTGGCTGCCTACGTAGACCACGTTGTGGTCGTGCGGCGAAATGGCGATGGGGAACGTCCATTGGAAACGGTACTTGAACGCGGTGCCCATGTTCCCGTAAGTCGACTCCGGCCAGACTTTGGCCGTGACGATGTTGCCGGTCCTGTAGTCGACTCGCTGGAGGGCGGCAACCGAAGCTTCCGCCCCAGACGATATTGGGATCGACAGGATCCGGGACGATCCAGCCGCACTCGCCTCCGGCCGTCGATTGCCCAGTCCCCAGCCGCGCCGCCCCTGGCTGGGATCTTATAAGCGCTGCCGTCCTGCCTGCCGCCATAGACGTGATAAGGAATCTGGTTATCGACGAACGTTTTCAT
>CAVRZY010000273.1:0-8676 GCA_963725415.1 uncultured Acidobacteriota bacterium | reverse complement strand
GCCCCCGCTGAACTACAAGACTGGAAAGCCCAGGACATGGTGAGCGGCTTCATCGAGGGCGCGCGGCGGTTCGGCCTGGAGTTGTATCCGACCTTGTTCGCGGGGGCGTCGCCCAAGGGCGCCGTGACCGACGAAGCCTTCAACGTCCTGACCGGCGAGCTGATCCGGCGACTCAAGTCGGCCCCCAAACTGGACGGCCTGCTGCTGGCTAACCACGGCGCCATGGTGGTCGAGAGTCATCCGCACGGGGACGCGGAGGTGGTGCGGCGCCTACGAGAGGCGCTGGGGCCGAACTTCCCCATCGTGGTCACGCATGACTTTCACGCCAACGTCTGCCAGCAGATCGTAGATCAATCCACCGCGCTGATCACTTACAAGGAAAACCCGCACATCGACACGCGGGAGCGGGGCATCCAGGCGGCCCAGGTTATGGCCGGCATCGTGAGCGGGAAAATCAAGCCTGTGCAGGCCCTGGCCAAGCCGCCTATGTTGTACAACATCGTTTACCAATACACGAAACGCCCGCCTCTGCTGCCCATCGTCGAGGAGAGCCGGCGCCTGGAAACCAATCCCAAGATCCTGGCAGCCAGCGTGGCCGGCGGCTATCAGTATGCCGACGTTCCAGCCATGGGACCGAGCGTGATCGTGGTGACCGACAACGATCTCGCGCTGGCCAAACGCGAAGCGCAGCGGCTTTCCAACATGCTGTGGGCCACCCGCGACAAGCTGGTTCTCAAGCTGCCGGATGCCGCCGCGGCGGTGAAGCAGGCCATGACCGCCGAGCGTTTCCCCGTGGCACTCATCGATATGGGCGACAACATCGGCGGGGATCCTCGGGCGACAGCACGTTCCTGCTGGGCGAGCTGCTGCGGCAGAAAGCGCAGGGTTGGGTTGTGACCATCGCCGATCGGCAAGCGGTCCAGGTTGCGGTCCGGGCCGGCATCAACGGAAAGTTCGATCTGGCGGTGGGAGGCAAGACGGACAAGTTCCACGGCGACCCGGTGCGCGTGCGGGGCAGGGTCAAGTCGCTGCACGATGGCTTCTACATCGAGACGGAGGTCCGCCACGGTGGCGGGCGCTACCATTCGCAAGGGCTGACGGCCGTGATCGAAGCGGAGGGTTCGACGCGCGATCTGCCCAACCTGCTGCTCGTCACCTCCGAGCGGGCCAGCCCCAACAGCCTGCACCAGTTGATCAGTTGCGGCGTCTGCCCGGAGCGGCAGAGGATCCTTGTGGTGAAGGGTGCTATCGCTCCGCGCGCCGCTTACGAGCCTATCGCCGCACGCATCATCGAGGTGGACACGCCGGGGCTGACCTCGGTCAACCCGGCGCGGTATACCTTCAAGCTGGTGCGCCGGCCGCTGTTCGGGCTGGACGAAGGATTCCGATGAGGAACCTTGCGGCAAGGGCCGCGCCCTGCCGCATTTCGACGGACTGGCACGCTGTATTGAGGAGCTGTTTGTGACTGGCCGCATTGACGATTGGCGCAGGCACGCCCGCCGGCCGCAGTACAATCGTCAATGACTCAATCGTCAATGACTCAATCGCCAGTGGGGCTTTAGTAACATAGAGGATGCATATGGCAGATTTCGATAATGCACAGTTATTGCTGTGGCGGTACAAGGGAGATGCCTATCTGAACGGCTTCGGCGTGTTGCCGCGGATCGGAGGGTTAGCCCGCTCCCTGGGGAGACGGGCGGCGTTGGTCCGCGACCTTTTTCCCGGCGCCGCCGCGCACGTGCAGACGATCGAGCGATCGCTCGCGACTGCCAGCGTCGTACTGCTGGACGTGATTGACGGGGCACGGCCGAACGCCCCCCGTGAAGATGTGGGCCGGATCACCGCCGAGTTGACCGCACTGGAGCCCGACGTCGCCATCAGTTTCGGCGGCGGCAGCACGATCGACGCCGTCAAAGCAGCGGGAGTACTGTGCGCTTTGGAAGGGACCATTGACGACTACTTCGGAGTCGGCCTGGTTACCCGCGCCCTCGGCATCCGGAAGCTCAGGCCGCACTTGGCCATGCAGACCGCCGCCAGCTCGGGCGCTCATCTCACCAAGTACTCCAACGTCACCGATCTTGCCAGCGGGCAGAAGAAGCTGGTTGTGGATGAGGCCCTGGTCCCGCCCCGCGCGGCCTTTGACTACAGCGTGACGTTAAGCGCGCCCGCCGCGCTGACCGCGGATGGGGCGCTGGATGGCGTGTCCCACTCGCTGGAGGTACTCTACAGCGCCGTGGGCAAGCCATACTACGCCAAAATGGAAGAAGTGGGCGGCGAGAGCATTCGGCTAGCGGTGAAGTATCTCCCCGCGGTGCTGGAGAACCCTTCTCACGCCCAGGGAAGAGAGGCGCTGGGTCTGGCCACCGATCTGGGCGCCTACGCCATCATGCTGGGGGGCACCAACGGCGCCCACCTCACCAGCTTCTCGCTTATCGACATCCTGACCCATGGCCGCGCCTGCGCCATCATGAATCCCTACTACACCGTCTTTTTCGCGCCGGCGGTTCAAGGACCGCTCAAGCTGATCGGCGGGATCGCGAAGGAAATGGGCTACACCACTGCGGACATCGACCGCCTGAGCGGGCGTGATTTGGGCATGGCTGTCGCCGAAGCCCTGATCGCCTTCGAGACCAGGGTCGGCATCCCCGCCCGTCTCAGTGAGGTCCCCGGCTTCACCGACGCGCACATCGAGCGCGCCCTGGCCGCCGCCAAGGATCCCCAGCTCAAGATGAAACTCGAGAACATGCCCGTCTCGCTCACTGCCGAGATGGTGGATGAATACATGGGGCCGGTCCTGGAGGCCGCCAAGACGGGCGATCTGGGTTTGATCCGGAACGTCTGACCCGGCTCGCCAGCGTGGTGGGGCAGGTCCCCGACCTGCCCTGGCATTTTTTCACACCTTCTGAGGCATTAGCTCACTTTCCCAGTCTTAGCCTTCCGAAGGCCGTGGGGGTGTGATAGGAAGGCGAGTAAGTAGGTTGCCAGGCGATGTATTTCCTTTGAGGAGGCGGCCCCTGGATCCGGTATAGGTTGACGCGGAATTCGAGACCCTCTCTGACCGGCCGCCGGTCGATCTGGTCCAGGGGAATCTTCATCTCGCCGTACCAAACCTCCCTCTCTTTGTCGATGCGCGTCTGCACCTGAAAGCCGGAGTTCCATTGCTGGTTCACTACTGGTATTGAGTGGTCGCGGTCGATGTCCAGATCGATCCACTCGCCCTGCGGGGAGATTTCGAATTCCTTGTACCGGCCAATGTTCTTCAGCTCCCAGCCGATGAAGACCTCCGCCACGTCCCATTCCCAAAGGCGGTTGGTCTCCGAGGTGGTAGTCACCGGGCCCGGCTTCAGATAAAGCTCTTCATAGGGGCAGACGAAGAGGAAGTATAGGTTACGCTTGGTCCAACGCGAGCGAATCTCGGTGCGATGGCCGGGCACGGGCTTGCCGTTCACGTCGTTCTCCGCGATGACGCCGGGAACCTTCCTCCAGGCTTTGACGCCCGGATCGGCGGTGAGATCGAAATCCGATTTTGAGCGCTTGCTCACAATCACCCCCGGCCCATCGGCCCACGCCAGAGCGGCGAGCATCAGTGCAACGAAAAGGGGCTTCATGTCAGTGACCTCGTCGGAGAATGATACACGACGGTATCCTACAATGCCACCCGCCTGGCCAATCGCGCAGCCGAATTTGTGTTAGTCTTGCCGCGAGGAGGTCTCGCGTGTACGCACGTTGGCCAAGCTTCATTCTGGCGGGGTTGCTGGGCAGCGCAGCTCTGTGGGCCGCCATAAATCCTACCGGTGATATCCTCGCGTCCTGGCCGGCAGGGTTCGAAGCAAAGCACATTGAGCTTTTGCGCCAGGGCGGGGTGACCGTGGTCCTGCTGCCGTGGCCGGGCGCCCAGGACGTCGGGAAATTTGCGCGGGCCTGCCGCGCGGCGGGCATTGTGCCGGTTGCACAACTCGGGACGGCGACGAATCTTCCGGAAATCCGAAAATCCGTCGAGCAGGCTCGCGCCGCCGGGTTCAACGGCGTGGCTGTCGAGACCGGCGGCGTCCTCAATGACGAGAAGTCCCTGCGTGCTTTCCTTGCAGGACTGAAGGGCCTGGATGCGCTGGTGTTCCTGAAGGCTGAGCAAGCCCACTGGCGGGTAGCGCCGGCGCAGGCCGTGCTGCGGTTCGGGCAGTGGCCGGGCGTACGCTTCACATCCAACGTTCGCAGCCGCGATATCGAGGTTTCCAGCGCCAGCCGTGATCCCTGGCTGGACGCGAATTCCTATCTGGTGGCGTATCTGCGCGGGATGTTTCCTGATCGCGCCGCCTGGCTGGGCTATCGGCCGGACCAGGAGGCCGGCATCTCGAAGGACCGCCTGGTTCCCGAGGACTCGCTCGAACTGGCGCTGGTAGAGACGTTCGTGGCGGGGGGGAACGTCGTTCTCTCGTTCCCGGAGAAATATCAGGCGGCGCTGCTGGCGGGGCAGGAGGGGGCGCTGGCGGCTTGGCGCTCCCTGGCGCAGATTGCCGCTTTCCTCAAGCAGCATGCTGCATCGTTTCGGCAACCCTCCGCTTCGACTGTGGCGGTAGGGGCGGGGAGTATCGAACAGTCGGGCGAGATCCTGAACATGATGTACCGGCGCAACGTCTGCCCGGTGGTCTTTCCGGCCAACGCCATCCCGGAGTTGGAGCCGAGCCGCTTCCAGGCGGTGGTCGTGGCCAACGTGGCGGCGCCGCCGGCGCCGGCTGTGAAACGGGTGCTGGAATATGCGGCCGCCGGGGGGACCGTGCTGGCGGCGCCGGCCGCGGCGGGGGACCGCGCCTGGTGGCTGGACCCCGCGGCCCGCAAAACCCGCACGGACGAGGATCGCGACTGGTATTCCCTGGGAACCGGGCGTATCATCGCGTATCGCGCGCCCATCGAAGACCCCAGCGAATTCGCCCTCGATGTGATCGACGCGGTCGGCGTCCAGGCGCGGGACCTGCGCTTGTCCAACGCCGGCTCAGTGATCGGCCTGATGAACCGGCTGTCCGGTGACACGCTTGCCCTGGGGCTGATCAACTACGGCTGGCCGCGCCGCGATGATTTTCCCGTCCGCGTGGAAGGCGTTTTCCGAAAGGCCACCTTCATCGAGCCCGGGGCGGCTGCGCCTCGCCCACTTAAAGCCCTCAGGCGGGGCACAGGGACGGAGGTGAGGGTGGACCGGCTCAAACGCTTCGCCATCGTGGTGCTGGAGTAAGATGGGTCACAAGGAGGAGCCAGTCTGAACTGGACCCGCAGGCAGCTACTGAAATCGGGCGCCCTGGCGCTGGCGGCGGCTTCCCGCGCGCTTGCTTTCCCGCGCTGGCAGGCCGCCGAGTCCTGCTTCGGCGTGCACCCGTTTATCGAGGCCAATCCCAAGGCGGTCTTCATCCGGCGGACACAGGTGCCCGAAAAGATGGACTCCGCCGCCAAGCGCGCCGAGGGCCTGCAACTGGCGCGGGAGATCTTTGTACCGATGGATAGCACCGGCATCCCCGTCAGCCACCGCATCATCCTCAAGCCCAACTCCACCAGCGTGCGCAACGAGCGGCCCGATGTCGATAACTGGGGAACCGGGACAGACCCGGATTTTTACGAAGGTCTCCTCATGGGTCTGGAGGAACTGGGTCTGAGGAAGTTCCACTTCCTGGAGGCCAACCTCTTCGAGAGGTGGAACTGGCGGGGCTTCGTGGATATCAACGAACGCCACGGGGTGCGCATGAACGTGCCGGAACGCAGCATTCCCGAGTTCCAGCAAGGCTACGAGCTGACCTGGAGCGACGTGCCCGATGCGGTGGTTTTCAAGCGCATTCCCCATTACGCCCCCATCGACGAACCGGACACCTGGCTGCTGAACGTCGCCAAGTGGAAAGCGCACGGCATGTGCCTCACCCAATCGGTCAAGAATGAGCAGGGGCTGGTAGTCACGCCCTTCGTGCAGTTCTGTTCCGGCTGGAAGATGGTGACCGGCGTGCCCGAGTTCATGAAGCCGGACATCTGCCCCGACGCCGAGGAGCGGATCAAGCGCTATTTCGAAAACCACCTCAGGCTGGGATACTCGCGCTATGACAGCAAGGCATCGCTCAGCCCCATGCATCAGGAAATCTGGGCCCACAAGACCTGCGACAACCAGAGCGTGCTCAAGACCGGGCTGGCCATGATCGAGGGCATTTACGCCAGGGACGGGGACGGCTTCGGCGTGGGCGACGACTACATGGCCAACCTGGTGATGTTCAGCAAGGACAGGTTCCGGCTGGACCTGGTCGGGCTGTGGCTGGGCGGGCATGAGCCCGGCAACGTGCACCTCTGCCGCATCGCCAAGGAACGGGGGCTTACCGACACCTTCAACCCGTGGGAAGTCCCCATCTACGAGTGGACCGGCGGGGAGGCCGTTCCGCGCAACTGACCGATTTCCCCCGCACGCCACTGAAGACCTATTACCTTCAGAAGGACGGCGAGCCCCTGTACCACTTGGTGGACGAGCCGTTCGACTACGACAACGTCACGGTGTAATCGATGCGGATCTCTGCCGCGCGCCTGCTCTGCTGTCTGATGGTGCTGCCGCTGCTGGCGGCGCTCCGAAAGCCCTTCCAGTACTTCGTTGCGCCGGCCACCGAATCCAACATGCGCAACTCGGAGGCCGACATGCTGCGACTGAAAGACGGGCGCTTGTTGCTGGCTTGGACCGAGTTCTACACCTCCAAAGGCAGCGACTGGGGCCCGGCGCGCATCGCCGCGATGTTCTCGCGGGACAAAGGCCGAACCTGGACGGGTAAGTACACGTTGCAGGAGAACATCGGCCGGATGAACGTGATGGAACCCGACCTGCTGCGCCTGCGCTCCGGCAAGGTGCTGTTGCTGTTCTGCCGCAAGAACTCGGAAGCCGACTGCTTGCCCATGCTGCGCCGCTCGGATGACGATGCCAGAACATTCTCGAAACCCCAGCCGCTGCCCATCGACCCCTATCCGTCCTACACCGGCACCAATCACGACCGCGCCATTCAACTCGCCTCCGGGCGAATCCTGATGCCGCTGTGGTATACGCTCGACTACCGGGTCAGCCGGCACATCCTGGCCCGGGTCTACTACTCCGACGATGAAGGCGCCACCTGGCAAGCCAGCCCGACCATCGCGGACATCCCGGACAGCAAGGCAGGTGCGCAGGAGCCGGGCGTCATCGAGCTCGAAGACGGCCGGATCCTGATGTGGCTGCGCACGGACAGAGGCAAGATCTATCGCTGCTATTCCCGAGACCGCGGCGAGACCTGGTCCCAGCCCGAGCCCATGAGCCTGGATTCGCCGTTGTCCCCGCAGTCCATTAAGCGGATTCCGAAGACGGGCCACCTGCTGCTGGTGTGGAATCACTCCGCCGCCGCGCGCTTTCCGCTGACCGCCGCCGTGTCGAGGGACGAGGGCGAGACCTGGCAGAACATCAAGAACCTCGACGAAGACCCGCAGCACACCTACGCCTACACCAGCATCGAGTTCCTGGAGGACCGCGCCCTGTTCACCTATTACGCCGGCCCTCCCCCAGGCGTGAAAGCCGAGCCGCGCTGGTCGCTGAAGCTCAAGGCTGTGCCCCTGAGCTGGTTCTACAAGTAGATGCGCGCGGAGACCGTCAAGCGGCTGGCCCGGGAGTGTGGTTTCGATCTGGCCGGCATCGCGCCGGCCGGGCCGCTGTCCGAATTCCACTTTTACCGGCAGTGGGTCGAGGTCGGCATGGCGGGCGAAATGTCGTACCTCACCGGCCGGCGGGCCGAAATGCGGGCGGACCCCAGATCGCTGCTGGCTTCGGCGCGCTCCATGGTCTGCGTGGGCAAACTGTATGGCGTTCCGGAACCTGAGCGCGGTGGGATTTCCCGTTACGCCTTGGGGCACGATTACCACCAGATCGTGCGCGACGGCCTCAAGAAACTGGTGGAACGTTTGAAACAATTCGGCGCAGGACCGTTCTACTGGAAGATCTGCGTGGACACGGCTCCGCTGCTGGAGCGCGCCTGCGCGCGCCGGGCCGGCCTGGGGTGGATCGGCAAGAACACCTCCCTCATTCACCAGGGGATGGGGTCCTTTTTCTTTCTGGGGGCGCTGCTGGTTTCACTCGAGCTGGAGTCCGATGGGCCGCCGCCGGAGCGCTGCGGTACCTGCACGCGCTGTATCGATGCCTGCCCCACCGGAGCCATCGTCCCGACTGGAAGAGCAGAAGGCCCGGCCTGGGCTTTGGATGCGCGTCGCTGCATTTCCTACCTCACCATCGAGCTGCGGGGCGCGGTGCCGGAGAGCTTGCGGGGCGGGATCGGGCCGCATGTCTTCGGCTGCGACATCTGCCAGCAGGTGTGTCCCTGGAACCGCAAGGCGCCGCTGGCGAGCGAGCCGAGCTTTGCCCCCAGGCGCGCGGCGCTGCCGCTGGAACAACTAGTCGCTCTGAGCGAACAGGAATTTCGCGACATGTTTCGGCGCACGCCCGTGCTCCGATGCCGCTACACGGGCTTCCTGCGAAACGTCGCCGTAGCGATGGGAAACGCCGCCCTGGAAGAATATCGCCGCCCGCTCGAACGGCTGGCCAGATTTCGCGACCCACTGGTCCAAGACCATGCCCGCTGGGCTCTGGCGCGATTACAATAAAAGCCCATGCGACCTGTGGAGCTGCCGCGGATCCATTTTGTCCGA
>CAVRZY010000272.1:0-6778 GCA_963725415.1 uncultured Acidobacteriota bacterium | reverse complement strand
TGAATAAACCTCCAGCCACGGGAATGCTCGGGCTCCATCCCTGCCGCGCCAGAGGGGCGGCGGATTCCCAACGGATCTTGCGGGACTTGCGGTGGGTCGTCTTGTGCCTCCACACCACGCCCAGGCGGGTGACGCGCGCCTCCACCACCCTGTAATTCGCGTACTCGTCCGCGGGGAGCCGGTAGGGCCGCAGCGGCTTGCTCAGATTGCGCGAAATGGAGAAGGCAATGGTTGCCAAAACGAGGTTCACCCCGGCAATAAACAGCTCGGGCTCCAGCGAGCCTGCCCGAATCAGTTGCCGGAGTCCTGCGGAGCCCAGCAGGACAACCGGCGTCAGCAGGAGGACCCCGACGGCGAAAAAGAACCACTGCGATATGCGGTTTGCCTTCCCGATTTCGGCGATCATCTCCAGGTATTCGGGCGAGGAAGGAACAGGAACTTGCGCCGGAAAGAGGAACTCCGGCCTGGAAATCATGACGCCAGTGTATCATACGAGCGCCAGCAACGCCCAACGTTCCGGGCCCTGGCGCCAGTTCTTCTCGAGATGGTCGATGTCCAGTCCTTCGAGCAGCGGCGGGAATTTTTCGGCGCCCGCCGCGAATTCGCGCTCGAGATCGCAGAGGTCCAGATAAACCTCCGCCGCCATCTCGGCCAGCTCGCCCATCTGAAGCAGCCGCCAGTGGTTGCGAAAAACCAGCAGCGCACGATCATAGAGGGGCTCGAAGTCCGGCACGCCCCGGAGGTCCTCGATCAGTTGTCCGATCGCGCTCACCCGCGCGAGGGTCGTCGTGGTCGCCCGCCACAACCGGTGCAGCAGGAAGTACTGCAGCGTCTGCGCGGCGGGAACCAACGGGGAATGCAGCCGCCGGAGCCGGTGATTCACCTCCTCTTCCGCGGTTTCCAGCGCGAAGAACAGCCCGGCGATCGGCCAATCCTCCTGCACCCGCCACCAGCCGTGCTCCTCCCAATCCTGCCAGCTCGCCGGCGGCGGCGGGGGCTCCGGCTCTCCAGCCTGCCGGCAGAAAGCGGCGTAATTCTGTTCGTTGAATTCGCGCGCCACCCACAGCGCATAAAACTCATTTTGCGGGCCCGCCGTTTGCATGTATTCCAGCGCTGCCGTTCGCAGGAGCGAGCTTGGGGCCGTGGCCAGGACTTGCGCGCCGAAATGCACGAATTTGGTGGGCGCGATCTTTCGCCGTGCCATGCACTCGAAAAGATGCGTCAGCAGGCAATCCCGCGCCCCGCTCTCCCCCTGCCAGCGAATGAGAAACAGCGCCAGCGCCGCGAGATCGTCGCCCGAGAGGCGTGGCGAGCCGAGCAGCCCGCTCACCGTTTCTGGTTGTTCGAGCAGCTCGGCGCCCGCGACGCTTCCGAAGACCGCCGCCACCGCGCCGGTGGTGTTGCGGGGATTGGTGAGCTGGACCAGGAGGTTAGGTTCGGATTCCGGCATGGTTCCTCTCACTATGGAAGGTCGCTCGGCTTGCGCGCAGCCATGCGGATGCGCAAGTTATCGGCGTCGTCATGCGCCCCAAGGCGGTCCAGCAGAGACACGCACTCGGCGGCATCTTCTTTCTCCCCGCGATCCAGGTACAGAAGCCCCGCGTTGTACGCGTTGATCCTGGCATCCTGGGCGCGTCCGGCTCTTTCCTCCAGGTACGCCAGCTCGTAGTACAGCCGGGCATTGTGGCGGCGCAGGCGGATGGCGGTGGAAACATCGCCGATCGCGGCGTCATGGTCGCCTTGGTGGGCGCGGGCGACGCCACGGGTGCGGTAGGAATCGACGTATTCGTCGCGCGGTTCCTCCAGCGTCAGGAATTTTTCCAGGCCGCCGGGAAACTCCCATAACCCGATCGCAGCGGTGAAATCGGCGACCGCATCGGCCCAGCGGTGGATCTCCATCTTGGCCTTACCGCGTCCATAATAAGCCACCGCGAAGTTGGGATGGTACTGAATGGCCAGGTCCTCCGCGATGATCGCCTTGTCCCACAGCGAGAGTTCCCGGTAAATGCCGGCGATCTCGTGCCACGCGCCGGGATCGTCGGGCTGCTCATGCACTGCGGCGCGCAGCCGCTGGAAGCGCCGGCGCAGCGCTTCCTTGCTGGGCAGCAAGAACGGCTCGGATGGCGCTGCCGCCTTGGGCTCTTCTGACTGCGGCCGCTGGAGCTTGGCCAGGTGGAGGCGGCTCATTCCCGGCAGCCGCTCGGGTGCATTCCGCGGATCGACCCTCGGCTGGAGCCCCAGTAGTCCCTGGTACACCTCCGCCGCCATCGCGGTCGCACGGCCCCATTGGCCACGGTTCCAATGATCGCGGAACACCAGCACGGCGCGGTCGTGCAGCGGTTTCCACTGCGGTTTGGCGGCGGTGGCTCTATGCAACCGGCCGAGAGCTCGAAGGCTCCCGGGACTTTCCCGTCCTTTCAGCCACGATCTGCGCAGCAGGAAGTAATCGAGCGTGTGCTCTGTGGGCACCCCGGCCGGCGGTTCCTGTGCCAGCAGGTTGTCGATCTCCCCGCCCGTGTCCAGCTCCAGAAAGAGCTCGGCCAGCGGCCAATCGCGGCCCGCGTTGCTCCACGCATCGTAGCCTTCCCATTCATTCCAGGTGGCCGGCGGCGCCCGCTTCTCTTCCGCTGCCGGCTGCTTTCGGCAATAAGCCGAGTAATTGTCCCGGTTGAACGCCGCGATCACCATGGCGCGGTACTCTCCGACCATCCCTCCGGCCTTCTTCAGATACTCCTGGACGGGGTGCGTCAGTGACACGCACGGCGCATCCGCCATCGCCTGAACACAGAGCTTCACGAGTTCCTGCGTGACCACACCTCTCTCCGCCAGCCCCTCGAACACGTACCGCGCCGTCGACTCGTAGGCGCAGGTATCGGCGCCGGGTTCGTAGTAAACCGACACGAGGAAGGTCGCGATTTTCGCCAGGTCCTCCGGGCTGAACTGGCCCTCGCAGATCGCCGCTTCGAGAACGCTGTCCGGCTGGTACCCCCTGTTCTCCTCGATCAGGCGTTGGCAGAGTGTGGTTCCTACCGGGCTGAGCCGCCCCCCGGCGGCCAGCCGATGGAGCAGACTATTGGCGTCCGCGGCCGGCTCCTCTGTATCCACCGGGTAATCGGGCGCTTCCTTCAGGATCGTCAGCCCGTCGAGATCGGGCCTCTGGGTGTCTGGCGCCTCGAACGTCGCAGACTCCTCGGAATCGGGGCTTTGAAGAGGCTCGCGTTGCTCGCGGTTTCTGCCGAACAGCCGCGAAATCAGCCGCGACGCCGCGCTCGACACAGCTCGCCCGACCGCGTCATCGAGCCGTTTGAGCAGGCCGCCGTCCCCCTTGACCTCTTGGGGCATCTATCAATCATACGCCTACGCCGTCATCGGACCGGCGGCGGCCTGTCTTGTGTCAATAGAAATGTCGTGTTTCAGACTCCGACCTCCTGGTTTAGAAGCTGGCGGATCTGCTCGCTTGAGAGCTGGTCCGGCTGCTCGCCGGCAGAGAGACACACCACTCGCAACCGACACTTGCCTGCCAGCCGAGCGGCCATCGCCGCGTTGGCCCACCGCCCAGGTTCATCTCCATCCAACAGCAGCACTACGCGCCTGAAACGCTCCAGCAAGAGCTTCTCCTGAACTGGTGAGAGCGTTCTCCCCATCAGGGCTACCCCAACTTTCGCAATAAGTTCGGACGGGCGCGGTTAACTCCTTGTTTTTCGGCAGAGGCACTCAAAAGGTCTTCAACAGCTCGAGGACTTTCTCCCAGGGCACCGTCTCCCGCTTGGCGGCCGCTGACAACCGCTCCCGCCAGAACTCCCCCAGCCCCAACTGTCGCCACAGCTCGCATCCCAGCCAGCAGTTGCCGAAAGCGCGGGGACGGCGCAACTCCATCTCCTGCAGCTTCATCTGGAGGCTGTTGACTGCTTCGCCAGGGATCTCGCGATGGTCGGGAAACAGGCTCAGGGTGGAGTACTGCTGTTGGGGCTCGTCGAAGACCTCCAATGTCTTCCGCCATGCCGCCTGCGGGCTGGCGTTGATTTCCCCCAGGTAGAGCACCTGGCGCTGGACCACCCTGCCATCGCCTAGGTGCCGGTTCTCGACCACCCCGAAGTAGCGATGCTCTTTGCCGTCCTTCTTGCGCGTGATCGGGCGGAGAAACGTCGTTTCCAGCAGAACGCCAGATTTCGGAGCCGCAGAAAAGAGGGTAGGTCTTCACTACAAGCAATGTCGGAGAGGCCTCGATGCAATCAGAGGGCTTAGGGTCGAAAACAGCCGGAATCTGGCCCCCGGAAGGCCGCAACTGCGAAAGTTGGGCTAGGTCTTGGTCGAGAGACCAGCCAGTGCGATAGAATTGACCCAGCGGAGAAGACGCCTTTACCCCTTGGTCCGAAAGGTGAGCCGCGCCATGGTCGGCCAATCGATCGCACACTATCAAATACTCGAAAAGCTCGGTGAAGGCGGCATGGGTGTGGTCTACAAAGCCCGCGACACCCACCTGGATCGCTTCGTCGCCATCAAGGTCTTGCCGCCCGAGAGAGTAGCCGACCCCGAGCGCAAGCGGCGCTTCGTCCAGGAAGCTAAGGCGGCTTCTGCGCTCAACCATCCCAACATCATCACCATCCATGACATTGCTTCGGAGGGTGGCCGCGACTTCATCGTGATGGAGTACGTGGCGGGCAAGACCCTGGCGGAGTTGATCGGGCGCAAGGGGCTGAAGCTCAATGAGACGCTGCGGTGCGGGATCCAGATTGCGGATGCGCTGGCGGCGGCGCACGCAACCGGCATCGTTCACCGCGATCTGAAGCCTGGCAATGTGATGGTGACGGAAAGCGGGCTGGTCAAGGTGCTGGATTTCGGCCTGGCCAAGCTGACTGAACCGGGCCCCGGCGAGCTCGCTCCGACGCAGACCCTGCAACCCCACACGGAGGAAGGCACGATTGTGGGCACGGTGGCCTACATGTCGCCCGAACAGGCGGAGGGGAAGAGGGTGGATGCGCGGAGCGACATCTTCACGTTCGGAGCGGTGCTCTACGAAATGGTGACCGGCCGGCGGGCATTTCAGCGAGACTCGAAACTCTCCACGCTGTCGGCCATCCTGCGCGAGGAACCCACAGCCGGTCAGCCAGGTGGTGCCGGAGACTCCGCGCGACCTGGAAAAGGTGATCACGCGCTGCCTGCGGAAAGATGCCAGCCGGCGTTATCAGCACATGGACGATGTGAAGCTGGCGCTGGAAGAGCTGAAGGAAGAATCCGACTCGGGCGCGCTGGCCGAGCAGGTCTCCCTGCCGGGCAGGCGAAAGCGGCTGCCCCGCTGGCTCGCAATTGCGGCCGGAGTGTTTCTGATCGCCGCCATTGCGGCCGTTGCCTGGCGGCTTGGGAAACCGACTCCCGCGGCGCGGCAGCCCAGCTTCACGCAACTCACCGACCTGCCTGGCCAGGAGCTGTTTCCCAGTCTTTCCCCGGACGCCAAGTCCTTCATTTACGCCAGCCGTGCGGCCGGCAAGTGGGACATCTACTTGCAGCGGGTGGGCGGAAAGAACGCCATCAACTTGACCAAGGATTCCCTCGGCAACAACACCGAACCTGCCTTCTCTCCCGATGGCGACCGGATCGCCTTCCGTTCGGACCGCGGGGCGCCCTCTGGGCCCGGCGGGATTTTCGTGATGGCTGCGCTGGGCGAGTCCGTCAAGCGCCTCACGGACTTCGGCTTTAACCCGGCTTGGTCCCCGGATGGCCGCCAGATCGTTTGCGCCACCGAGAATATCCAGACTCCTGAAGCCCGGTTTACGGTCAGTCAACTCTGGGTTGTGGACGTGGCCACCGGGCAAAAGCGGCTCCTGTTCCAGGGTGATGCCGTCCAGCCCCACTGGTCTCCGCACGGCTATCGAATCGCTTACTGGGCCCAGCAAGCAGGCCAGCGTGACATCTTCACCGTGCGCGCGGACGCTAGCGCCTCTCAGAAGCCGGTTCCCGTCACCAGCGACCCGCCCTTGAACTGGAATCCCGTCTGGTCGCCGGACGGAAGATATCTTTATTTCTCCAGCAATCGAGGCGGCAGCATGAACCTATGGCGGGCACCCATCGACGAGCAATCCGGCAAGGTACTGGGACAGCCGGAGCCTGTGACCACGCCGTCTCCTTACAGCGGCCATATCAACATCTCCCGGGATGGGCGGCGGCTGGTTTACGTTCAGCGAGCCATCAGCCACAACATCGAAAGCATTGGATTCGACCCTTCCACGGAAAAAGTGGTGGGAGAACGCGTGGCCGTCACCAAAGGCTCAAATCCGGATCTCTCGCCGGATGGGAAATCGCTCGTGTTTGATTCTTTCGGTCAACAACAGGAGGATATCTTCGTCATTGGCGTGGATGGAAAAGGTCTGCGCCAGCTTACCGATGACCCGCACCGGGACCGGCGCCCACGCTGGTCACCCGATGGGAAGAGAATCGCTTTGTACTCCAACCGCAGCGGGAAATATGAAATCTGGACGACTGCCGCGGATGGGAGCGGTCTTCGGCAGCTTACCGCCAGCCCCTCAGATAGTGTTCAATTTCCGGTGTGGTCCCCGGACGGCGCCCGCCTCGCCTTTTCTGACCGCACCAACTCGTTCATCATAGACACAGGCAAGCCCTGGAAGGAACAGTCACCTCAAGCTTTGCCTTCCGGCTTCATTGCCCGGTCGTGGTCTCCGGATGGCCGGAAGATAGCCGGGCACAAGCCCTTGGGCGGCTCTTCTGCGGGCATCGGGATCTACTCCCTCGACTCCAGGAGTGTTGAGTGGATGACAGACGG
>CAVRZY010000271.1:0-25264 GCA_963725415.1 uncultured Acidobacteriota bacterium | reverse complement strand
GGCGTCGCGGATGATGCGGCGCAGTTCCTCTTCCGAGGCGCAGTGGTGCGCGCCGGCCGCCGCCACCACGTTCTCCTCGATCATGATGCTGCCCACGTCGTTGGCGCCGAAGCGCAGGGCCACCTGGCAAGTCTTCAGCCCCTGCGTCACCCAGGAAGCCTGGATGTTCGGGATGTTGTCAAGGTAGAGGCGCGAGACCGCCAGCGTCTTCAGGTACTCGACCGCAGTGGCCTCCTCGCGCACCGAACGCCCCAGCGCGGTGTTCTCCCTCTGGAACGTCCAGGGGATGAAGGCGGTGAACCCGCCGGTCTCCTCCTGGAGCCGCCGCACGACGTCCAGTGATTCATGCGCTGCTCGATGGTTTCGCCGCAGCCGAACATCATGGTGGCGGTGGTGCGCATGCCGAGCTGGTGCGCCACGCGGTGCACCTCGAGCCACTCCCGGGTCGAGCACTTCAGCCGGCTGATGCGGTGCGCACCTCGTCGTCCAGGATCTCCGCGCCGCCGCCGGGAATCGAATCCAGTCCGGCGTCCCGCAGCCGCGCCATGGTGTCGCGGATGCTCAGCCCGCTGACCTCGGCGATGTTCAGGATCTCCGGCGAGGAGAAGCAGTGCAGGTGGATCTGGAAGCGCTGCTTGATCGAGCGCAGCAGGTCCTCGTACCAGTCGATCTTCAGGTCCGGGTGCAGGCCGCCTTGCATCAGGATGCCGGTGCCGCCCAGCTCGAGCGTCTCCTGGATCTTGTCAAACAGCGCCTGCTTGCCGAGGACGTAGCCCTCAGCATGGCCCACCGGGTGGTAGAAGGCGCAGAAGGTGCAGTACTCGGTGCAGACGTTGGTGTAGTTGATGTTGCGGTCGATGATGTAGGAGACCACGCCTTCCGGATGAAGCTTCCGCCGGAGCGCGTCCGCGGCCATGCCGATCCCGATCAGATCCGGGCTTCGCAGCAGGTCCAAGGCTTCGCTGCCCGATCATGCGGCACCAATAAACTCCCGCGCGTAGCCCAGGAACAGCCGCAGCCCCTCGTATTCTGGTTCGCCCAGCTCGAGGACCACGCGGCGGGTCAAGTACTCGCGCGCCAGGGCTTCGGAGATGCCTCGCCGCGGGGCTTCCAGGCGGACGATGTCGTCCAAGTGCTGGAGTCCGAAGCGGCAGGAGTCGAGGAAGACGGGGGCCAGATCCGGAGTGCTCCAGCCCGACAGCCCATACCGCGAAGACCATGGGCAGACCGGTCAACTCGACCCACTCCTGACCCAGGTCATGCACCGCATAGGGCAGCCGCTCGATGTCGAGCCGTAGCGCCGGGTCGCCGATCAGCACGGCCGCGTCCGCGGCCTCCAGCATCCACGGCAGATCCGGAGGAAAGGAAACTAAGGCAGGCCGGATCCGGTAGCGCCGCGCCAGCAGAACGCGCGCCAGCACCACCGAAGTGCGCGAGCTGGAGTCGCCTGCCAAGGTGCGCATTTCTTCGGGCCTCACTTTCGAGACCAGCAGAATACTCCGCACCGCCCCGCGGCAAGCGATGCCCGCCCCCGGAATCAGTTCCAGTGGCTGCCTGGTCAGCTCGATGGACGGGACGATGCCCACATCCGCAGTACCGGCGGCCAGCCTGTCCGCGCATTCCGAGGGTACCGAAAAAGCAAGATCGAATTGCCCGCGCTGCGCGCCATGCAGCATTCCCCACACCAGTGGAACGGTATTCAAGTAGCTGACCGCGCAAAGGCAAAGCCTGCGCTCGCTGGAGATTGCCCGGTTCAACGCTCCAGTCTAGCACGGTCGTACTGATACCTCCGATTCAGACGCTGATACGGCAACGGGCAAAAACCGGGGACTGACACCGTTTGCTGCCTTGGCAAATGGCTGTCTGTACCCGGTTCTTGCTGCGCTCCATGCCCAGTGCCTGAATCGCAGTACTGGTACACTCGGAATTGCGCAGCGCCTTAGGTAAATGCTATCGTTAAGGTCAGATCATCGCCGCGTCCCTTTTAAGAAAACCATGAAACTGATCCGAACTCTTGTATGTGTTTTTGCGGTTCTTTGCTGCGGCCGGACACTCGATGCCCAGGTTACTTTTAATCCCAAGCCCGCGCGGGTCGTGGGGCAGAACTGGCTGGTGCCGAAATCCGCAGCCCCCAACCTGGTGGAAGGCAGGGAATTCTACCTCCCGCAGTCGCTGGCCATAGACGCGATGGCAGATCCGCCGATCCTGTATGTGAGTGATACCTACAACCACCGCGTACTGGCGTGGCGGGACGCCTCCAAGGCCGGCGCCGGCGCGTTCGCTGATCTGGTGATCGGCCAGAGGGACAAGTTCTCTACCTCTGCTTTGGGGCCCGGGACCACCCTGCAAAGCGGCCTGACCATGCCCACCGGCTTGGCGGTCGATCGCTACGGAAACCTGTACGTGGTGGATTGCGGCAACAATCGCATCCTGCGCTTTCCGAGGCCCTTCGACCACCCGGACGACCTGCAAATTCCGGACCTGGTACTGGGGCAGAAGAACCTCGATTCGGAGAAGCCCAATTCCCCCGTGATTTCTGCCAATACCATCGCGGTGAACATCAACAACAACGTCTACCGCGCCTCTCTGGTGTTCGACGGCTACGGGAATCTGTATTTCACCGACGCGGGCAACAATAGGGTCTTGCGCTACCCGGCTTCTGCTCTCGGTTCTGGCGCCACCAATGGCCCGGATGCGACCCTGGTGCTGGGCCAGCCGGACTTCGTCACCAGGAGTACCAACCCGCTGCTGGTTGATGGGCTCCCCAACAAACTTGGCCCCAATGCCCCCGGCGGGTTGGCCCTCGACGCGCGAGGCAATCTGTACGTTTCAGGCACCTTGGGAACGGGCGCCTCGACAACTGGCCTTGTTTTTGTCTATAGCGATCCGGCTCGGAACGCCCAGCCCGCCGCGCGGATTCTGGGCCTCATCGTCACCACCCCGGGGACGCCACCCCCGTCAGCCGTCAACGAGACAGCCTTCAGCGATCCCGAGGGCATCGTGCTGATCGGCGACAGTCCGGCGGTGGTGGATACCGGAAATAACAGGATCCTCATCTTCGACCCAATCGAGAAATGGCCCGCGGAGACCGCCACCTTCTCTCCCCCAGCCAAGTGGGTGATCGGCCAAAAGGACATCTCCAGCAGGAAGATCGGGGCCGGCGCCACCGGCTTGTTTGGCCCTGTCCACGCTGTTTTCTACAACAGCGAACTCTACGTTGTGGATTCGGGCAACCACCGGGTCATCGTGTTTCCGCAGCAGGCCGGCTCCTCCTGGACGGCTTCTCGGGTGGTCGGCCAGTTGAACTTTGACGGTAACGGGCCGAACTTAGTGGAGGGGAAAGAGCTGTACTTGGTGCATCCCACCCTGGGAGGACGTGGCGGGATGGTCATCGACGACAAATCCGATCCCCCGCGCCTCTACATCGCCGACACCTTCAACAATCGCATTCTGGGTTATCGCGACGCCCGCAGAATCAAGACCGGAGACGCGGCCGACCTGGTGATCGGCCAACTGGACCTGTTTCGCGTGGATACCAATTATCCCTGGGCCGATGCCAACACGCCTTCGGATTCCGGCTTGTTCCTGCCTACCGGCGTAGCCGTGGATGCCAACGGGGATCTGTTCGTGGCGGACAGCGGAAACGCCCGGGTTTTGCGCTTCCCGAAGCCGTTCAATCAACAAGCCCCGCGACGCGCCAATCTGGTGCTAGGACAACTCAACTACAGCACCAGGGTGACCGACGCCAGCGCGCGGACTATGGCGGCCCCCTATGGCTTAGCCTTTACGCCGGATAACCACCTGCTGGTTTCCGACAGCGCCCACAGTCGGGTGCTGCTGTTCCGGCGCCCGGCGGGCGGGGACTTCAGCAACGGCATGTCGGCCTCGGCGGTCTTCGGCCAGCCGGATTTCGTCTCCACGGCCGTCATCAAAGGTGACCCTAACAGCTTGAATGGGCCGCGCGGTATCGCCACGGATACCTCCGCCCGCTTATACGTCTGTGACACCGGGAACAACCGGGTGGTGGTTTATCGTGCCGTCACGGAGGTCCCAGCCCCCACTAGCCCGGCGGTCACGCTGTCGGGGATGCGCGGCCCGGCTAGTGTCTACGTCAGCTCCAAGACCGGCGAGATCTGGGTCACCGACACGCTAGGCAATCGCGCCTTGCGCTACCCGGAATACAGCTCTCTTCCGGTGAACAACTTCCAGCCCAACGGCACAATCGCCAGCGGCGGCCCGCTGGCTGTTTCGCTGGACACCCTGGGCAACCTTTGGCTCGCGGAGGGCTACAACCGGGTCGCGGTCTATTACCCGGCCATGTCGGCTGTGAATGCGGCCAGTTACTTGCGCGATCGCGCGCTGGCGCCGGGGACCATTGCGTCGGCGTTCCCTGCGGGCAGCAAATTCGGATCCCGAGACCAAAAGCTTCAACGAGCTGCCTAACCCCGTGCCCTTACCCAAGACACTGGCCGATACCCAGCTACTGATCAACGACGCCCCGGTTCCCCTGTATTTCGTCTCCCCGGGCCAGATCAACTTCCTGGTACCCATGAACGCCCCCGCCTCTGGGACGGTGGACCTGCTGGTCACACGGGCTTCTACCGGCGAGATTCTGGCCAGTGGGACCGCCCGCATGGACGTGGCCTCGCCGGCCCTGTTTACCGCCGCTGCTTCCGGCACCGGCCAGGTGGCGGCCTTGAATCAGGACAACACGGTTAACGGACCATCCAATCCCGTTGCGCGCGGCCAGGTCATCCAACTCTTCGGCACCGGCCAGGGCTTCGTCTCCGGCGCGCCCGCCGACGGGGATGTCGCCACCGGACTGATTCCTACCAGTGAAAAGCCCAAGGTGTGGATTGAGCCGGATTTCGTGCCCGATGACTACATCCAGTATTCCGGCCTGGCGCCCAACCTGATCGGCGTCTGGCAGATCAACGTCAAGATCCCCGATAAGGTCGCCCCCGGAAACCGGGTCATGTTTGTCGAGCACAAGAGTATCGCCAGCTCGACAAACATGACCCGGTTTCCGGGGGCGACCTTATCGGGGATCTTGACGTTGATCTGCCAGACGCCGATCAGGTTGGGCGCCAGGCCGGAATACTGGATGTAGTCATCGGGCACGAAATCCGGCTCAATCCACACCTTGGGCTTTTCACTGGTAGGAATCAGTCCGGTGGCGACATCCCCGTCGGCGGGCGCGCCGGAGACGAAGCCCTGGCCGGTGCCGAAGAGTTGGATGACCTGGCCGCGCGCAACGGGATTGGATGGTCCGTTAACCGTGTTGTCCTGATTCAAGGCCGCCACCTGGCCGGTGCCGGAAGCAGCGGCGGTAAACAGGGCCGGCGAGGCCACGTCCATGCGGGCGGTCCCACTGGCCAGAATCTCGCCGGTAGAAGCCCGTGTGACCAGCAGGTCCACCGTCCCAGAGGCGGGGGCGTTCATGGGTACCAGGAAATTGATCTGGCCCGGGGAGACGAAATACAGGGGAACCGGGGCGTCGTTGATCAGTAGCTGGGTATCGGCCAGTGTCTTGGGTAAGGGCACGGGGTTAGGCAGCTCGTTGAAGCTTTTGGTCTCGGATCCGAATTTGCTGCCCGCAGGGAACGCCGACGCAATGGTCCCCGGCGCCAGCGCGCGATCGCGCAAGTAACTGGCCGCATTCACAGCCGACATGGCCGGGTAATAGACCGCGACCCGGTTGTAGCCCTCCGCGAGCCAAAGGTTGCCCAGGGTGTCCAGCGAAACAGCCAGCGGGCCGCCGCTGGCGATTGTGCCGTTGGGCTGGAAGTTGTTCACCGGAAGAGAGCTGTATTCCGGGTAGCGCAAGGCGCGATTGCCTAGCGTGTCGGTGACCCAGATCTCGCCGGTCTTGGAGCTGACGTAGACACTAGCCGGGCCGCGCATCCCCGACAGCGTGACCGCCGGGCTAGTGGGGGCTGGGACCTCCGTGACGGCACGATAAACCACCACCCGGTTGTTCCCGGTGTCACAGACGTATAAGCGGGCGGAGGTATCCGTGGCGATACCGCGCGGCCCATTCAAGCTGTTAGGGTCACCTTTGATGACGGCCGTGGAGACGAAATCCGGCTGGCCGAAGACCGCCGAGGCCGACATGCCGTTGCTGAAGTCCCCGCCCGCCGGGCGCCGGAACAGCAGCACCCGACTGTGGGCGCTGTCGGAAACCAGCAGGTGGTTATCCGGCGTAAAGGCTAAGCCATAGGGGGCCGCCATAGTCCGCGCGCTGGCGTCGGTCACCCTGGTGCTGTAGTTGAGTTGTCCTAGCACCAGATTGGCGCGTCGCGGGGCTTGTTGATTGAACGGCTTCGGGAAGCGCAAAACCCGGGCGTTTCCGCTGTCCGCCACGAACAGATCCCCGTTGGCATCCACGGCTACGCCGGTAGGCAGGAACAAGCCGGAATCCGAAGGCGTGTTGGCATCGGCCCAGGGATAATTGGGATCCACGCGAAACAGGTCCAGTTGGCCGATCACCAGGTCGGCCGCGTCTCCGGTCTTGATTCTGCGGGCGTCGCGATAACCCAGAATGCGATTGTTGAAGGTGTCGGCGATGTAGAGGCGCGGGGGATCGGATTTGTCGTCGATGACCATCCCGCCACGTCCTCCCAGGGTGGGATGCACCAAGTACAGCTCTTTCCCCTCCACTAAGTTCGGCCCGTTACCGTCAAAGTTCAACTGGCCGACCACCCGAGAAGCCGTCCAGGAGGAGCCGGCCTGCTGCGGAAACACGATGACCCGGTGGTTGCCCGAATCCACAACGTAGAGTTCGCTGTTGTAGAAAACAGCGTGGACAGGGCCAAACAAGCCGGTGGCGCCGGCCCCGATCTTCCTGCTGGAGATGTCCTTTTGGCCGATCACCCACTTGGCTGGGGGAGAGAAGGTGGCGGTCTCCGCGGGCCATTTCTCGATTGGGTCGAAGATGAGGATCCTGTTATTTCCGGTATCCACCACCGCCGGACTGTCGCCGATCAGCACGATGCCCTCGGGATCGCTGAAGGCTGTCTCGTTGACGGCTGACGGGGGTGGCGTCCCCGGGGTGGTGACGATGAGGCCCAGAATCCGCGCGGCGGGCTGGGCGTTCCGAGCCGGATCGCTATAGACAAAAACAAGGCCAGTTGTCGAGGCGCCCGTTCCCAAGGTGCCTGAAACGTACAGATTGCCTCGCGCGTCGAGGGCCAACCCGCCGGGGGCATTGGGGCCAAGTTTGTTGGGGAGCCCATCAACCAGCAGCGGGTTGGTACTCCTGGTGACGAAGTCCGGCTGGCCCAGCACCAGGGTCGCATCCGGGCCATTGGTGGCGCCAGAACCGAGAGCAGAAGCCGGGTAGCGCAAGACCCTATTGTTGCCCGCGTCGGTGAAATACAGATTCCCGTAGCCGTCGAACACCAGAGAGGCGCGGTAGACGTTGTTGTTGATGTTCACCGCGATGGTATTGGCAGAAATCACGGGGGAATTGGGCTTCTCCGAATCGAGGTTCTTCTGCCCCAGTACCAGGTCCGGAATTTGCAGGTCGTCCGGGTGGTCGAAGGGCCTCGGAAAGCGCAGGATGCGATTGTTGCCGCAATCCACCACGTACAGGTTTCCGTAGCGATCGACCGCCAAGCCGGTGGGCATGGTCAGGCCGCTTTGCAGGGTGGTCCCGGACCCAAAGCAGAGGTAGAGAACTTGTCCCTCTGGCCGATCACCAGATCAGCGAACGCGCCGGCGCCGGCCTTGGAGGCGTCCCGCCACGCCAGTACGCGGTGGTTGTAGGTATCACTCACATACAGGATCGGCGGATCCGCCATCGCGTCTATGGCCAGCGACTGCGGGAGGTAGAATTCCCTGCCTTCCACCAGGTTGGGGGCTGCGGATTTCGGCACCAGCCAGTTCTGCCCCACGACCCGCGCGGGCTTGGGATTAAAAGTAACCTGGGCATCGAGTGTCCGGCCGCAGCAAAGAACCGCAAAAACACATACAAGAGTTCGGATCAGTTTCATGGTTTTCTTAAAAGGGACGCGGCGATGATCTGACCTTAACGATAGCATTTACCTAAGGCGCTGCGCAATTCCGAGTGTACCAGTACTGCGATTCAGGCACTGGGCATGGAGCGCAGCAAGAACCGGGTACAGACAGCCATTTGCCAAGGCAGCAAACGGTGTCAGTCCCCGGTTTTTGCCCGTTGCCGTATCAGCGTCTGAATCGGAGGTATCAGTACGACCGTGCTAGACTGGAGCGTTGAACCGGGCAAGCTCCAGCGAGCGCAGGCTTTGCCTTTGCGCCGTCAGCTACTTGAATACCGTTCCACTGGTGTGGGGAATGCTGCATGGCGCGCAGCGCGGGCAATTCGATCTTGCTTTTTCGGTACCCTCGGAATGCGCGGACAGGCTGGCCGCCGGTACTGCGGATGTGGGCATCGTCCCGTCCATCGAGCTGACCAGGCAGCCACTGGAACTGATTCCGGGGGCAGGCATCGCTTGCCGCGGGGCGGTGCGGAGTATTCTGCTGGTCTCGAAAGTGAGGCCCGAAGAAATCCGCACCTTGGCAGGCGACTCCAGCTCGCGCACTTCGGTGGTGCTGGCGCGCGTTCTGCTGGCGCGGCGCTACCAGATCCGGCCTGCCTTAGTTTCCTTTCCTCCCGATCTGCCCTCTATGCCTCAAGGCCGCCGACGCAGCCGTGCTCATCGGCGACCCGGCGCTACGGCTGGACTTACAGAGTCTGCCGTATGCTGTGCTGGACCTAGGCCAGGAATGGATGGAGATGACTGGCCTGCCCATGGTCTTTGCAGTCTGGGCTTGTCGGAAAGGATGCATAACTCCGGAACTGGCCCCCATGTTGCTCGACTCCTGCCGCTCCGGTCTCCAACATCTCGACGAGATCGTGCGCCTGGAAGCTCCTCGGCGGGGCATTTCCGAAGAGCTGGCGCGCGAATATCTCACCCGCCACATAGTTCTCGAATTGGGCGAGCGAGAATACGACGGCCTGCGCATCTTTCTCAGCCAGGCCCGGCAGTTTGATACCTTGGTCTCAGCGGCATGATGACGCGCCAGCAGGCTCTGGATGCGCTCGGAAGCCCCGATCTGATCGGGATCGGCATGGCCGCGGACGCCCTCCGGCGCAAGCTCCATCCGGAGGGCGTGGTCAGTTACATCATCGACCGTAACATCAACTACACGAACTTCTGCACCGAGTACTGCACTTTCTGCGCCTTCTATCGCCCGCTGGGCCACGCCGAAGGCTATGTGCTGGAAAAACCGGTGCTCTTCCAGAAGATCCAGGAGACGCTCGATTTGGGGGGCACCGGCATTCTTATGCAGGGCGGCCTGCACCCGGGCCTGGGCATCGAATGGTACGAGGACCTGCTCGGTTCAGTCAAACAGCGCTTCCAGATTCACCTGCACTGTTTCTCCTCACCGGAGATCCTGAACATCGCCGAGGTCAGCGGCCTGAGCATTCGCGATACCATAGCGCGGCTGCGCGACGCCGGTTTGGATTCGATCCCCGGCGGCGGGGCGGAGATCCTCGACGACGAAGTTCGTCACCGCGTCAGCCGGTTGAAGTGCTCGACCCAGGAGTGGCTGGAAGTTCACCGCCAGGCGCACCGGCTGGGCATGCGCACCACCGCTACGATGATGTTCGGCTGCGGCGAGACCTTCCAGCACCGCCTCAATCACCTGGAGGCCGTCCGGTCGCTCCAGGAGGAGACCGGCGGGTTCACCGCCTTCATCCCTTGGACTTTCCAGCGGGAAAACACGCCCCTGGGCCGCTCGATCGGTGAGGAGACCACTGCGGTCGAGTACCTGAGGACGCTGGCCGTCTCGCGCCTGTACTTGGAGAACGTCCTGAACATCCAGGCTTCCTGGGTCACCCAGGGGCTGAAGACTTGCCAGTTGGCGCTGCGCTTCGGCGCCAACGACGTCGGCAGCATCATGATCGAGGAGAACGTGGTGGCGGCAGCCGGCACGCACCACCGCGCCTCGGAAGAAGAGCTGCGGCGCATCATCCGCGATGCCGGCTTCACGCCCCGGCAGCGCGACACCCTCTATCGGACCTACTTCCTGAATTAGCCAATGCCGGGCATCGTCGAAGTCGAAGAACTGGTCAAAGAGTTCCGGACCTTCCAGCGGCGCGAGGGACTGTGGGGTGCGCTCCAGAACCTGTTCGTGCGGGAATACGCCACCCTCCGGGCGGTGGATGGCATCGCCTTCCGAATCGGGCCCGGCGAGATGGTTGGCTACATCGGTCCCAACGGCGCCGGCAAGTCCACCACCATCAAGATGCTGACCGGCATCCTGGTGCCCACGGCAGGCTCGATCCGCGCCAACGGCTTTGTTCCCTTCCGTGACCGCTCCCGTTACACCCGGACCATCGGCGCCGTCTTCGGCCAGCGCACACAACTGTGGTGGGACATCGCGGTAGTCGAGTCCTTCCGGTTGCTCAAGAAGATCTACTACGTCTCGGACAGCGACTATCAGGCGCGCATGCGGCAGTTCAATGAAGTCCTGGAGATCGGCCGCTACTTACACACGCCCGCGCGCAAGTTGAGCCTGGGCGAGAGGATGCGTTGCGACATTGCCGCGGCTTTGTTGCACAACCCGCCGCTGTTATTCCTCGACGAGCCGACCATTGGCCTGGATATCGTGGCCAAGGAAAACATCCGCACCTTCCTAAAACAGGTCAACCGCGAGTACGGAACCACGGTTCTGCTCACCACGCACGACCTTTCCAATATCGAGGAATTGTGCAGCCGCCTGCTGATCATCGACCACGGCCGGCTGCTGTTCGACGGCGCTTTGGCCGAGCTGAAAAGGCAGCTTTGGCGGGAGACCACGATCACCTTCGATTTCAAGGACCGCGAGCAGGCTCAGCGCTTCGAGCGACTGGAGATCGCGCGCGTCCAGCGCGACAAGATCGACGACCTCACCTACCGTCTGGCCTTCGCTCGCGAAGAGCGTTCCACCGCCGAAGTCATCCGCCTGGTGGTGAACGCCGTCGAGGTGCTGGACATCGCCATTGAAGAGCAACCCATCGAGGAAGTGGTTAAGCAGATCTATCTGGGCGGATTGCCTCAGGAGGCAGCGCGGTGCAACCCGGCGTCCTCTTAGAATTCTCGCGCATCGGGTTCTTGAACATGCTCGCCTTCCGCCTGCGTTACTACACGGGCATCATCACCTACTTCATCAACGTGACCGTCTACTACTTCATCTGGCGGGCCATCTATCAGACCGATCCGGGTTTTGCCGGATTCAGCTTTCCCCAGATGATCACCTACGTGGCGGTGGGCTGGATCATTCGCTCGATGTACTTCAACAACATCGACACCGAAATGGCCGAGGATATTTTGGAAGGCAAGATCACTGCCGCAATGCTCAAGCCCGTGAGCGTTCAGATGAGTTACATTGCGCGGGCTGCCGGTGAATCGGCTTTCCGCCTGTTCCTGCTCACCGCGCCCACAGCCCTGGTGCTGGGCCTGATTTTTCCCGTTCTGCCGCCTGCCGGAGTGGCGCACTTCGCGGCCTTTCTAGCTTCCCTGGCGGGGAGTGTACTGATCGTGGCAGGCCTGAACTTCATCGTCGGCAGTTGCGCGGTGCGCCTGACCTCGATCCTGGGCTTGCTGCGGGCCAAGTTCTGGATGCAGGACCTGCTGTCCGGGCTGCTGGTACCCATCACCCTGTTCCCTGCCCCGCTGCGCGAACTTTCCGCTCTGCTCCCCTTCCAGCACATCGGTTTCACTCCGGTCATGATTTACCTGGGAAAGATGTCCTGGCCCGAGATGGCGCGCGATCTGGCGCTGGAGGCCTTCTGGGTGTTTTTCCTGCTGGCCTTTGGCGCCTGGTTCTGGCGGGCCATGAGCCGCCGCATCACCATCCACGGGGGATAGATGCGCCGTTACCTCTCCCTGTTCGTCCAGTACTTCATCCAGTACTCGAAGGTGAGGCTGGCCTACCGCGGGGACTTTCTGATCTCCACGCTAACGATGACTCTGGCCACTGTATTCGGAATCGCGGTGGTCTTCCTGATCTTCCGCCGCGTCCCCCAGATCGTCGGCTGGAACTTCACGGAGATCCTGTTTCTGTACGGCTTCTCGCTGCTGCCGCTGTCGCTGTTCAACATGATCAGCATCAATCTGTACTACTTCAGCGATGCCTACATCATTATGGGGAAGTTCGACCAGGTCCTGCTGCGGCCGCTCAATGCGCTGTTTCAGATTCTGCTTGAGAAATTCCGCCTGGAGGCTGTGGGGGACGCCGTGCTGGGCGTTTTCATTGTGGTGACCTGTGCCCAGAGACTGAACCTGCACCTGGGCCTTTCCGACTGGTTGTTCCTGATCCTCGCCTCCCTGTGCGGCTGCGCGCTCTACACCTCGGTCTTCCTGATGCTGACCTGCGTTTCATTCTGGATGGAAGACCGGGTGGGCGTGATTCCTCCCATCTACAACATGCTGGCCTTCGGCCGCTACCCCCTGGACATTTACGGCGGCTTCATCCGGTTCTTGTTGAGCTGGGTGGTCCCCTTCGGCTTTGCGAGCTTCTATCCCACAGCCCACCTGCTGCGCAAGGACGTCTACCAGGTCTACGCCTACCTGCTGCCCCTGGTTACGGCGGCATTCCTCGCTGCGGCCATCCTGGTCTGGAACCGCGGGGTGCGCAACTACACCTCCACGGGGACGTGAGGGCAGGGCTGACTACAGCCAGTGGACCTTCACTTCCTTCTCCAGTTGCCGGAACTCCGGATCGCCCGTGATGACTGCCGTCCCCTCTTGCTTGGCTAAGGCCGCCGCGAAGCAATCAGCATAAGACAAGCGGTACCTAGCCTTGAGGCGGGCCGCCTCGCGCGTCAAGTCCCAATCTGCGTTTCTCATCCTCAGCCCAAGCTCTCGAATTGTGCCTACCGCCTGATCGGCCTTCTGGTCCGAATGACTGCGCGCCACCTTGTACCAGACCTCTCCAAGGTTCACAGCCGTGATCCACATCGGACGCCCGGTCTGTTCCGCTACGCATATGAGCGATTCGACCTCATCAGCGGCAGGTTCGGCCTGCAAATAGGCGACGATTGCCCAACTATCGAACACGAGGGGAGAATTTGGCATCCTCTCTCTCCCTGTCAAGCGCCCGCTCGGCCATCAATTCTTCCAGCGCTCCAGTCCCCTTCAGTATTCCCCGCAAACTCCGCAAGAGCCGGTCGTTAACCGGCTCAAGAATGATCTTGCCATCCTCTTCGAGGAAGTGAACCTTCATGCCCTTCTTGATGCCGTACTTGTGCCTGAGCGGAGCGGGGATCACGATCTGGCCCTTCACGGAAACCCTGGTCTGCATGTAATACCTCACGCCCACAAGTATAACGCGGAACCCGAAGTAAAACAATGGCACGTACGTCCTACTCGGGGCGCAAAGCCGACGGTATGCAGGTGGAGTAATATCAATTCGTGCGACTCAATCATTTTCTCCTCCCCATCTTTGTAGCCGGACTGCTGAACTCCCTCCTGGCCCAGACCGCCCGACTCGAGACCCTGCAAGGCAAAACCATCATGCTGTTCACCCCGCACCCCGACGACGATACCTTCTGCTGCGCCGGCACCCTGGCCCTGCTGGCCAAGAACCAGAACAGGATCCACATCGTGATCTACACCAACGACGACAAGGGTTCCTACGACCCGGAAATGACCTCCGAGCGGCTGGCGCGCATTCGCAAGGCCGAAGAAGAAGAGGCCTGCCGCATCATCGGCATCCCCAAAGAGAACCTGATCTGGCTGCAATACCACGACGGCATGCTTGAGTACGCCAACCCGCGCGACCTGGTCGAGCAGGTGACCGGATTGATTCGGAAGTACCGCCCCGACGTGGCTCTGTCGATTGACCCCGGCTCGGAGTATGTCCGCTGGCACAAGACTGACCACCGTATGGCCGCCATGAACACCATCGACGCCATCCGGGCAGCGGAATGGCACCTCTACTTCCCCAACCAGCGCCTCCACGATGGCCTCCAGCCGTGGAAAGTCCCGGCCGAGTTCTTCTATTACGCCACCGCCAAAGACGCGAACTACTTCGTCAACATCGACGGCGTGGTCGAAACCAAGCTGAACGCCGCCCTAGCCCACGTCAGCCAGTTCCCGCCCGCTATCCAGCGCTACCGCCCGGACTGGGACCCCGCGCGTCTGGAGAAACTGAAGGCAGCTCTCCGCGCCCGGGCCTTCAGGAAGGACGGCCACTACGTGGAAGCCTTCCGGGCCACCACCGGGTTCAGCGAACAGTGAAGCTCTGGCAGCCTACCGCTTGCCCCGCGCTCCAGCATGTTGTATACATATGTATGGATGTAAAATGAACACCATTCCTTCTACCGCTGCCGTTCGCCTCGCCGATGAGGTCTGGATCGCCACCGCTCTCCTGCATCGGGAACACCCGGATCGCCGCGATTTCTCAGTGCAGGAAATCGTTGAGCGTGCGGCCCGGGAGAATCTCGGTGAACGGATTCGCCCGGGGCTTAGCGTCCATGCCTATCTGCACTGCGTCGCCAACAAAGCGCCCAACCCCACCGGCTACCGCTCACTTTACGCCACCGGTCCGAACACCCGCCGGCTCTTCCGGCCGAGCGACTCGGCGCACCCCCACCGAACCGGTAAGATCACGCCCCGGCGAGACCAGATTCCGTCCCGTTACCATCCACTGTTGGACTGGTACGAGAATGAGTTTGCAAAAGATGGCTGGGATCGGGAAGATTCGCCGGACCCCATCCTGACCCTTCGCGGGCTGGGCGGCGAAATCTGGCAGGACGAGGACCCGGATCAATACGTGCAGCGCCTGCGGGAGGGCTGGGAGTGAGCCGGATCTTCTGGGACACCAACCTGTTTATTTACCTGCTGGAAGGGCGCGGGGAACTGGCCCGAAAAGTTGTCGCTCTCCGCGAGCGTATGAATGAACGGCGAGATCAACTTTGCACTTCCACAGTCACCTTAGGCGAGGTTCTGGTCAAACCGACCGAAGCCGGCCGCCCGGACCTGGCTGCGAAGTATGAGGAAGCCCTTACGTCGCCCGCGGTTCTGTTGATCCCCTTTGACCGGGCCTGTGCCCGGATTTATGCGCGGCTTCGGCATGACAAGAGCCTCCGCGCCCCAGACGCCATCCAGTTGGCCTGCGCGGCACAGGCTGGCTGCGACCTCTTCATTACCAACGACGACCGCCTGAGCCGCAAGATCGTGCCGGGGATTCAGTTCATCGCCTGTCTGGACCGGGCTTTCCTATGAGGGCGGCTTGCACAGTCGTTCTGCTCTGCCTGGTCGCGGCTGCCCTGCCTGGCCAGATGGTGGGTTACTCGACCTATGTCGGCGGCGCCGGCAACCGGACGGCAACGCGCATCGCAGCCGATTCCAACGGCTACGTGTATGTAACCGGGGCGACGGAGCCACCCAACATGGATGTTTTTGTCGCGAAGCTGGACCGGGAAGGCGGGGTGATCTATGACATCACTCTGGGCGGCAGTCGCGATGATCATCCCTCCGGCATCGCCGTGGACGCCTCAGGAAACGCCTATGTGGTGGGAGACACCGATTCGTCGGATTTTCCCACCCTGAACGCTCTCCAGAAGACTCGCCCCGGCGCTAATTACTCTCAGGCGTTTGTGGCGAAGCTGAACCCGGCCGGAATGCTGGTCTACTCGACCTACCTGGGGGGAGGAGGCGAAAACTCGCCACACGCCGTGGCGGTGGACGCGGCTGGAAATGCCTACATTACGGGACACACGAATTCCCCGGACTACCCGGTCACCGCGGGCTCGTTTCAGACCACCGGGAATGTGTCGCAGGATTTCAAATCGCCCTCCACAACTGCGTTTGTCACCAAGCTGAATGCCGCTGGGAACGCGCTGGTCTACTCCACCTTCCTGGGTGGCAGCAAGACGAGTTGTGTCGGGAGCAGCTACTGCGCCGGTAAGTCTGACATCGGCAATGCAATCGCGGTGGATGCTGCCGGCAATGCCTACATCACGGGCACCACCAGTGCGAACGATTTTCCGACCACACCGGGAGCCATTCAGAAGCAATGTCAATGCAGCGATCAGGCGCCCGCCCCATTTGTCACCAAACTGAACGTCGGCGGGACAGCACTGGTGTATTCAACCTACCTGGGCGGAGCGGTGGTTGGTGTCCCGCCGTTCACTCATGCAGCAGACTGGGTGACGGCTATCGCGGTGGATCGGCTGGGCAACGCCTACCTCACAGGCTTGACCGAAAATCCCCAGTTCCCCACCACGCCAGGAGCCGTACAGACTCGCCTCGCAGCCCTCACGGACGCCTTCGTGACGAAGATCGACCCGGAAGGCACCGCTCTGGTTTACTCGACCTACCTGGGCGGGAGCGCACCGGACGTTGGCCTCGGCATTGTCGTCGATCCGCAAGGCAACGCCGTGGTGGTGGGAAGGACGGAGCCAGTGAACTTCCCCAGTGCCACCGGGGCGTTCAACTTTGTCACTCAGATCAACGCGCAAGGCTCGGCCGTTCTTTCCTCGACCCGCCTTCTCAACGGCCTGGCGGACGCCGGCATCGCCCTGGACGGCTCCGGGAATGTGTACCTGCTTGGCCTTGCCAGCTTCGTCTCACAGTGGGACTTGCGCCCCAGTTCCGCTCCCTCGGTAGTGGCCGTGACCAACGCTGCGACCAGCGAGGTTGCCGCCCGCGTCTCGCCCGGCGAACTGGTCTCCATCTACGGTTTCAACCTCGGGCCGCAGGAACCCGCCGGTCTGAGACTGGATCCGAGCGGAACCGTGTCCAATACTCTGGCCGGGAGCAGGGTCTTCTTCGATGAGATCCCCGCGCCGTTACTGTACGCGCAGCGGGATCAGATCAACGCCGTGGCGCCTTTCGGCTTGGCCGGGCGCCCCAACACCCGTCTCAGAGTCGAATCCGGTGGATCCATGAGCCGCGAGTTTATCCTGGCCGTCGTGGAAACCACTCCTGAGATCTTTCGGGCTCCGAATGGTTACGCCGCCGCTCTAAATGAAGACGGCAGCGTCAACTCGTTGGAAAATCCGGCTGCGCCCGGTTCGATCGTTGTCCTCTACGCGACCGGCGCCGGAATCACCGAACCCGCCAACCAGGACGGGAGGCCGGCCACTGAACCCTTGCCAAAACCTCGTAGTCCGATCACTGTGGAAATCGACCTTCAACCGGTAGAGGTCCTCTACGCCGGCGCGGCTCCCGGCCTGGTGGCGGGAGTGCTCCAGTTCAACGTTCGATTACCCAACGCTCCGACCAGGAATGGCTTTCGCCGGGTGGTGCTGACGGCTGGCGCCGCCACCAGCCTACCGGCGTTGCTGGGCGTGAAAAGTTTCCTGCAATGGCCTTGACATCCTCCCCTTAAACTGGCAAACTAGTTCCTGGGCGAACAAAAAGCGAAAGTAGGCGGCCCTATGTCCTCCCCTGTTGTCTTAAAAGCCAACCTCGAATCCGCCCTGGGGAGCCGGTTTGCCGCCCCGCTGACCTTCCGGCCAAGACCGGCGCTGGGGTTGGTTTCGACCGGCATCCCGGAAGTGGACTCGCTGACCGGAGGCCTCCCGCGCGGGGCCATTACCGAGATCTTCGGCCCGCCTTCCTCGGGGCGCACCAGCCTGCTGCTTTCCATTTTGGCAGCGGCCACAGCCCGCCAGGAAGCCTGCACGCTGGTGGACGCGAGCGACACCTTCGATCCCGGCTCGGCCGCGGCGGTGGGCCTGGCCCTGGAGCGGCTACTCTGGGTCCGTTGCGGAGGAAACCCGGAACATGCGCTCAAGGCCGCGGATCTGCTGGTGCAGGGGGGCGGGTTCGGGCTGGTGGCTCTGGACCTAGGAGATATTCCCGCGCGCATCGCGCACCGCATCCCACTCAGTTCCTGGTACCGCTTCCAGCGCGCCATCGAAAACACGCCCACTGCGCTGGTGGTTCTGGAGCCGGAGCCATGGGCCAAATCCTGCGCCGCCCTGATTCTGGAAACGAAACAGGAAGGCGTGGCTTGGTCTGGGGCATCTGGCTGCTCCCGGCTGCTGCGCGGCGTACGCCTGGGGGTGACGCCGCGCAAGCCGGCTCGTTCGGCGGCTGCCGCCTTCGAAGTGAAGGCCTTGGGGTGAGGTATGTTCGCCTGCATTCACGCGCCCGGCGCTTCTCTCCTTGATTGCGCCCGCGATTTTTCGCCACTGATGGAAGAGACTGCTCCGGGCACGGTGGTGCTGGATATCGAGGGCCTGGCTCACTTGTTCGGTTCGCCGCAAGAGCTTGCGGAAACCATCACGCGGCGTGTTTCCGAGCTGGGCTTCAGGGCCAATGTGGCCGTGGCTTCCAATCCGGATGCGGCCATTCATGCGGCTCTGGGCTTCCCGGGAATCACTGTGATTCCGCCCGGCAGCGAAGCGGCACGGCTGGGCAGTCTGCCGGTGGAAATCCTTTCTACGCCGCTCGAAATTGCGGAGACCCTGGCGCGCTGGGGTATCCGAACCTTCCGCGAGTTGGCGGCCCTGCCGGAAGCGGGGATTTGCGAGCGCCTGGGCCAGGAGGGCGTCCGGCTTCAAAGACTGGCGCGGGGCGCCGATTGCCGCCCGCTGGTTCCGGCCAATCCCCCGCCCGCCTACGAGCAGGCGATGGAACTGGAATACCCGGTGGGGCTGCTGGAGCCGCTCTCTTTCATTTTGGCGCGCCTGCTCAACCAGCTCTCTGCGGAGTTGGAATCGCGGGGACTGGCCACCCACGAACTCCGGTTGAAGTTGCAGCTCGAAGACCGGAGCGAACACGCGCGGGCGCTCCGCCTGCCCTTCCCCATGCGGGACAGCCGGACGTTTCTGAAGCTGCTCCAGCTCGACCTGGATTCCCACCCTCCGCAGGGGCCGGTGGTTGCAGTCTCACTTTCCGCCCAACCGGTAAACCCGCGCGTCATCCAGAACGGTTTGTTTCTTCCGCTGGCTCCTGAACCCCAGAAATTAGAACTGACCCTGGCGCGCATTGCCAATCTGGTGGGTGAAAACAACGTGGGCTGGCCGGAACTGCTGGACACCCACCGCCCCAACGCCTTTCGATTGAGTAGGGACAGGCATCCCGGCCTGTCCATCGCCGCGGGGCGGCAAAATTTACACCTGGCCCTGCGCTTTTTCCGCCCCCCGCTCCAGGCCAACGTGGAGGCGCCCTGCGGCCGGCCGACCCGCATCCTGGCGCGCGGCGTGCGTGGAACGGTGCGTTCGGTGGCCGGCCCCTGGCGCAGTTCCGGCGACTGGTGGACTGCCCAGGCTTGGTCGCGCGACGACTGGGACGTAGCCCTTAGCGACGGCGCCCTCTACCGCATCTACCTCGACCGCCATAACGGAGGCTGGTTTGTGGAAGGCAGCTACGATTAAAGGAGCATATCTTGTAGACTTTCTAGTATATAATAAGAGGGAGGCGATATGTCTACTTCCACTGTCAGGATCAACAAAGAAGTCCAGAACCGCCTGCGCGCCCTCTCCCAGCAGGAAGGAAGTTCCATGCAGGCAGTTCTGGAAAGAGCCCTGAGGCTTTATGAAGAGAGAGTCTTCTGGGAAAAAACAAACCGCGCTTACGCCGCTCTGAAAGCCGATCCAAAGGCCTGGAAGCAGGAGCTGGAAGAGCGTCAGGAATGGGAGGCGACTCTCAGGGACGGATTGGAGGATGAATGAAGCCGCTTGTACCTTCCAGAGGTGAAATCTGGCTGGTGGATCTTGGCGACCCTGTGGGGCATGAGCAGGCCGGAAAGCGCCCCTGCCTGGTTGTCTCCGTGGACTTCTTCAATCACGGCCCAGCCGAGCTCCATGTCGTTATTCCGATGACCGCGAAGGAAAAACACATTCCCCTGCACGTGGAAGCAGGCCCCGAGGAGACGGGGCTGTCAAGGCGCGCGTTTCTTAAGTGCGATGATATCCGCTCCATTTCAAGGCACCGATTCGTGAAGAAGCTGGGAACAATATCTTCCGGAACGGTGACGGCTGTAGAGGAACAACTACGCAGGCTTCTCGGAGTTTAGTCCGTGAAGAAGATCAAGCCCATCATCATCAAGCCACCCAAAAAGCGGATCCCCAATGCCCCGCCCCAGATCGTGCACCGGGACCGGAAGACGGAGCTACAGAGGGTCCCCTCCGGCCGGCTCGCCAAACACAAGAAGAAAACGGAAGAAAACTGAGATGTACGTTGAGTCTCCATGCCCGCTCCGCCTTCAGCTTCCTGCGGGGTGCTTCGCTTCCCGAGGACCTGGCGGCCGCTGCGCCGAACATGCAATTCCCGCCATGGCGCTGCTGGACCGGGATGGAGTCTACGGCGCGCCCCGCTTCCACTCCGCGGCCAAGAAAGCCGGCATCCGCGCACACATCGGCGCCGAGGTCACCGGCACCGACGGCCGCATTTATCCTCTGCTTGCCCAGAACCGCACAGGCTACCGGAACCTCTGCCGCCTGATCACGCGCCTGAAGCTGCGCGCCCGCAAGGGCGAAGGCGCCGCCACGCCGGAGGAGATTGCGGAACATGCTCAAGGGCTGATCTGCCTGACCACCGAGTTGGATTGCCGGCGTCTGGAACGGCTCCGGGACGCCTTCGCTCCGGGCAATCTCTACGTCGAACTCCAGCGCCATCTCGACCGGGAACAGGAAGCCCGCAACCAGGCCCTCATCGAAGTTGCGCGCAGTTTGAAGCTTCCTCTCGTTGCCACTAACGGCGTCTGCCACGCCACCGCCGCCGAGCGCGAAATCCTGGACGTGCTCACCTCGGTCCGCAACAAGGTCACGCTCGAGACCGCCGGTCGCCTGCTGGCCAAAAATTCCGAGCGCCATTTGAAGTCCCCCACGGAAATGGCGCGCCTCTTCGCCGACCTGCCAGAAGCCATCGCCAACTCCGCCGAGCTTTCCTCGCGGCTGGCCTTCTCGCTGGCCGATCTGGGCTATGAATTCCCCAGGTATCCGGTCCCGCCAGATGAAACTATGATGTCGTTCCTGCGCCAGCGCACCGATGAGGGCGCCCGCCGGCGCTATCGCCCTTACCACGAGCGCGCGCGGCGCCAGATCGAGCGCGAGCTGGCCCTCATCGAAAAACTGAACCTGGCCGGTTATTTCCTCATCGTCTGGGACATCGTTCAGTTCTGCCGCCGGGAAGGCATCCTGGCTCAGGGGCGCGGCTCGGCGGCCAACAGCGCCGTCTGCTATTCGCTCGGAATCACCGCAGTCGATCCGGTGGGCATGGACCTGCTGTTCGAGCGCTTCCTTTCCGAGGAGCGCGGCGAGTGGCCGGACATCGATCTCGACCTGCCTAGCGGCGAACGCCGCGAGCGCGTAATTCAGTACGTCTACGAACGCTGCGGGAAACTGGGCGCTGCCATGACCGCCAACGTCATCACCTACCGGGGGCGTTCCGCGGTCCGCGAGGTCGGAAAGGTATTGGGGTTCGACGAGGAGGCGCTGAGCCGCCTCTCCAGCCTGGTGCGGGCCTGGGAGTGGAACGACCCCGCCGACACCAGCGAGCGCCAGTTCCGTGACGCGGGCCTCAACCTCCGAGACCCGCGTATCCAGAAATTCCGGCAACTCTACCTGGGCGTTCAGGACCTGCCGCGACACCTGGGCCAGCACTCCGGCGGCATGGTGATTTGCCAGGGACAACTGGATTCGGTGGTTCCGCTGGAGCCCGCTACCATGCCCGGCCGCGTGGTGGTGCAGTGGGATAAGGACGACTGCGCCGACCTGGGCATCATCAAGGTGGACCTGCTCGGTTTGGGGATGACGGCGGTGCTCGAGGAATCGCTGGTGTTGATCCGCGAGACCTACGGGGAAGAAGTGGACCTGGCGCATCTTCCGCCGGACGATCCGCTGGTCTACGCAGCGCTCCAGAAGGCCGATACGGTGGGTATGTTCCAGGTCGAGAGCCGGGCCCAGATGGCCACTCTTCCCCGCCTCCGCCCCACCCGGTTTTACGACATTGTGGTGCAGGTCGGCATCATCCGCCCCGGGCCGATTGCCGGTAAAATGATGCATCCCTACTTGAAGCGCCGGCAGGGCCGCGAACCTCCCGAGTGCCTCCATCCATCACTCGAGGCGGTCCTCCGCCGCACCCTCGGTGTCCCGATTTTCCAGGAGCAGTTGCTGAGGATGGCCATGATCGCCGCGGGCTTCACCGGGGGTGAGGCCGAGGAGTTGCGCCGCGCCCTCACCCATAAGCGCTCCGAGGCGCGCATGAAGGAGGTCGAGGTCAAGCTGCGCCGCGGCATGGACCGCAATGGCATCACCGGCAAAACCCAGGACACCATCGTGCAGTCGATCACCGCCTTCGCCATGTATGGTTTCCCCGAATCCCACGCCGCCAGCTTCGCCCTGCTGGCCTACGCCAGCGCCTACCTGAAGTGTCATTATTTGGCCGCTTTCACCGCCGCCCTGCTGAACAATCAGCCCATGGGCTTCTACCACCCCTCCACCCTCATCAAGGACGCCCAGCGCCACGGCTTGATCATCAAGCCTGTGGACGTGACGCGGTCGGAGTGGGCGTGCACGGTGGTTGATCCCAACTGCATCCGGCTGGGACTCAAGTACGTAAAGGGGCTGCGGGAGGAGGCGGCGCGGGCCATCGCACGGGAGCGCGCGCGGCATCCGTTTTCAAGCATCGACGACCTGGCCCGCCGCGTCCCCGAACTCCGCAAGGATGAGTTGACAAAGCTGGCCGAGGTGGGCGCCTTGAACTTCATTCAGCCCAAGCACCGTCGGGATGCGCTCTGGGACACGGAGCGCGCGGCGCGGCTCGCCGGGCCGCTGTTCGAAGGGTTGGATCAGGGAAACGCCGCCTCGCCTCTGGCTTCGATGACCCCCGAAGAGCGCCTGGACGCCGACTACCGCGGCACGGGACTCACTCTCGGCCCGCACCCCATGGCCTACCGCCGGACCGAAATGAACGCGCTGGGAGTCACCCGGGCCATCGACCTCCAGCGCATGCGCAACGACCGCTCCACCCGCGTGGCCGGCTGCGTTATCGTCCGCCAGCGCCCCGGCACCGCCAACGGCTTCGTCTTTTTGAGCCTGGAAGACGAAACCGGCATCGTCAACGTGATCGTCCCCCCCGACGTCTTCGAAAGCTACCGCCTGGTCCTCGTCGAGGAGCCTTTTCTATTCATCGAAGGCGCCATGCAGCACCAGGACAACGTGGTTTCAGTGAAGGCGCAGCGCATCTTGCCCCTGCCGGCCCCAACCATGGCGACTATTTCCCACGACTTCCACTGAGCACCCGTGGGCGCATCCACTCATGGCCTCTTGCCATCCCCCAATCCCACAGCGGGCAACTCCACAATTCGCGTAATTCGGGGACAGGCTTGAATTTCGCCGCTTTTGCGAAATTCGTTGCCTGTACCCGAATTACCGTGCCCGCATTGGCCCGGTCAAAGAAAGTGGGGATGGCAAGCTCACGGTTTCTGTTGACATTCGCACACTTCTGTACGATAAAAGGGGATTTGTCTGACGGATCTTCCCCCGGTGGGTGAGCGGACTTCGGCCGGTATCTGTCTGACTGGACTTCGGTTACTGGTTCGCCCCGACGATTGACTTCTGCCTACAGCCTACTTCTCGGGCAACTGAACGCGGAGCGCCGCAAGGATTTCTTTCTGCCGCGCATCCGGTCTGGGCAGGCGCATCAGCGTGGTCTTCTCGTCGATCTGGTATTCCAGCAGGCACAGCCGGCACAGTGCCGCCATGGCATCCGGCAGGGTGGTAGCGTGGGGATCGGTGTCCGTTGTCCCGAACCTGGCTTGCAGCCGGCGCTCCATCTCGCGGCTGATCTTGAGCGCCAACATGCAGCAGAAGACGTGGCCCCGCGTACGGCTCTCCTTCCGCACCCACACCGGCCGCACTTCCAGCAGGCCGGTCTTCAGTTGCCGAAAGTCCCGCTCCACCTTTTGCAGGCTCACATAACTGTCGTGTACCGCCTGCCCGCTCAGTTGTTGCTTGGGAACGTCGCTCACCACCACGTAGCAGCCCGCCAGTTCCAGGGCCCGGTCGATGGCCGGCTGGTTGCGCTCCAGCACCATCGTTCGTCCTTCCAAGCGCAGTTCCACCTGCCCGCTGAGCTTGTGGCGGGCCACCCAGAGCTGCAAGTTCCGCGGACCCGCTTCCGGCTGGCAGCGCGGGGACTTCCGCACCTGCTGGTTGCGCTGCTCAACCTTGCCCTTCAGCTTGGCTAGTTTGTCCTCCAAGCGATGCTGTTCCCGCGCCGCCTCGAGCTCGTTCTTGCGTAGCAAATAGCGCAAACCGTCGGCCTCCACTTCACACACCTCTTCACTGAACAAGCCCATCTGCAACGTTCCTTCCCCCAGCAAGCGCCGAATCTGCGGATCCGTCAGCGCACTGATATAGTGCAGCCCGGCCTCTTTGAGCGCCTGCTTGCCCTTGCTCTTTACCATTCCCCGGTCGCCCACAAACACCAGCTCCTCGACCCCGAACTGGCTTTGCAGAATCTTGATTTGACCCACCACCGTTACCGGATCGCCGGTGTTTCCGGCGAAGACCCGCACCGCCAGCGGCTCGCCCTCGCTGTCGGCCAGCAGGCCGATGACGATTTGCAGCTTGCCGCGCTTGCCGTCGCGTGGATAGCCGTAATCGCCCAGGGCGTTGTGCTGGCCTTCCAGGTAGCTGCTGGTGACGTCGTAAAGGAACAGGGTGGGTGGAGCGCTGTGACGCCGCAGGTACTGCCGGTACAGGGCCTGTTCGATCTGCTCTTGGCGGGCGCACAGATCATCCAGGGCGGCGTAGAGGTGGTCCTCGTCGAAGCAGCCGAGGCCGAGCACTTCGCTGACCGCGTGATCTTCGGCCCAGCGCACGGCGGACAAGCGGGAGCCCCGGTGGGCAACGCGGGCGAGCACCAGGAACAGGGCCAGTTTGGCGAGGCGGGTTTTGCCGAGGGCGGTGCTGAGGCCGAGGGACTCGGCCAGTTGCTTGAGGGCATACAGGAGACCGAAGATGAGGCCGCTGGCGGGTTCGGCCGGGAGGTGGTCAAAGTCACCGCGCAGGGCGCGGCGGAGAGCCTCGATGCGCGCAGGGTTCCAGTGGGAGAGATTGGCCAGGGTGCGGGACTTGACCTGGCCGCCCTGGCGATAGCTTTGGCGCAGGAGGATGGCGGGCGGGGAGGAGCGATTGGGAACAGTGGCCACGTACATGCTGACATAATATCACACTTGCAGCTAAAATGCAATAGCTACAGCAATAATTACATGCCTACAATCCAACGCCCCAAAGCTGCCCATCTTGTTGCACAACAGATACTTACTCAGAAACTACAGGGGGAAGACC
>CAVRZY010000270.1:0-7470 GCA_963725415.1 uncultured Acidobacteriota bacterium | reverse complement strand
CTGGCGATACCGGGATTTCCGGGGGTGGCGTACAGTTTTTTGACCGATGGACTCTGCGCCAGGCTCCAGGCGATGGCATGTTCTCGGCCGCCGCTTCCGATAACCAGAATTTTCATTGCGCGGTCTCCGCATTAGAAAGATTTATAGCTGCGCTTGTGAAAGCGAACGCCATTTCCCTAGAATAGGAGAAAAACCGGGGCAAGGTGCAAGTGCAGGGCCGTCAATCGAAATACGACGTGGTGGTGGTGGGCGCCGGGCATGCCGGGTGCGAGGCAGCGCGGGCGTGTGCGCGGATCGGCATGAAGGCGGCGATGATCACGATGAACCTGGACTTGATCGCCCAGATGTCGTGCAATCCGGCGGTGGGAGGAATCGCCAAGGGGCACCTGGTGCGGGAAGTGGATGCGCTGGGCGGGGTGATGGCGGAGGTGACGGACGCGGTTGGGATCCAGTTTCGGTTGTTGAACAGCAGCCGGGGGCCGGCGGTATGGTCGCCGCGGGCGCAGTGCGACAAGAAGCGCTACCGGAGCAGGATGCGGGAGGTGCTGGAAGAGGAGCCGAACCTACGGATCTTGCAGGCGGAGGTGGCGGAACTGGTGATCGAAGGGGACGGTGAGCGCCGGGTGCGGGGAGTGAGGCTGAGGGACGGGCGGATGATCGAATGCGGGGCGGTGATTGTCACCCCAGGGACCTTCCTGAACGGGCTCGCGCACGTAGGTGAGACGACGTACACGTGCGGGCGGAGCGGGGAGCCGCCGTCGAACCTGCTCGGAGACCAGCTTAGGAGTGTGGGGCTCCGGTGGAGGCGGCTGAAGACTGGCACGCCGCCGCGGCTGGACGGGCGGAGCATCGACTGGTCCAAGTTCCAGCCACAGGCCGGCGACCTCGAGCCCACGCCTTTCTCGTTTCTGACGGAGAAGATCGACCGGCCGCAGATCCAGTGCTACATCGCCTACACGAACGAGGAGACCCAGCGCATTCTGCGCGAGGCGATTCCGAGATCTCCGCTGTATAGCGGCCGGATTGAAGGCATCGGGCCACGGTATTGTCCATCCATCGAGGACAAAGTCGTCAAGTTTCCGGACAAGCTGCGGCACCAGGTTTTCCTGGAGCCGGAGGGCCTGGACACGTACGAAATCTACGTGAACGGCATGTCCACGAGCATGCCGATTGACGTGCAGATGGCGATGATCGCCTCGATTCCGGGGCTGGAACGGGCGGAGATGCTGCGACCCGGCTACGCCATCGAGTACGACGCCATCGATCCTCGCGAATTGGGGCACACCCTGGAGGTGAAATCGATTGAGGGCCTTTTCCTGGCGGGGCAGATCAACGGGACTTCAGGATACGAGGAAGCGGCCTGCCAGGGAATCGTCGCCGGGATCAATGCCGCCTGCCGGCTGGGGGGAATGCCGCCAGTGGTGATCGGCAGGACCGAGGGCTACACGGGGATTCTGATCGACGATTTGGTCACCAAGGGCGCCGACGAGCCGTACCGCATGTTCACCTCGCGGGCGGAGTTTCGGCTGCAACTCCGGATTGACAATGCCGAGGAGCGGTTGACGCCGATCGGGCGGCGGGTGGGGCTGGTGAGCGAAGCGCGCTGGAATCTCTACCTGAAGAAACAGCAGCAGAAGGCGCGGCTGAGGGAGTTGATGGGCCAGACCCGCGTCGAGCCGGCCAAGTTCAATCTGGCTGCAGAGGACCGGCCCACGCTATTGGAGTGGCTGAAGCGGCCGGAGGCCAGCGCCGAGCGGCTGCGGGAGTGGGCCTCGAAGGCGCTGGGGGAACAGCCGGTGCGAGGCGTGCTGAGCAATATCGAGACCGAAACGAAGTATGCCGGCTACATCGCGCAGCAGGAGCGGCAAGTAGAACGCTTGAAGAACGCCGAGAACCGAAAGATCCCTGATGGATTTGGTTTCGGGGGGATTCCGGGGTTGTCGCGAGAGATACGGGATAAACTGGAGCGGGTGAGGCCGCGCACGCTGGGCCAAGCCGGCCGCATTCCCGGGGTGACGCCGGCTGCGATTGCCATTCTGGATGTATATTTGAGTCTGGGCGCAGCCCGTCGGCCGACATGAGGGATGCGGAAGAGTTTTCAGAGCTACTGAGGCGTTATTTCTCCCCCGTCGGAAGGCTGTCTACGGCTCAGGTTCAGCAACTTCAGGGGCACTATCGGCTATTGGTACGGTGGAACAAGGTGCTGAACCTGACCTCGGTTCGGGATCTGGAGGGGGTTGTGGTTCGGCACTATTGCGAATCACTGTTTTGCGGGTTACACCTGCCGCCGGAGGCTGTGTCGGTGTTGGACGTGGGTTCCGGGGCGGGTTTTCCGGGGATTCCGATGGCGGTCGAGCGGCCGGACTGCCGGTTCACGCTGGCGGAATCGCACCAGCGCAAGGCGGTATTTCTGCGGGAGGCGACGCGGGAGCTTGGGAACGTTGGGGTGGAGGCCGGGCGGGTTGAGGGGATGGCGGAGCATTTTGACTGGGTGGTTGCTCGAGCGGTGAAGTGGGAGAGTGTGCTGAGCGCGATTTGCCGGCTGGGCCAGTGGGTGGCCCTGTTGGTGGGCGAGGCGGAGGCCGAGCGCCTGGCTGCGAGGAGGGGGGTCGAGTGGCGGGCGCCGATCAGACTGCCGTGGGGGGAGCGGCGAGTACTGCTGATCGGGGAGGTACGTTCCACGTGAAACGTCGCCTGCCGGCGTAAGCGACAGGCCGCCCTGTCGGGCGGCAGAACCGGCTGCAAGCCTGTTCTCACTGCAGTTGACCGCTGTGTTTCGTGATAGCATTGTTTTTTCGCCTTGAGGAGCATGCGGGTTGGGTAAGGTCATCGCGATCGCAAATCAGAAAGGCGGCGTGGGCAAGACGACTACCGCGATTAATCTGGGCGCTTCGCTGGCGGCCAACGATCTGCGGGTTCTGGTGATCGACGCGGATCCGCAGGGGAACTCGACGACCGGGCTAGGAGTGCAGAAGGGCCGTGGGAGTCCGACGCTATACGACGTGCTGTTGGGTGAGCTGGATCTGGCGGCCGTTGTGGTACCCACCACGTTCGACGGCCTGCAGCTTGTTCCGGCAGACAAGAACCTGGTAGGCGCCAACATCGAGTTGGTTGACTGGGAGCACAGAGAATTCCGACTGAGGGAGAAACTGAGCCCCTTGCGAGGGAGTTACGATTACGTGTTGATCGACTGCCCGCCGGCGCTGGACCTGCTTACGTTGAACGCGCTGGTCGCGGCAGATTCGGTATTGGTACCCATCCAGTGCGAGTTCTTCGCGCTGGAAGGGGTTTCCGAACTGATGGACACGATCGAGCGGGTGCGCGATTCCTTCCAGCATTGGCTGAAGCTGGAGGGAATCCTACTGACCATGTTCGACGACCGAACGAACCTGATGCGGCAGGTAGCGGAGGATCTGCGAGAGTTCTTCGGCAGGGAGGTCTTCCGCACGGTGATCCCGCGGAGCATACGGCTGGCCGAGGCTCCCAGCTACGGCCAGCCAATTCTGCTCTACGACGTGCGTTCCCGAGGGGCGGAAAGTTACATCAAACTCGCCAAGGAGATTCTGGCCAATGAGCAAGGCGTCAGAGCATCCGCGCAAAGCACTGGGTAGGGGTCTGAGCGCACTGCTCGCCAACCGTACGGCGACCAGACCCGAACCGGCGCCGGAGGCGGGGCCCAGGAAGGAAACCGTTCTCTACCTGCCGGTGGATCAGATTGATACGAATCCGATGCAACCGCGCAGCGTGTTCCGGCCGGAGGGCCTGGAGGAGCTGGCGCAATCGATCCGCTCGAACGGCATTCTCCAGCCGCTGGTGGTGCGGCGGTATGGCGGGCGCTACCAGTTAGCGGTGGGGGAACGGCGCTGGCGGGCTGCCAAACTGGTGGGGCTGGCAGAGGTTCCCGCTATAGTTCAGGAGATCTCGGACCAGCGCCTGCTGGAAATCACTCTGGTCGAGAACATCCAGCGGGAGGATCTGAACCCAATCGAGCTGGCACAAGCGTTCGAGCGGCTCTCCCGGGATTTGAAGCTGAGCCACGAGGAGATCGCGCGGCGCACAGGCAAGGACCGCACGACGATCACGAACCTGCTGCGGCTGCTGAAGCTGCCAGGAGATGTGCAACAACTTGTGGCCGAGCGGCGGCTCTCGATGGGTCACGCGCGCGCCCTTCTGGGGCTCCCCAAGGAGGAGCTCCAGCGGCAGGTGGCAGAGAAGGCCAGCTCTCAGGGGCTATCCGTGCGCCAGGTAGAACGGCTGGTACAGCGCATGACCAAGACCCGCGAGCCAAGGTCAGCAGAAGAGGTCCTGGCGGATCCCAACGTCAGGGCTGCGATCCAGGAGCTGGAAAGGGTTCTGGGAACGCGGGTGCGCATTCTACAAAGAGGCGACCAGCGGGGCCGCATCGAGATCGAGTACTACTCGCCGGAGGATCTTGACCGGATTTACTCGATCATTGTGGGCGAATCGAATTGACGGCGGCATGGCTCGCCGAGGCGGGTGGTGCCGGCGGCTGGGCTCGAACCAGCGACCTTGGGATTATGAGACCCACGCTCTAACCACCTGAGCTACGCCGGCCTTGCGGTTCTCCCCTTCAGCGTAGTAGGCCCGGGTCGCTGTTGTCAACGCGGGTGCGGCCCCGGGGCGGCGGATGTCAAGAGTTGTCGAGATGTTCGAGTTGGCGACGCGCTTGATCGAGGATATCGTGCACCTTCCACAGGCGATCGGGGTCGCCAGCGCCGCGGGTCACCGCACGCAGGGCTGATTTCATCAGCGCCGCCGCGGGAGCGGCTATCAGTGCTGCTTCGGGTCCCAACCAGGGCGCCCAGTCTCCCCAAGTTTCGGCCCGCCGCCAGATGCGGCGGACTGAATCGGGCTGCCGCTCGAGCTCGGTTCTGCCCGCCTCGGTGAGACGGTAGATGCGCTTGCCGTCATTTTGCTCGGACGTCAGCAGCCCTTCGTCTTCGAGTTGCTGGAGAGTGGGGTAGACGGCGCCGGCGCTGGCACGGTACAGGCCACCGGACCGCGCTTCCAACTCTTTCATCAGTGCATAACCGTGCTTGGGACCTTCATCGAGCAGAGCCAGGAGCGCCAGTCTGATCTCGCCGGGCTCGAAGAAGCGGCTGGAGCGGTTCCAGGGGAAGAACGGAGCCCAAGGACCCCAGTTCGGTGAGGAGCGCCAATGGCGGGGCATGGAGTACCTCCAAGACAGAGTAGCTATCTGTCATAATATCGCGTGATATATTGCACGTCAATAGCGTGGTTTGGCTTGCCCTCCCGCACTTACTCTAGCCGGGGCCGAAGGGGGACGGCAATTCGGGAAAAAGTGAGGAATTGCGCGAATTGCAGAGTCGGCCGTGGTGAGACTGGGGGAAGGCGAGGGTATTGTCTCAGTCTGTCAACGTTGACTTGACAAGCGCCCCAGTTGAGGCCATAGTGAAGGTGGAAGCCCAGACTGAGAGGTTTGGCTTCCGGCCCCCTCTGTGGTGAGGAGGACCAAGCGGTTTCTCTTTCGGGAGAGGCCGTAACTAAAAGGAGGAAGTCCATAGGGAACGTCCACGACTTTGGGCGGCTACCTGGCCCCCCGGCTGACTGGCTGCACACCTAAGGCGCCTGCTGGCACCTGAGCGAACCAGCGCGCTGCGGTACTTGCACCGCGAAAAGGCAGAAGGCAGTCAGAGTCACGGCGAGCATCGGTCCGAGCCGGATGGCGCGGGCCGGCATTGAGTTCGTGCCAGCAGGGAACAGGCGGCCGCCCTTCTTCTTTGGGCCCGCCGCAAGCAGCCTCGCTTTCGCCATTTGACTCCTCGGGCGGCGTTGAGTAGATTCTTCTTAGTGCCCCATCCTCAGGCCGAAGGGATCGCACCGTGAATGCAGTGGAGTTTGAGGGCGTCTCGAAGAGCTACGCCGTTTATGACTCCCCGGGCGACCGACTCAAGGAGCTGATCACGCTGAACCAGCTTCGCCGACACAGGGATTTCTGGGCGTTACGGGACCTGAGCTTCGAGATCCGCAAAGGGGAAACCTTCTGCATTATCGGCGAGAACGGTTCGGGGAAGAGCACGCTGCTGCAATGCGTGGCGGGAATCCTCGAACCGACGCGGGGCTCGGTGAAGAGAAACGGCCGGGTGTCGGCTCTGCTGGAGCTGGGTTCTGGCTTCAACCCGGAATTCAGCGGGCGGGACAACGTGTATCTCAACGGGGCGATTCTGGGGTTCTCCACGGCCGAGATCGATCAGAAATACAAGGATATCGAGGCGTTCGCGGAGATCGGGGACTTCATCAACCGGCCGGTGAAGACCTACTCGAGCGGGATGGTGGTGAGGCTGGCGTTTGCCGTGGCGATCCACGTGGACCCGGAGATCCTGCTGGTAGACGAGGCACTGGCAGTCGGAGACATCTACTTTCGCCAGCGGTGCATGCGGAAGGTGCACGAGCTGCGGTCGCGGGGCATCACGATCCTGTTTGTTTCCCACGCCATGGCGGACGTCAAGGCGATCGGGGATCGAGCGCTCTGGCTGGAGGCGGGGCAAATGAAGGAACTGGGCGAGACCGACCTGGTGGTGGCCAAGTACCTGGCGGCGATGGTGGAGAAGGATTCGGCCTACCTGATGCTGAGCAAGCGCGCCGCTCCAGAGCAGGGGGTCAGACGGCAGCAGGCGCCCGAGGTGGTGGAGCGCATCCCGAACATCGACCATCGATTTGGGGACGGGCGGGCCGACGTAATCGGCATCGCCATTCTGGATATGTATGGGCGGCCCATCCACTTGCTGGAGCCGCAGTCTCGGGTGGTGGTACGGATCAGCGTGCGCGCCAAGGAGGAGGTCGATCTGCCCATCATCGGGTTCATCCTCCGAAACCATCTGGGGATGGACTTTTCGGGGAGCAACACGGCGCGGGAAGGTTTCGAGGTGCCGGCGATGCAGCCTGGCGACGTGCACACGGTGGATTTTCACCTGGACCTGCCGGAATTATATCCGGGCTCCTTTTCCTTCTCGCCTGCGATCGCCGACGGGACCTTGCTGAGCTACAAAATGTGCGATTGGATCGACAACGCCATCACACTCCAGATGGGACATAGTGATGCTCAGGTATACGGCTTCATGCACCTGCCTTGCCGGGTAGAGCTTGACAACCGGCTGGTGGGCGGCAAAGCGCCGGAAGGGGAGCGGCAGGTTGGCTGAATTCACCGGCGAGCGCGTGATTCCCGGGCAGGTTGAGGTGGACCTGTGGAACGAGCACGTGGCGCGGTATGCGTTTGCGGCCCGGTACGCGAGAGGCCGGCGGGTGCTGGATGCGGGGTGCGGCTCGGGTTACGGAGCGGTGCGGCTGGCTCTGAACGCATCGAGCGTGTGGGGGGTGGACGTTGCCGAGGAAGCCCTGGCCTACGCGCGGGCGCACTGCCCGCTGCCAAACCTGCGGTTCATTCGGGCCTCCTGCACGGAATTGCCGGCGCCGGACGCCTGTTTCGAC
>CAVRZY010000269.1:0-16278 GCA_963725415.1 uncultured Acidobacteriota bacterium | reverse complement strand
TTGTTCCGCTCTGGCGTACTCCTTCCCCTGCCGGTAGGTGTCCACGACCTGCGCTGCCGCCCTGGCGCCCAGGTCCGGATCGAGTTGGGCGATCTGCTGGAAGGTCTCGACGGCCTGTGAATACTGCTCGCTCGAGCGGTAGAGGATCGCCAGGCGCTCCAGCAACATGGCCCGGTTAGCCCGCTCGGAGGCGCTGTAGCCCTTCTTGGCGGTCGAGTCCAGAATGTCTTTAAGGCGCGCGATGGCTTCCGGGTACTTGCCTTCGCCCTCCAACAGATTCACTTCGTTGTAGCGGACTTCGAGGCTATCCGGATCGAGGGCCTTGGCCTTCTCCTGCGCTGCCCGGGCCTTCCGGAAGTCCCGCTGCTGCCGGTAGATCTGCGAAATCCGGAGTTCCAGATGAGCGTCTTTGGGGTCGGCCGCGGCCAGCTCCTCGTACAACTTCAGCGCGTCTGCTAGCTGCTCGCCCATCAGCAGGTACTCCGCCAGGTCCCGCTTGATCTCCGGGTCGTTGGGCGCCAGCTCCAGGGCCCGGCGCAGCGCTTGCGCCGCGCTGGCGTAGTCCCGCACCTGCTCATATCCGTTGGCCAGCGCCCGCAGCGTTCGCGGGCTGGGATTCTGCTCGTTGAGCCGCCGCCACATCTCGATGGCCGACTTGGTGTCGCCCAGGTCGGAGTACACCGTGGCCAGGCCTGACAGCGCGTATTCGTTGTTGGGTTCCAGCTCCAGCGCCTTCTTGTAGGCTTTCTCCGAGTCCACCGAATTCTGCGCGATTTTGTAAAGCCGCCCCAGCATCAGCCAGGCATCTACGTCTTTGCTGTCTTTCTCGCTGATTTTGCGGTACTGTTCAGTAGCCCGGCGCAGCATCTCCTCGTTGATTCGGTTCTGGCGCGCGTCGCCGATCATGCGGGAGTAGATCCGGCCCAGCATCCTGCGCGCATCCAGGTTGTCCGGGTTCTGCTTCAGCATCTCCTCGGCTTCGCTGACGGCTTCTCGCAACCGTCCCGACTGCATGTAGAGATCGGTCAGCTCTTCGGCCAGGAAGGTGGCGCTTGGGTCGGCCTTCAAGGCCTGCTTGTAATGCTCGATGGCTTTGTCTACGTAGTCGCCCCGGTTCCCGTGGATGCTGGCCAACTCCGCGTACAGATGCCCCATGGCGAAATTGTAGTAGGCGCTGGCCCGGTTGTCGGAGCTTTGCGCGCGCGCCAACCCGCCGGCTGCAAGGCTGGCCAGCCACAAGACAAATACGCTTCTCAGTTGTCGCGTCATCGAATCCAAAGACCCTTCTAACGCCGAAATTCTCTCGCTTCCAGTATACCGCTCACACACCGGCAGAGTCGCGTGGTGTCCTGCTAGCCAGGCCTGCGCAGAGGCGCAGCGGGGCTGTCCCGCTTCAACCGTTTATCCTCAAGGCCGACGCCCCGCAAGCCTTAGTATAATAGTGTTGCCAAGATGGCAAGCGCGAGATGAAATTTCGGGCCGGGCTAGATCCGTCCGAGGCAGCGAAGATGTGAAGCTGACCGGCCGTAGCCATCACTGACGGAGGCACGCCATGGACGCATTGGTGGAAAGGTTGGACGCCAAACTGCGCGAATGGAAGCCTGAGACGGCTGCGGAGGTGCGAGAGTGCGTAGCCGAGATCATTGCGCTCGCTGACCAGGAGGCTCTGGACCTGCTGCGGCCGCGCGCTGTGGAGCAAGAGGTCCTGGACATGCTCGACGGACCCGCAGCCCGGTGAGGTCTGGCTGGCCGATCTCGGTTTAGCGGCCAAGACACGCCCGGTCGTCATTGTGTCGCGCTATGACCCTGCCCCACCTCGCGCTTTGATCCTATACGTGCCGTTGACCACCCAAGACAGACAGAGTCCATATGAAGTGGCGCTGCCAAGGGTCGCGTTTCTCGACCGTGATTCTGTGGCGAATGTTCAAGGAGTTGGTTCTCTGCCGAAGGTGCGACTGGAGCGCAGGCTTGGCAGGTTGCCGGACAAAGTGATGACCAAAATCAAGCGTGCTCTCGCGTTTGCCCTCGATTTTGGAATCGACACCTGACGACTCGCGCGCTCCGGCGCGGCCCGCCCTTGGCCGTCGCTTGCAGCGCCTTGTTAGCCGGCCTCTACTCGCCCAACTTCAGGCGCCGACTGGCTGCCAGCGTCGAGCACGTTCCCGGAACGCCTGCTCATACACCGGCCAGTCATGCAATGTCGCCGGGTCATAGTCCGCTCCGTTGGGCCACACCAACGTCTCGACTTCAGGATCGATGCGAACGCGGTTGAACAGTTCCAGATCACGCAGCGGGCCGTACAATTCGCCTGCGAGAATCGGTTGGAAGTCGATCGTCTGCTCCGTGTCGTCGTCAAAACGAACCCGAAGCGTGTAAGCAGAAACGATTTCGAAGGAGCGAACTCGGCAAATCGGATGACCCATAGAACAACCTATCTCAATGGTTCGATGGGCGCGGGCCGGCGGCCTTCCTGCAACCGCTCCCAATCGGTTCTCAGCTCCTGTTGACGCAACTCAGCCCATGCCTCCACCAGTCGCCTCTGCCTGGTCGGTAACGAACCCGCAATCATCTCGACAGGATCAATGCTGAAGATGCCAACCCCGTCCTGATAGTAGGCCTAAAAGTGAGCAACGTGATGTAGTGAACCCGCTTCAGAGAACCTGCGAACAATGATCCCAAAGAACCGGCTGAGATCAATTGTACACCACCACGCAACCCCGCCCGCCACGGTTCAACAGGTGCGTGTAGATCATCGTGGTCTCAAGGTGCTTGTGCCCCAGGAGCTCCTGCACTGTCCGGATGTCGTAACCGTCGTCCAACTTGCACCTGACCGCCCAGGAACCCGCTCCCTGGTAACAGGAACATCCTCGATTCGAGCAACCTGAACGCAGTCTTTCCGGACGGGCGGCGCTCGCCCAGCACCTCGCCGAGTCGTTTCCACAGGAACCGTCCGACCTCCACGCGCCAGTCAGCACGCGTCATAGGTGGGCGGTGGCGGGGTTTGGGACAGCGAAGCCTGTCACCGTATTTCGCGAAACTCCATAAGTCAACGCTTATGGGGGACCGCCCCTCCCGGTCAAGGCCGCGGAGGCAACGCGGAGAAAAACACTGGGGATTTCTCTGCGCCCTTTCTGGGTTCTTTGCGTCTTTGCGGTGAAGACGGCGCTCGAACACGCCCTGTCGGCCTGAGGCGGAGCCTCGCTAAACTGGTAGGGAGTGAGTGCTGCGCCGCCACTGCTGGTCATCGTCGGCCCGACGGGTTCCGGAAAGAGCGAGCTGGCCCTGTGCAGCGCCGAGGAGTTTCACGGCGAAGTCGTCAACTGCGATTCGCTCCAGCTTTATCGGCATTTGAATATCGGTACCGCCAAGCTGCTGCCTTCCGAGCGGCGGGGCGTCCCGCACCATCTGATCGACATTCTGGATCCCGATGAGGTGTTTACGGCCGGCGAGTACGCGCGCCGTGCTCGGCCCCTGCTCAGCGAGATTGCCGGCCGCGGGCGTCTCCCCATCGTGGTCGGAGGCACGGGCCTCTATCTGCGCGCCCTCCTCGAAGGTCTGTTCCCAGGGCCCGCTCGGGATGAAGCTCTGCGCGCGCGCCTGGCAGCCCGCGAAGCCCGGCGGCCGGGCTCGCTGCATCGGCTTCTTTCCCGCTTCGATCCGCCCGCCGCCCAAAGAATCCACGCCAGCGATGTTCAGAAGCTTATCCGCGCGGTTGAAGTGTGTTTGCTCACTCGCCGTCCTCTTTCCTCCTGGTTCGCCGAAGGGCACGACCCGCTGCGCGGTTTTCGCACGCTCAAGCTGGGCCTCGATCCGCCCCGCCAGGCCCTCTACCGGCGGCTGGACATGCGTTGTGAACGGATGTTCGCAGGCGGTCTGGTCGAAGAGGTCCGCCGCATGCTCTCTCTGGGTTTCTCCCCCACCAGCAAGTCCCTGGAATCTCATGGATATCGGCAGGCCCTCCAGATCCTCCGCGGCGAGTTGGACCCCGAGCAGGCCCTCTGCTACGCCTGCCGGAACACCCGCCACTATGCCAAGCGCCAGTGGACCTGGTTCCGCCGCGACCCCGACATCGTGTGGATGAGCGGTTTCGGCGACCAGCCCCAGACGCAGGCCGCGGCGCTGCGCCTGGTCGGAGACTTCCTCGCCGGTTCTTAATCATTTTCTGGCGACTCCCTCCGGAACATTTTGCCCTCTCGAACGTAGTACCTAACTGAAGCCCGGCGATTACGAGCTTGACCTCCGCGGCAAGACCGTCGTGTTCAAGAACGGCAAGCAGAAGGTCCAAACCGCGGTGAAGGTAGAGAACACCAATGGCAGTTTCAATACCACCGTGGTGCGCTACGCCGATGCTGACGGCAGGTCTCGCATCCAGGAAATCCGCCTGGGTGGAACGAACCTGAGGCTGGTTTTTGATTAGGCCCTTTTAACCCGGCGGACGCCGCTGTCAGAGGCGAAGACGTGCAGCGGCTCTCGCTTCCGGATTGGTGAGCGTCTTTGCCCAACACGAAGAAGGTGGTCTTCCCAGACCCCTAACCCCGAGGGGCCGTTTGCTAGACTGAAAGTCAATGCAGCGGCTCCTCCCCCTGATCCTGTTTCTCTCCTCGGTCAGCTTTCCCGCGCGCGCAAACTCGCTGCTCGTCCTGCCCTTCTTCAATCTGTCTTCCTCTTCGAATCTGGACTGGATCGGCATGAGCATTTCTCAGGCCATCCGCGAAACCCTGGCCTCGCACGGAATCCTGGTCCTGGACCGCGAGGACCGCGAAGCGGTCTACCGCCGCCTCTCGATTCGCCCCAATGCCCGGCTGACCCTGGCATCCGTGATCAAGGTAGCCGAGGCCCTGGACGCGGCCCAGGTAATCTATGGCCAGTTCGAGCTGATCCCCTCAGGAAGTCCAACCGGCTCACGGGGTTCCTTGCGAATCAGCGCCTTCATGCTGGACATGGAGCGCCTGCGAAAAGGGCCCGAATTCAGCGAGATTGGCGCCCTCGAGGACCTGACCAGGCTGCAAACCCACTTGGCCTGGCAGGCCCTCCGCCTCCTGGCGCCCCAGATTACTGCTTCCGCCGAAGAGTTCGAGAAGGAGCAGGCCGCCCATCCGGGTCAATGCCATGGAGAATTATATCCGCGGCTTGCTGGCTCCCACGGCCGATCAAAAGCATCGCTATTTCACGCAGGCCGTCCGCCTGGACGAAAGCTTTTCCCAGCCCTGCTTCGAGTTGGGGCGCCTGTACTGGGAGAAAAAGGATTACCGCCTCGGGGCCCTTTGGCTGGCGCGCGTCAAACCCGCCGACCCGCATTTCCTGGAGGCCAATTTCCTGCTGGGCCTATGCCACTACCAGACCGCCGACTACGCCGGCGCGCAGGCGGCCTTCGAGCTGGTGGCCCGCTCCGTCCCCCTCAATGAAGTCTTCAACGACTTGGGCGCAGCGCAATCCCGGCGGGATCTTCCTGCCGCGCTCGCCAGCTTCCGCAAAGCCATAGAGGGCGATGCCACCGATCCCGACTACCACTTCAACGTCGGCTACAGCCTGTGGAAAATGGGCGACTTCGCCGCCGCCGCAGAACGCTTCCGTGCCACGCTGGACCGCAATCCGGAAGATGCCCAGGCCACTCTGATGTTGGGCCGTTGCCTGAAGAAGAGCGGTCCGCGCCCCGGCGAACTCAAGAGCACCGGCCTGGAGCGCCTCAAGTTCAACTACGAGGAGCGAGCCTACCGAGAGCTGAAAGCGGCCTTAGAGACCAAGAAGCCAGACTAACCGCCCCCGGCTTTCCTGGGTGTCCTTTGCGTCTCTGCGGTGGATTCCCCACGCGGCTACAATGGAGGATGTTGAGATCCCGTCGCGCCCTGATTGTGGGGCTGCTGGCCGCGGCCTTCTCCTCCGCCGAGGAGAAGAGGCAGCTCCCTCCGAAAACTTCTCCCGCGCCGGCCGCGCCCGCACGCGCCCGGCTGGATGCCGCGGCGCGGCGCAACGAGAACATTCAGGTCAACCGCATTGATAACGATGTCATCAAGGAGGCCTATGTCCGGCTGGGTGACACCGTTACCATCGTCTCCGAACCCCCGGTGGAAGGGAATCACTACGCCACCGAGCACGGCCGGCCTCCCGGAGACACGCCCTTTCTGCGTTCCCCCTCTCTGCTCCGGCAGTGGCACGGGGAGCTGTTCCAGTGGCATCAGAACAGCGTTTTCAACGCGCGCACCTTCTTCCAGGTAGGCCCCGTCCAGCCCTCCCACCGCAACAGCTACGGGGGTCGCTTCACGGGCAGCCTCGGCAAGTTCGGCGCCTTTACCGCCAACGCGTCGCAGCGCAAGATCCGCGGCATGGTGAACGGCAACGTGCTGGCGCCCTTGGCCTGGGAGCGCACGCCGCTGGCTAGCGATCCGGCGGTGCGCGCCGTGGTGGCACATTTCCTTGCTGCCTACCCTGCTGGCCTCCCCAACCGCCAGGATTATGATCCCCGCGCCCTGAACGCCAACGCGCCGCAGCGCATTGACGAGACCGACGCCGATCTTCGATGGGACCGCGAGGCCGGCGCCAAAGGGAAACTTTCGGCCTTCTATGCCCTCAGCCGGCAGCGGGTGGATGCTTTCCAGCTTGTGGCCGGGTCAGAATCCCGGACACCGACATCCACGCCCACCGGGCTCGCCTGACTTACCGCCGCTCCCCGTCTCCGGCCTCCGACCTGGCGCTTGGTCTCACGTTTGACCGCACGAAATCGGTGCTTCTCCCCGAGCCTAACGCTGTGGGCCCTCGCGTGCGGCTGGGTTTTCAGATCGAAGAGCTGGGTCCCGACAGCATGTTCCCAATCGATCGCGCGCAGAACAGTTTTCGCGGGGGCGCCCTGCTCAGCCAGGTTGCCGGCGGCGGGCGCCACACCTTCACGTTCGGGCGCCGATCTCACTCGCTTTCAGCTCAACGGCATCGAGAGCAACAACCAGCGCGGCTACTTCCAGTTCACCAACAACTTCGGCCGCCTGGCGCTGGAGAATCTTCGGCTGGGCACGCCCTCCATTTACGAAGTCACGGTCGGCGAGCTGGCCCGCGGCTTTCGCAATTGGACCGTTAACGCGTTCTTCGCCGACAAATGGAAACTCACTCCGCGCCTCCAGGTCTACTACGGGCTGCGCTACAACGCCGAGACCGCACCCGTCGAGGTCAATAGCCTCAGCCAGATTCCTTACGGGTGCGACTGCAACAATCTCAGCCCCCGCTTCTCGATCGCTTACCGGCTCAGGGGCGAGTGGGTGCTGCGCACCTCCTACACTGTCTCCTTTGGACAGATTCTGCCCGTCACCTACCAGCAGGTTCGCAACAACGCCCCGCTGGTCCACTACTTCACCGTGCAAAACGCCGATCTGCTGAACCCGCTGCGCGGAATCAATCTGAACGATCCCAACGTGCGCACCTCGCCCACGGTCCTCTCCCCGGACATGGTTTCTCCCTATTCGCACCAGTACAACTTCAGCCTGGAGCACAAGCTGGCGGATCGCTACCTGCTCCGGCTGGGATACGTGGGCAGCCGCTCCTTCAAGCTGCTGAACACCTACCAACTGAATCGCGCCGAGCCGGTTCCCGGAATTCCTCTCACCTTGGACACGGTGGACCAGAGAAGACCCGACGTGCGCTTCTACGACATCAAGCACATCCTCAACGGGGGCATTGCCTACCTCGACGCGGCGCAGATACTCCTTGAGATGTCCCCCCGCAAGGGATTGACCGGAACGCTCACTTACACCTTCGGCAAGGCCATCGACGAAGGCTCCGACTACGCCTTTACGGCCGCCAACAAGGACCTGACCACCACCCGCAGCCAATGGCAGTATGACGTTCTCAAGGATAAGAAGGGCTTGAGTAATTTCGATTCGACTCATGCCCTGCTGCTCACCTATTACTACGACCTGCCGCGCCTCTCTGGCGCGCACAACTGGCTGGGCTGGCTGGCGGACGGCTGGCAGATCTCCGGGGTGACGCTGCTGAAATCCGGCACTCCGCTGACGCTCTATATCGGTTCGGATGCGGCGGGTTTCGGCAACGTGGACGGAGGGCCCAGCGACCGCCCCAACATCCTGGACCCCTCCATCCTGGGCAAGACCATTTCGCACCCCGACCAAGCTCCCCTGATCCTTCGCCGCGACCGATTCGCCTTCATCGTGCCGGGGGAGCGTCGGGGCAGCCTGGGCCGGGGCACCTTCCGAAAATCCCCCATCGCCAACTTCAACGCTGCCCTCACCAAGCAGTGGCGCTGGGGCAACTCCAGCGAACGGACCGTTCTGCTGCGTGGCGAGGCCTACAACCTCACCAACCACCCCCAGTTCGACGAGCCCCAGCGCAACCTCTCCGCTCCCCCCTTCGGCAAGATCACCAACGCCCTCAACGACGGCCGCGTGCTCCAGCTCGGGTTGCGCCTGATCCTGTAAGGAGTTCTCAGCTTGCAGCTCTCCTGGTGGCCATACGCGCCATCACGTGGGACCTGCGCGGCTGTTTTCAGCGGCCCCCTTTTCCGCTATACTTTGGCAAGAGACGGCAAGCGGCCGAAGGCTAACAGAATTCGGCTCGGGAGCTCGTGAATGGACCTCGCAGAACTGAGAAACCGAATCAACCGGTGGGAAGATCTTCATACCGAATTCAAGCTCGAAACCATCCATCCTGACGATCTGTCAGCGGAGCTGGTTGGCTTCGCGAATGCGGACGGAGGCCAGCTAATCATCGGTGTCTCTGAAGAGCGGCAGATCGTTGGGGTTAGGGGTGTGGACAAAGTCCGCCAATATGTGGATAATGTTGCGCTGAACAACTGCGTGCCCCCGATCACCCTATCTCAAGAGATGATCAAGCGCGGCGCCAAGGCGGTCGTGATAGTGAATATTGCAAAGGGGGAACAACGGCCTTACAGAACGAACCGTGGCGTCTACTTTGTACGAACCGCTTCAGGGCGACGCCAAGCCTCGCGGGAAGAGCTCCTGCGGCTATTTCAAGCCTCGGAGAGCCTCTATTATGACGAAACGCCCCTCGTTCGGTTGAGTCTGGCGGATCTGGATCTTGATGCGTTGCAGCGGTTCCTTGCCCAAACCGCCCAGACGCAGAATCTGCTGGAGATGGCGCCGGGGCGGCTGCTTCGCAGTTGGCGTCTGACGGCGGACGATCATCCCACACTGGCGGGCCTGGTCCTGTTCGGGCGGGATCCCCAGCAGCATCTGCCGTTTGCCCAGATCAATGCTGCCGGTATCCCCGGAACGGACATCGCAAACGAGCCTATAGACCGAAAGGACCTGACTGGTCGTTTGCTCGACGTCATCGACCAGGCTATACGCTTTCTTCACCTTCATCTCCGCGTCCCTCACAAGATTCGCGGGCTGGAACCCGAACCTCAACCCGAACTGCCAGATGAAGTGCTCCGCGAGGCGATCGTGAACGCCGTCGCACACCGGGATTACACGGTCCAGGGGCCAATCAGGTTGTTGGTCTTTGACGACAGAGTTGAGTTCCACACGCCGGGCAAGGCTCCCAACACGGTGGATGAGGAAGCGATGCGCGCCGGCACGCACGTGGTGCGCAATCCGCATATTTATGCGCGCCTCTCTGACGCGGGCCTGGTCACACGGGCGGGCAGCGGCATCCCACGCATCGTGAAGCTTGTCAGACAAGCCACGGGTGAAGACGTGACCATCAGACTCCGGGATTACGAAGTCTTGCTCTCCATCCCGCGGAAGCACGACCGGAGCACGTACGCCAAGCGAACCTCGAGACGCCAGAAAAGCAGAACCTTCTCGCCGCCGCGCAGGTCAGACTGATGTGCGGGCGCGCAGCCTCCCCGAGGCCCTGACCATGTAACGGATGGCCTTTCAGTCGGTTCCCCCCCGGGCACCCAAAAAAACTGGAGAGTCATGGCCTCCCTGGCGGACTATTCCTGGTAGGGCCACTCCCCGTATGAGCGCACTCCGGAAAAGCGCCCCGGCACTGTTCTTGCCGCTGCTACTGGCGGCCCAGAGCACCATCCTACAGATCCAGGTGGTGCAGGGGGAGGGCGCCGCTCACGCTGCCGGTTCGCGCGTCTCCGCTGCCTTGAGCCTGAAGATCGCTGACGAGTTGGGCAGACCCGTCAAAGGCGCGCTGGTCAGTTTCCGATTGCCGGACGACGGGCCCACCGGCCTGTTCGCCAATGGCCTGAATACTGAGGTGGTCATGACCGGGGAGGACGGAGCGGCCTTCCTACCCACCGTGCGCTGGAACCGCCTCCCCGGTCCCTTTTATATCCGCATTGCCGCGGTCAAAGATCAATCCCGCGCCGGCACGGCGGTCTCGCAATATCTCACTGACGCCTCGGGCGGCAGCCACAACGGTCCCGGCCCCGTCCTAGACAAACCACTGGTCCGGGCGCCCTCCGCATGGAAACCGCGCAACAAGTGGGTAATCATAGGCTTGCTGGCGGCAGGCGCCGCGGGAGTGGGATTCACTAGCGGCTGGGCTGCCGGCCCCAAATCTCAACCGCAGAAGCCCCCGGCGCCGGCGCCGGTGCCGCTCCAGGTTGGGTCGCCAACTATCAGTATTGGGAAGCCCTGAATGATTCGGCCGACCGCAATCCTGTTGTTTTCGGCGGCCATGGGCTTGGCCCAGCTAGAACCTCCGCGGCTTGGATGTTTCCTGGATCAGGCGGGTCTTCTGCATTCCGTCTATGGGGTGCGGGCTAATTTCATTCTGGGCCCGGCGCTCGAATCGGGTGTCTTGTCAGCCGCCTGCTCGGAACGCTTCGCTGTGGTGAAGACCGAACAAGCTCTTGAATTGCTCGATCTCGACGCTGGACTCAGCCGGCGCTGGGCCGCTCCCGGCGGGCCGGCCTTGTTTGGTCTTTCCCAGGACAGCGTGCCGGCGCTGGTCTACTTCCCGCGCACCTCGGATTGGTTTCGACTGGCCCAGGGCGAGTTGCTCCCGCTGGCGTTCGATTTCGCCACGCCGCATGTCAGCGTCCTGGCCATTGCGCAGCCCGATGCAAACCGGATGGCCGCCGTGGTCGAGAGGGATGCCAGGCTGTGGTTACTGAAGGTCCGGCTGGCTGATGGCCAGCTCGAAGAGGAGACCGAGCTGGCCGGAGTCTCGGCTCCGCTCCTGCTCCGGCCTGATGGCGCCATCCTTTTCGTGAGCGGCGTAATGCCTCAGTCTCGGGCGCCGTGGGACAAGCTTCAGCTTGTCTCGGGCGGTATTCGAAAGGCGTCCGGACAGGCTGAAAGCCTATCCTACCCGGCTGCACAGGCTATTGCGCCCGAGACTGAGGCATTACCCAGCGGCCTCGGCCTGGTCCTGCGGACCTCCAACGGCGCGGAGAGGCGCACTCCCTTACCGGCCCATCCGGTAGCACTGGATCCCATGGGGAGCCGTTGGGTTCACCTGGGACTTGCTGAACCCGGCGGTCATCTGGCGCTGCTCATCCTCGAGGACCGGGAAGAGCTGTACCGGCTGCCGGAGGCGCCCCGGTGATGCTGCGCGTTCTGACCTGCGGACTGCTGGCGCCCTGCTGCCTCCTGGCGCAGTTGCAGCTTTTCCTGCTCGCGGGTACAGCCGAGCGCCCGGCCACGGCCTCGCTCGACTTGGGCGCCGTCCAGACCGGAGACCTGCTCGAGACAGGCTTCCGAATCCGCAACCCCGGCCCTGCCCCACTGACCTTACAGACCCTCTCGTTGGCCGGCGTGGGCTTCCTACTGGTCCGCAACTTTCAGGTCCCCACCACTCTCGGGGCGGGCGCCGCGCTCGACTTCCTGGTGCGCTTTCAGCCCATCGCCTCGGGCGCCTACAGCGCCAGTCTGGACGAAGCGGATTACTACCGTGAATACGTGGTGAACAGACAGACCGCGCTGCTGCGAGCCGTCGCTCAGCCCGGCGCAACGGTTTCCCTGGAACAGGGCGGCGCGCGCACGGTGCTCACTTCGGGGGCCACGGTGGACTTCGGAAGCGTGGACCGGCGCTCCCGCCTCCAGTACCGCTTCCTGCTGGGAAACCAGACTCCGGCTTCATTGAACCTGGAAGTCGTCGTTAGCGGACCCGCTTTCCACGGGCCGCTTGGGCTTACTTCGCCCGTGATCTTGCCCCCCGGCAACTCAGTCTCGTTTGAGGTTTCCTTCGAACCGCCAGCCACCGGTCCTCACAACGGCACGCTCCGGGTCAATCAGAGAACGTTTCAACTCCGGGGTACCGGACTGGAACCGCCTTTCGCGATTCCGCAGATTATCCTCCAGTCTTCGGCTGCCCGCAGTGGGCAACAGGTCAAGCTGGCGGTGCGGCTGGCCTCCCCCTCTCCGGTGAGCGGCAGTGGCGACATCCAGATGTACTTCACTCCCAGCGTGCCTGCCGCGCGAAACGATCCGGCCGTTCTCTTCCTCGCCAGCGGCAGCCGCTTCATGAGGTTCACCGTCGATCAGGAAGCCGAAGTGGCCCTCTTCAACGGGCGATCCGAAATCGAGTTTCAGACCGGTACCACCGCCGGCGCCATCGACTTCGTCGCACAATGGGGCGACCAGACCGCGCGCGCGAGCTTGACCATAGCTCCCGAGCCGGTGGTGATCGATTCAACTCGCGTCGTGCGCTCTCTGGCGAGTCTGGAAGTCCAGTTCACAGGCTTCGATAACGCCCGGTCCGCTTCCCAACTCGCCTTCACGTTTTTTGACCAGAGCGGTCGCGCGGTGGATCCGGGCCGCATCGCCCTCGATGCCGCCGCGGAGTTCCGCCGCTATTTCGACAGCTCGGAACTGGGAGGCGCTTTTGCGCTCCGCGCCGTCTTCCCTGTGACCGGCGATGCCGCGCAGATCAGCGCTGTCGAAATCGAAATCACCAGTTCTCTCGGTACGACGCAGCCCGGAAGGATTCGGTTCTAGCTCAGGGTACTAGTACCGCCCGGCGGTATCAAAATGTGCTACTGGTACTTGATCTTCAGGTGAAGAGATGTTAAGCTTCGAGTTTCCCGACCTGTCTCGGGGTTCTCCGGGGCGTGGTTCGGCTTTGTTCTTTCGGAGGAGAAACGATGAAGGCAAGCAGAGTGTTTTCTTTTGTTCTAATAGGGTTAGTGGCCCTGTGGGCATCGCCGGCAGTCGCCGGACCCTTTACCCCGATCTCAAACCCGGATGCCGCCTACCTGGCGGGGACCAGCTACATCGACTTCAGTGGTTACACCTTGTTGGCTGACTACACGTCAATCACGGATGGGTTCCTCACCGTCACTTTCGGCTCTTCGATGAACATGCGATACGCACCGGGCGGCGGGTGGTCCACTTGGAGTTGCGTGCCAGATTCGCAGAGACCTTGCGACAGTACCACCCTGCCCGTGTTGTATTCGAACGGGGCGGCGTTGATACATATGACCCTGTCTACCCCCGAGTACATTTTTGGATTCGAAGCCGAGCCAAACCCGTTCGCGCCGTATAACATGACGGCGTCATTCTTCGACGCCTCTCACACTCTCCTCGGAACCATCACCAGAAATGTTGACGGGACCGCCGGGGCTCGCCTGTTTGCCGCTTCCATGGATCCGATCATGTTCGTTGATTTCTCCTCGGACGTCGATTTCGCTGTAGGCGCCTTCAGGTACGGGGACGGGGTTCCGGAACCTTCGACGTACGCCTTGATGCTCACCGGTCTGGCCGGGTTGGCAATCCTGCGTCGCCGTCTTGTCTCGTAGAGCCGCCCACCGCCGCAGATGGCCGCATGGCAAAATGGCTGAGTGGCCACACCGGTTGCCCTCACCATTGCCGGCTCTGATCCCTCCGGCGGAGCCGGCATCCAGGCCGACCTGAAGACCTTCCATCAGTTCGGTGTCTACGGCGAAGCCGTCATCACGCTGCTGACCGTGCAAAACACCCTGCGCGTGGATCGGGTCGCGTGCCTTCCTGCGGACCTGGTGCTCGAGCAGCTTCGTGCGGTGCTCGAGGACATCCCGCCGCAGGCCGCCAAAACCGGCGCCCTCGGCAATCGCGAGATCGTCGAGGCCGTGGCTGCCGCAGCCGCTGAGTTCAGCTTCCCTTTGGTCGTCGATCCGGTCATTCTCAGCAAGCACGGCGCCCCGCTGGTCTCCGAGGATGCCCGGCAGGCCGTTGCCGCGCAGTTGATCCCTCGCGCTTACCTGGTCACGCCAAACCTGCACGAAGCCTCCGCCCTCACCGGAATCCCTGTCAAAGATGTGAACGACATGTGGCGTGCCGCCGAGCGCCTGTGCGAGATGGGCGCCCAGGCGGTGCTGGTCAAGGGAGGACACTTGGGAGACAGCGCCACCGACATCCTGCTGGCCAGCGGCCAACGGCACGAGTTCCCAGCGCCCCACATACCCACGCAGCACACCCACGGCACGGGCTGCACCTATTCCGCCGCCATCACCGCTGAACTGGCGCGAGGCACGCCCCTCCCGCTCGCCGTCGCGCGCGCCAAGGCGTTCATCACCGAGGCGATCCGCTCCAGTCCCGGCCTGGGCCGCGGTTCGGGTCCGGTCAACCACCACGCTCGGCCCCCCGAACCGCTACCAGTTTAAGTGCAGCACCAGTTTGATGAACCGCGGCAGGTTGCGCTGCGTCGGGTTGAGCTACCAGAACGCGGGGTTGGTCACGTCCAGCGAAGCGATGTCCGAGTACCAGGGTCAGAAGGAGCGCAGGTGACGCTAGGTCCCGGTCTTAATCCACTTCGGTCCGTTGCGGATCAACGGCGCGTTTCCGCTCCGCTCCGCGACATTCGGGACCGGCCAGGCGACGGGACCGAAACGGTGGAGTTGAGCACGTAATCCACTCGCCTGATCCACTGACCCAGGCTGCCTGTCCATCGCGGCCGGTAAATGTAGTTGTTGATGTAGGCCGGGTGTCCCCCCGCCCGGACGGCACGGGGTGCCACTTCACCTGTATTCGCGTCCGTTCGCGGCTAGTACATCGTCCGATTAGTCCTTTGGAGTATCCGCCTCGGGGCAAAACGGGTACAGGCAACCAATTGCCCACTGCGCAATTGGACCCTGTCCCCGTTTTGCGCGGTCTACACACCAGAAAGCAGTTATCGGACGATGCACTAGTGTAGTTACCACTGCAAGTTCAGACCGAGCTTCAGGAACCGGGGCAGGTTGTTCTGCACCGGATTGAGGCGGGCGAACTGCGCGTTGGTGACATCGACGGAAGCGAGGCCCGTGAACCAGGGGTGGTTGAATGCGTTGACCATTTCGAAACGGAACTGGAGACGCACCCGCTCGTAAACCGGGAAATACTTCGTGACCGAGGCGTCCCAGTTGCGGTAACCCGGGGAACGCACGTCACTGAAGTAGTACGGGTATGTGCGCAGCGTGTAGCTGGGCTGCGATCCCACCAGTTTGCCCGTCAACGGATCGTTCCAGAGCGATTTGTCGAACCACTGCGCAATGGTCGGGTTGCTGAGCTTGGCGCTGCCCGGCGTCACCTGGGCGTTGTTCGGATACGCGAAACACCAACCTTTCATGTAGGTGATGTTCCAGTTGAGCTCCCAACCGCCGATGATCTGGTTGACCGCTGCGGGGATGTTGCTGGCCAGCGCTTTGCCCTTGCCGAACGGCAGCTCGTAGACCCCGGCGACATTGAACTTCTGCGGAATATCGGCCTGGGCCGACGACGAGTACGACTGCTTCACCAGCGGGGTCGCTGAGGGGCTCGGCAAGTTGAAGTCCTGTGCATTGAGCAATTGCATCTGCCTCGAGCGTCTTGGCGATAGTGTAACTGGCCAGGAAGGTCAGACCCTGCGAGAAGCGCCTGGTCACCTTCAACTGGAAGCTGTCGTAGCGCTGCCTGCCGATGGGGACATAGTTGAGGGCCGGCCCGCTATACTGCGGGTAAGCGTACAGCAAGAGCTGGCGCTGGATGGTTGCCCCGTTCAGCGCCGCGTTGCTGGGGATCGAGACCGGCCATGGGGTTGGGAAGCTGCGTCGTGTAATAGGCGGTGTCGATGGCCCCGGTAGACGTCCGCCGGTTCATCTCGGACACCGGCAGGTAGTTTAGCCCTACATTGACCGGCAACTTGCGGGTCTGGTTGCCGACGTAGCCGAGCTCCAGCACCATGCTACCCGGGAGTTCCCGCTGGATGTCGAACGAGTACTGGTGGGAGTACGGCGCACGCGTGTCGAGATAGACCGCCGGCACGCCCTGCCCCAGGAAACTGGCCGCGCCCTGGCTGTTGCCGACCGCGGCCAGGAGCTGCCCGCCGGGCTGGAGCGTGAAGGCGTTCGTCAGGTTGACCGCCGGCGTCAGGCCGTCGGTCGAGATGACGGCATTGGTGCGCTGGCTGTAGCAAATGGTC
>CAVRZY010000268.1:0-10347 GCA_963725415.1 uncultured Acidobacteriota bacterium | reverse complement strand
TTCCCCACCCGCGCTTCCGGTTGGCCAGCCCGGCCAGCGTGTACGTCACCGTGTCCAGGTCCGGTGAAACATGCAGCCCGTGGATCTCGGCGTCATCCCCCGTATTGCCGACAATGAAGAGCCGCTCGGGACCAACGACAGGGGCCAGCCCGGAGAGAAACCGGGCCGCACCCACACCCCCCGCCAAAACTACGATTCTTTTCACGCCGTCCCTAGTCCCGTGATCCGCACACCCGAACCTTTCACCTTGTAGCGCAGGTTGAGCGAGATCAGCAGCGCGGCCAGATTTTCGAGGTAGCGGGAATTCTCCAGGGGGCCGGCATCCACCGCCCGCGCGCCGGGGATCATCTCGACCAGTTCCCGAACCGAGGCTTTGGCCTCGGCGCTGTCGCCGCAGATGAGCACATCGCTGTCCACCGCCTGCTCGATGCGGGCCAGCACTTCGGCGCTCAGGCAGTGAAACGCCGAGGTGACAGCCACACCCTCCGGTACGTATCGCGCCGCCTGCTGGGCCGCCGATCCGGCCCACAGGCTCACGGTGTGGCTGAGGCGGCCCCCGATGGCGACCTCGAGCGGCACCGTTGCATCCACCAGAACCGTCCCTGGGCGGAAGCTCGATCGCACCGACTTCAAGATGCCGATCTGCGCCGCCAGGGGCACGGTCAGCACGACGATGCCGGCCTCGCTGACGGCCTGGGGATTCAGCCGCCCCTCGATCTCCCCGGCCCCCGCCAGATCCACAGCTCGTCGCGCCGCGTTCCGGGCCTTCTCGAGATCCCGCGAGCCGATCCGCACGCGCGCCCCGGCCCGCGCAAAGCGCAAGGCCAGCCCGAATCCCTCCGCCCCGGTTCCGCCCACTACCGCAATGGTGTGCTGCATGCGTCCATCATTCTACAATTGGCTGGTGGACCGGCGTTGGGCGCTGCTGTGGGTGGCCCTGGGCGCGAGCCTGTGGGGCACCGATACCGTGCTCCGCCGCCCGCTTACCTCCAGCTTCAGCAGTCCCCAGATCGTTCTGATCGAGCACCTCATTCTGACCCTGGCCCTGTTGCCGGTGTGCTGGCGTGCCCGCGCCCAATGGCGGGCCCTGGAACCCTCCCGGTGGGGCGCGGTCTTGGGGGTTTCCTGGGGAGGCTCCGCGGTTGGCACGGTTTTGTTCACCGAAGCCATCCGCATGGGCAACCCCACCACGGCGGTGCTGCTGCAAAAGACGCAGCCCCTCTTCGCGGCCCTACTGGCCCGCCACCTGCTGGGAGAACAGCTCGGGCGGCGCTTCTGGATTTCCCTGTTGCTGGCGCTCTGGGGCGCGTACCTGGTTAGCTTCGGCGCCCAGAACCCTTTCCGTTTCAGGCCGCCTGTCCCGGCGGCCGCAGCTCTGCTGGCGCTGGCTGCCGCCGCTCTGTGGGGCGCCTCGACGGTGCTGGGCCGCTGGGCTCTTGACCGCCTATCATTCTCGACCTTGACGGCGCTCCGCATCGTCGTTGCGACGCCCTTGCTTCTGATACTGGCCTGGATACACTCTTCTTCCATGGCGCTGGTAGTGGGGGCTGGCCAGGCGGTTGCGCTGCTGGTTTTGGCCCTGGTCCCCGGGCTGCTGGCACTCATCGTTTACTACCGCGGTCTCCGGCACGCCCGCGCCTCCCGCGCCGCCATCGCCGAACTCAGTTTTCCGGCCGTGGCGACCCTGCTGAACTGGGCCGTCTTGGGCGCCCGCATCTCCGCCGTGCAATTGACTGGCTTCGCCCTGCTGTGGGGTGTCATACTCAATTTGGAAAAGGGGAAGTATGCCGAATCAGGACACTGAGAAAGCTTGGAACTACCACCTGGGCACCAAACACACCTACGAGAGCATCCGGAAGAGCACCCACTTCCTGGACTGGGCCAACCAGCCGCTACCCTTCAAGACTTACCTGGATCTGCCGCCCATTTCGCTGCCCCCGGCGGCCGAGCGGACCGGGGTCCCGGTTCTGTCGGCGCTGGCGGGGTTGCCGGAGGTGTCCAAGGTGGAGAAGCTGCCCAATCTCAAGAACCTCGCTCACCTGCTGTACTTCTCCGCCGGCATCACCAAACGCCGCCGTGGAGAGATCCTCTTCCGCGCCGCGGCCTGCACCGGAGCGCTGTACGAGATCGAGTTGTACCTGGTCTGCGGGCCTCTGCCCAACCTGCCGGCCGGGATTTACCACTTCAGCCCGCGCGATCTGGCTCTCCGCCGTCTGCGCGAAGGCGACTTCAGCGGCGTGGTGATAGCGGCCGCAGCCGAGGAGCCCTCCGTGCTCCAGGCGCCCGTGGTGGTCGTCTCCACTGGTACGTACTGGCGCAACGCCTGGAAATATCAGGCCCGCACCTACCGCCACTTCGGCTGGGATAACGGGACCATCGTGGCCAATCTGCTGGCTGTTGCGGCCGGGCTGAAGCTGTCGGCGCGACTGGTGTGCGGCTTCGTGGACGAAGAGGTCAATGCTCTGTTGGGGCTGGAGGCAGACCGCGAGGTCTCGCTGTCGCTGGTCTCGGTGGGTCACACCGAGTTCCAGCCCCCCGCCCCCCCGAGCGAACTTCTGCCGCTGGAGCTCAAGACAGCGCCGCTATCGAGAACAGAGGTCGATTATCCCGCCATGCGCGAGATTCACGCCGCTTCCTCGCTCCCAAGGGCCGAGGAAGTGGCCGCCTGGAGAGCCGGCTCGATCGATTCGGTCCCCCCACCCCCGCCCGCCGGGGATCTCCTGCCACTGTGCCCGTTGGACGATCGGCAAATGCCCCAGGACACGCTGGAAGACGTCATCCTGCGCCGCGGCTCCAGCCGCCGCTTCCTGCGCGAACCGATTAGTCTGGGTCAACTGTCCACCATCCTGGAGCGCTCCACCGGCGGCATCGATGCCGACTTCCTGGCTCCCGCGGGCGCCAGTCTCAACGACCTTTACCTCATCGTAAACGCGGTCGAGGGTCTGAAGCCGGGCGCCTATTTCTACCGCGCGAGCGACCGGACGCTCGAGGCCCTGCGATACGGCGACTTCCGCAACCGCGCCGCCTACCTAGCTCTGGAGCAGAGCCTAGCCGGCGACGCCGCCGTGGCCGTCTTCTTCCTAGCCGACTTCAACCGCTGCCTCTCCCGCTTTGGGAACCGCGGCTACCGCACCGTCCAGTTGGAAGCTGGCATCCTGGGCGGAAAACTCTACCTCGCGGCCTACGCCCACCGCCTGGGCGCTACGGGTCTGACTTTCTACGACGACGACGTGATCCAATTCTTCTCTCCTCACGCCGCCGGCAAGAGCGCCATCTTTCTGGTGGCCATCGGGCAGCCCGCCCGGCGTCCCGCGGACGCCTGAGTTTCGGTAATGCCTCAGAAGCTGTGAAAAAATCGGCGGACAGGCGAAACCGCCTGTCCCACGGTGGTCTAAGTGCGTTGATTGCAGCGTGGGGCAGGCCGTTTGGCCTGCCACCCGCGTAGCCGGAGTGATTTTTTCACACCTTCTCAGTCTCGGGGGCCGTGGGACAAGCTTCAGCTTGTCTCGGGCGGTATTCGAAAGGCGTCCGGACAGGCTGAAAGCCTATCCCACCCGGCTGCACAGGCTCTTACCCCCGAGACTGAGAAGCCGTGAAAAAATTCTTCCGGCGTGTCAACAGGACAAGCCGGAGGCATATCCCACACTGAAAACAGTGGGATTGCAGTGCGCGAGAAGCGGGACGTTTGAATTTTTTCACAGCTTCTGAGGCATTACGAGTTTCGGCTCCCGGCTCTTGACTCCCGACTTCTGCTATATTTCGCCATGAAGGAGGCTACCATGTCTGAGGTGATCCCCCAGAAGTACCTCGACCTTTTCCAAAAGAAAGCTTTCGCCAACCTGGCCACTCTGATGCCCGACGGCCGTCCCCAGGTGACTCCGGTGTGGTGCGATTTTGACGGGACCCATGTCATCGTGAACTCGGCCAAGGGCCGGCGGAAGGACCGCAACATGCGCCGGGACCCGCGCGTGGCGCTCTCTATCATGGACCCGGACAACCCTTATCGCTATCTGGAGATCCGCGGTCGCGTGGTGGAAATCACCGAGCAGGGCGCCGACGGTCACATCAACAAGATGGCCAAGAAGTACTTGAACCTGGACCAGTACCCCTCCCGCCAGCCGGGCGAGGTCCGCGTGATGTACAGAATCGAACCAGAACACACCTCATCGATGGGTTAATCGAACATGCCAAACCGAACATTCAACCGACGCGATTTCCTGAAGGTGGCGGGCGCGGCGTTGTGCGCCGGACCCGCGCTGGCCGCCACCCGTCCGCCCAACGTCATCATGATCTTCTGTGATGACCTGGGCTACGGAGACCTGGGCTGCTACGGCTCCAATCTCCGCACCCCCAACCTGGACCGCATGGCCAGCGAAGGGATGCGCTTCACCCACTTTCTCTCCGCCAACCCCGTCTGCTCGCCCTCCCGCGCCGCGCTAATGACGGGGCGCTACCCCACGCGCGTGGGAGTGCCTCGGGTGCTGAACCCCATGGACACCACGGGCCTGCCGGATTCCGAAGTCACCCTGGCCCAGTTGCTCAAGGCCAGGAACTACAAGACCATGTGCATCGGCAAATGGCACCTTGGCCACCTGGCGCAATACCTGCCCACCACTCGCGGCTTCGACGAGTACTTCGGCATCCCCTACAGCAACGACATGAACCCACGCGTGCTGCTGCATAACACCGAGGTGGTCGAGCAGACTGCCACGCTGGAAACGCTGACGCCGCGCTACACCGAGTACGCCCTGCGCTTCATCCAGCAATCCAAGGACTCGCCCTTCTTCCTGTACTTCGCCCACACCTACCCGCACATTCCTCTGGCCGCCTCCCCGCGCTTTCGCGACAAATCCCCAGCCGGCCTGTACGGCGACGTGATCGAGGAAGTGGACTGGAGCGTGGGAGAAGTCTTGTCCGCCCTCAAGAAGCACGGCCTGGACAACAACACTTTGGTAATGTTCTCCTCCGACAACGGTCCCTGGTTTCAGGGCAGCCCCGGCAAACTGCGTGGCCGCAAGGGGATGACCTACGAAGGCGGGGTCCGCGAGCCGTTCCTGGCGCGCTTCCCCGGCCGCATCCCCAAGGGCCGCGTCTGCCCGGGCCTGGGTTCGCTGATGGATGTGCTGCCCACCGTGGCGCGGCTCTGCGACGTCCCGCTGCCGAAGAATCCTGTTGACGGGATCGACCTCTGGCCGTTGCTCACCGGCCAGAAGCAGGAGCTGGAGCGGGAAGCCCTGTTGTACTTCGACAACATTCAGGTTCAGTGCGCCCGGCTGGGCAGGTGGAAGCTGCACATCGCCCGTTACAATTCGGCCACCTGGAGTCCCGCACCCCCCGGAGGCCGGCTCAACCTGCCGCTCCAGAACCCCGAACTCTACGACCTGGTGAACGACCCAGACGAGAGTTACGACGTGGCGGTGGAACATCCCGAGGTAGTCAAAGACATCCAGGTGCGCCTCGAGCGCCTGATGGCGGGATTCCCCGAGGAGATTCGCCAAGCTTACGAGACGACAAAAACGCGCTCGAACCAGGAACCGCGCATCGGCGCTCTGCCGCGGGCCGCACAGAGCCGATAGGCTGGTGACAGGCAATCCGTCATGCGCCAGCACAGCAGGAGAGAATTTTTCACAACGACGGCGGGGGCTCTCGCTGCCGCCGCGGGAAATCGCCCGAACATCCTGCTGCTGTTCCCCGACCAGCATCGACTTGACTGGACCGGGGCGAATCCGCGCGTCCCCGTCCGCACTCCCAACCTGGATGCGCTGGCGCGCCGCGGCGCTCGCTTCACCCGGGCCCTGGTGGCCTCCCCACTCTGCGCCCCTTCGCGGGCCTGTCTGGCGGCGGGTAAGGAATACGACCGCTGCCGCGTCCCCAGCAATGGGCACGACTACCCGCTCGACCAGACCACCTACTACTCCCTGCTGCGCGACAGCGGCTACCATGTCGCCGGCTGCGGCAAGTTCGACCTGCACAAAGCCACGCTGGACTGGGGACTGGACGGCAAGCGTCTGCTGCCCCAGTGGGGCTTCTCCGACGGCATCGATAACGCCGGCAAGCACGACGCCATCCGCAGCGGCGCCCTCACCCCCAAAGATCCCTACATGGCCTACCTGCACCGGCAGCAACTCGCCGCCATGCACGTCCAGGATTTCGGCCGGCGCAAGGATCCCTCAGCCACATTTCCTACACCTCTTCCCGAAGAGGCATACTGCGACAATTGGGTGGCCAACAACGGCCTGAACCTGATGCGGAGGTTCCCCGGGGGCAGACCCTGGTTCCTGATGGTCAACTTCACCGGCCCCCACGAGCCTTGGGACATCACCCGGCGGATGGAAGAGAGCTGCCGGAAAATCACCGGCTTCCCTCAACCCAACGGCTCGCGCCAATTCTCACCCGAAACGCACCTTGCCATCCGCCAGAATTACTCCGCCATGGTTGAGAACATCGACCGCTGGGTGGGCATTTTCATGGAGGAGCTGAAGAGGCGCGGCGAACTGGACAACACGCTGGTGGTCTACAGCAGCGATCACGGCGAGATGCTGGGCGACCACGATCGCTGGGGCAAGTCGGTGCCCTATCAGCCCTCGGTTGGGGTGCCGCTCTACGTGGCTGGTCCCGGCGTGGGAGCGGGCCTGGTCAGCGAGGCGCTCGTCAGCGTGATGGATCTGGCTGCTACCTTTCTGGACTACGCCGCATTGCCCAGGCCGGCGGACATGGACAGCCGTTCTCTGAGGCCGTTGCTGGAAGGCAAGACGCGCTCCCATCGCGACTATGTCCTGTCCGGTCTGGGAGGATGGCGCCTGGTCTTCGACGGGCGCTACAAACTGATACGAGGTTTCGGTTCCGCTGGCCTGTCGCGCGCTGGGCCGCCCCTCACCGAGTTGCCGCCGCTGCTGTTCGACCTGGAAAGCGACCCGCTGGAGAACGCCAACATCGCCACCAAAGCGAGGGCTGAAGTCGAGAGGCTGTCAAAGAGGCTGGGCCAGACCATCATGCCGGCACGACCTTGATGTACCCCTGCCGGCCGTACTGAGTGAGCTGGCGGTCCCTGGTCAGTATCCTGGCTCCCAAGCGCCGCGCCGTGGCCGCCAGGATTTGATCGGCAGGATCTCCGTGAAAGTCGCCGGGAAGCCGCGTGCTGTCCAGAGCTATGTCCGGGCTCAGGGACACCAGCGTAACAGCAGGGTTGGCCAGTGCTCTTTTCACCCAGTCCTCGCAGGACACATACAGATGGATTCGGCCCTTAGATTCCAGCATCCCCACTTCCCAAACCGATATGACGGATACCAGGAGGTCCTTCTTCGCTGTGGCTTCCTTAATGGCAGAGAGTCCAGTGCGGGAGAATAGCTCTGCTCGCCCGAATTCCATCCAGAGCCAGCAATGGGTATCGAGCAGCAGAGGCTGCCAGCGCTCAGCGGTCGGCATCCCAGACCACGTCTATGGGGGCAATGATGTCACCGACGATCTTTCCGGTTCCCTTCATCCGCCCGAACCACTGGGTGTCTGGGTTGTTGACCGGCACGACCCGCGCTACCGGCTTGCCCCGCTTGGTGACAACGATCTCCTTCCGCGTTCGTTGCACCTCATCCAGGAGCCTGAGGCACTTGGCTTTGAACACTCCGGCTGCGATTTGCTCGGTCATGACTATAGTCATATTACCATAGCCACTTCCAGTCTGGGCAGCCCCCTCCCCGGAGAAACATTTCCGCGCGTTGGCCACTTTCGGCGCTGCCGCTCCGCGCGCGGGCGCCGCTCGCTGGGTTGTCTGGTTGCGGCTTCGCTGCGCTATGAACCGGATAGGTCGTCTCTCTCCACTTCCCACGCCGTCCGGTACTTGCCTGTAATGTCGGCGGGGATGGACTCTACAAACTCGATTACGCGGGGTATCTTGTAGTCGGTCAAGTACTTCCTGCAGTGTTCGACGATCTGGCGGCGGGAGAGACTCCGACCCGGCCGAACGGCAACTACGGCCTTGATGATCTCCGTCTGCCGAGGATCAGCTATCCCTAGGACCCTACACTCCCGCACCTCAGGTAGCGCCTCCAGAACATTTTCAATTTCAGCAGGATCCACCTTTATCCCGCCGACGTTAATCACCTGCTTGACTCTTCCTGAGATCACCAGATTATTTTGCTCATCGATCCTGCCCAGATCGCCGGTGCGAAAGAAGCCATCGTGAAATACCTTCGCATTGAGCTCGGGTTCTCCGAGGTAGCCTTTCATCACCGCGGCGCTCTTCACGGCTATCTCTCCGACCTGATTGGCGGGCTGCTCCCGGCCATCGCCGGCGAGAATCCTGACTTCGACCGATTTCAGTGGCCTGCCAACCGATCCGCCACCCTCCGTGTCGTGAGCCGATTCGATCGAAATCGTGGCCGTCTCTGAAGAGCCATAGAGCTGTCTCACCCGTATGCCGAGCCGATCAGCGCACAGCGCTGTCAATGCCGCAGACATAGGAGCCCCGCTTGACATGCAGATTTCCACGGATGAGAAAGCGCGCGCATCCGTGCTGTGCTCTGCCAGCATGCGGAAGACAAAGGGAGAGGCGATCAAAATCTGAATCCCCTCCCGACGCACCTTTTCCACAAGCTTGCTGGGGATGAACTTTCTCATGAGCACTGCTGTGGCGCCCTTCATGAGCGGAAGAAACATGCAGTTGTTGAAGCCGTGCGCATGGTAGAAGGGCACGACACTGAGGAAGCGCAGGCCGGGAGAGATGTTTAAGGCCTCCGCTATGTTGGTGACCCCAGCGACCAGGTTGCGGTGAGAGCGCGGCACTACTCTCGGCCTGCCGGTAGACCCAGACGTCGCAAGGTACAGGACTGCCTCATCCTCAAACCGTCTCCTGGCGGGCGAAGCCATCACCTCTTCTCCTCGGCGATCGGCTCCCAACTCCTGGCGCATTGCCGGTTCGTCTACCACAACCACGCGGCCTGCCGGTATCTGCTTCTGGAAGTGGTCCCACGGTTCACGAAGTTCCTGGTTCGTGATCACGGCAGAGATGGGAAGCCTGCTGGCGCACCACTCGATCTCCTTGGTCCGCCACTGCGTGTTGAAAGGCATTGAGACGGCGCCGATTTCCGCAATGGCGAAGAAGCTCACGATGAACTCCCAGCAGTTGGGAAGAGATACCGCGACGACATCTCCCTCAGCGAGATTCAAGCTTCCCCTCAGGTACCTGGCGAACCACGCTTTTCTCGAAGCCAGTTCGCGATAAGTGATCCGCTCTTCGTCATCAGCTACAGCGACAGAGCCTGCGTATTGCGCCACGATTCCATCGAGTCGTTCTGTGATCATGATTCAACCCCGCTGGTCCGAGGGACCTGCTCCGAGCCCGGGCCCGTGCGCGCAGCAATATAGGCGGCGAGCTTGTTCGGGTCTCTGAGAACCTCCAGTTCGAGTTGCTCCGGCTCAATGGTAATCCCGAATTCCTTCTCCAGTGCTGTTACAAACTCCAGCACCGCCAGGGAATCCAGGCCGACCAACTCATCCAGCTTCTCGCTGTATCGAAGGTCTTCCTCTTCCAAGTTAAGGGACAGTGCGTCTATCAGCACCTTTCGGATTCTACTGGCAATCTCGCTTTCGTCTATCATGGCGACAGGGACCCGGCCGCCGAAGCAGGTGGACCAACTGAGGACGGCTCGTAATCCAACCACGCGTCCCACTGATCGGGGTATTGCAGGATCTGTGATTGCAGCTTGTCGACCAGCTTCGGCAGGTTGACGGAAACAAACTGATCTTCGCTCAACCCATAGTCCAGGTCAATGGGTTCGTCGAAAATGATCGTGAGGCGGCGGCTATCCCCGAGACACAGCATGGGGACCAGGGCGCAGCGGGAAAGTCTCGCGATCCGGAGAAAGCCGGTCGGAAACAACCAGTAAGTGCCCAGGAACGGAAGCGGGACGGCATGAGGTGAAAAGACCGCGTCCACATGGATATTCACCAACCCGCCTGCACGGAGGCGCTTCAAGATTTTGAGAACGCAGTCCGGGTCCTGAAGAAGAACCTCGTCCCGGATCACGCCGTGCAGGAATTCAATGTAGCGCGGCTGCAAGAACCTCTCCCCGAACCGACCCATTGCCGGATCCGGAGGTTGGCTGTGCCGTACGGACATCATGGGATAACCAATCTCAGCAAGATAGCGCTTGGCCACGCGGTTGGCGTAAAAATGCCCGCTGACGATGATGGCTCCCCTCCCCTCGGCCAGAGCGTTTTTCAAGTGCTCAAGTCCACGAAGTTCCGAGCAGGTCAGCCTATTGTGGGCGGCCAGCTTATGCAGGATCAGGTCGTCGAAGACACGGAATACGGCGTTGGCAATAAACCGGCGAGCGGTTTCTGCCAGGTCCA
>CAVRZY010000267.1:0-70957 GCA_963725415.1 uncultured Acidobacteriota bacterium | reverse complement strand
AGCCCGGCGGCAGGTGTGCCCAGTATGGGCTGAATCTAGGAGGTTGAAACGTACTTCACGGGGCCGGTGGCGGCAACCGTAGCCAAATCGCAAGGCGTAGTCGCGAGGCGAAGCCGAAGAAAGCGAGAGGCAAACTCTGGACCGGACGAATAGAAACTGGCAGCGAGGCCGGGCGTGGGCGGCGAGCTGGCCTGCAACAGCGAAGCCCGAAAGCCACCAAGACACGTCAGGTAGAGCCAGCCGGCGCCAGGGGAAAGAGTCAGCGCCTTACCTGGGGAGATCTCCGGGGTGAGAACGCCGGAGAAGTCAGCATAGGCTGTAGTAGCAAGGAAGCCCGGTAACACGGGCGGAGCGAAGGGCCGAAGAACGAAGGAACGGAGCTAGAAGGGGAACTGAAGGCGAGGCCGAGAAAGGCCTGAAATCCAAGAACCGCTAGAAGGGCGGTCGCAGCAAGGAGCGCCAACGGCAGAGACGGTGCAGCCGTGGCGAGCCGGAGGCGGCGGGAAGCGAGGCGGAACCTTCGCGAACCCCTCGACAGAGAGCGATGTACGAGAGCCTGATGGAGCAAGCCGTTGCACCGGAGAATCAGCGGCGGGCGCTGGGAGCGGTACAACGCAACCAGGGAGCGCCGGGGATCGACCGGATGAAGACGAGCGAGTTGGAAGCACATCTTCAAGCGCATTGGGAAAAGATCCGGGCCAAGCTGCTGGCCGGGACCTACGTTCCGAGCCCCGGGCGGCGGGTAGAGATTCCGAAGCCGAGCGGAGGCACACGGATGCTGGGTATCCCCACGGTGCTGGATCGGTTCATCCAGCAGTTGCTGTTGCAGGTGATGACGCCGATCTTCGAGCCGCGTTTCAGCGAGCACAGCTATGGATTTCGCCCCGGGCGCAGTGCGCACGGTGCAGTGGCCGCGGCCAAGCGGTACGCCGAGCAGGGTAGGGACTGGGTCGTCGATCTGGATATTGCCAAGTTCTTCGACCACGTGAACCACGACATCCTGATGGGGCGGATCGGCAAGGTGATCCGCGACAAGAGGGTGTTGCACCTGATCGGGAAGTACCTGCGACGCGGGGCCATGGTGGAAGGGGTGGTGGTGGCGAGTGAGGAAGGGACGCCGCAAGGAGGCCCGCTGTCTCCGTTGCTGGCCAACATCTATCTGGACGCGCTCGATAAAGAACTGGAGCGGCGAGGTCACCAGTTCAGCCGGTACGCCGATGACTGCAATATCTACGTAGGCAGTCAGTCAGCGGCCGAGCGGACGATGGCATCCATCCAGGACTGGATCGAGAAGCATCTGCGACTGAAGGTGAATACCGCCAAGAGCGGAACGGGGAGGGTTTGGGAACGCAAGTTTCTGGGCTTTCGACTGAACCGCAAAGGGCAGATGGAAGTGGCTCCGGAGAGTCTGGAGCGATTCAAAGCCAGAGTGCGGGAGATGTGGCAGGGCCGCCAGAGCCGAACCAGCAACCAGCTGCGGGACGCCTGGCGACAGTACGTGGTCGGCTGGTGGGAGTACTTCCGGCTGGCCGAGGAACGCCAGCCCATCTTTCGGCTGGAGGGTTGGATCCGCCGACATATTCGGAAGTGCTTCTGGCTGCGGTGGCACAGCGTGAAGGGTCGCGCGAAGGCGCTACGGCGATTGGGGGTGAATCCCCGGTTGCTGGCGACCGTGCACACGCGCCGGGGCGCTTGGTTCATGGCCGCGACGCGTACGATGCAGGCTGGGCTTTCCAACGCCGTGCTGCGACGGTATGGGTTTCCAATGCCGTCAGATCTTGCGGCGCAATGATCGCCGCTGCGTTCAACCGCCGGATACGGAAAACCGTACGTCCGGTGGTGTGGGAGGGTGGCCGGGCGCAATCCCGGTCACCCGACCCGATCACAGAAGTGCTGCCCCACCCAGACAGTGCACACACCCTCCTGCCCTTGAGATGGGGAAACTCCGGGGACAGGCCGGAGGCCTGTCCTACTGAAGTCAGCGGGCCAGTAGGGCCGCAATGCGGTCGGGGTCGTTGGGGACGAGGACTGGCTGGTTGCCATAGGTGGATCGGATCTGTTCGCCGCCGGGCGTCGCGAGCTGGGCGGTGTGGTAGCGGTAGATGTAGTCCGGATCCTTGAGCAGATTGCCGGTCAGGACGGCCACTACGTCGGCAGTTGGGGAGATGACGCCGGCGGCGGTCAGCTTGCGAATGCCGGCCAGGGTGGCGGCGGAGGCCGGCTCGCAGCCGATGCCGCAGAGTCCGATCTGGGCCTTAGCGTCAGCGATCTCCTGCTCGGTGACCTTCTCGACTGTGCCGCCGGAGGCGAGCACCTCGTGGAGGGCCTTGGGCCAGGAGACCGGATCGCCAATTCGGATGGCGGTGGCCAGGGTCTCGGGCTGGGGGACGGCGCGGAGCGCGGAGTGGTCTTCCGAACGCATCAGGGCATAAAAGGGGGCGGCGCGTTCGGCCTGGATGACGGCCAGGCGCGGTAGCTTCTCGATCAGCCCAAGCTGGCGGAGTTCGCGCAGCGCCTTGCCGAAGGCGGAGGTGTTGCCGAGATTGCCGCCGGGGAGCACGATCCAATCGGGCGGGTTCCAATCGCGCTGGTCCATCATCTCGACCATGATGGTCTTCTGGCCCTCGATGCGGAAAGGGTTGATGGAGTTGAGCAGGTAGATGCCGAGCCTCTCGGCCAGGACCCGCACCAGGGCCAGGATCTGGTCGAAATTGGCCTCGACCTGAAGGGTGCGGGCGCCGTATTCCAGGGCCTGAGCCAGCTTGCCGTAGGAGATGTTGCCGTGGGGGATGAAGACGATGGGCTGGAGGCCGGCGGCGCTGGCGTAGGCGGCCATGGAGGCTGAAGTGTTGCCGGTGGACACGCAGGCCACGCGGGTCATTCTCAGGCGCAGGGCCTGGGCCACGCCGCAGGTCATGCCGTTGTCCTTGAAGGAGCCGGTGGGGTTGAATCCCTGGTGTTTGAAGACGAGGCGGTCGAGACCGGCGTAGGCGGCGGCGCGGGGCGCCTCAAGCAAGGGCGTGTTGCCTTCGCGCAGGGAAACGATGCTATCGAAGCTGTCCAGGAAGGGAATGCATTCGCGATAGCGCCAGACGCCGCTTTGATCGAGCTTCGAGTTGCTGGTGCGGCGCTCGCGCCAGAGTTTCTTCAGCCCCGCCGGATCGCAGGTCCAGTCCGCGTAGGCGGCCTCGAGCAGGCCGCCGCAATGGGGGCAGTTGTAGATGACTTCCGTGATGGGGAAGCGTGCACGGCACCTGGGTTCGAAACAGACCAGTTCAGCCACCATGAAACCCTGATTATACTGGGACTGTCGCATGATCGCTGTGCACATCGAGAACGGGCGCGTCGAGGTTCGCCGGCGGCCGAAACCGCTGCGCAGGCAGGGGTTCGCGCTGATCCGGCTGCTGTGCGGCGGGATCTGCAATACCGACCTGGAGCTCCAGCGCGGGTACTACGGCTTTCGCGGCACGCCGGGGCACGAGTTCGTGGGGGAAGTGGTCGAGGCCGATGACCCTGCGCTGATTGGACGGCGGGTGGTGGGAGAGATCAACCTGGCCTGCGGCCGGTGCAACTGGTGCGGGCGGGGGTTGGGGCGGCACTGCCCGAATCGCACGGTGCTGGGTATCGTGAAGCATCCTGGCGCGTTCAGCGAATTCTTCACGCTGCCCGAGCGAAACCTTCACGTTGTGCCGGATGAGGTGGCGACGGAGGAGGCGGTCTTCACCGAGCCTCTGGCGGGGGCCTGCGAGGTTTTGGACCAGGTGGACATTCCGCCGGAGGACGAGGTGGCGGTGCTCGGGGATGGAAAACTGGGGCTGCTGATTGGACAGGTGCTCAGCGCGCACGGCTACGACGTTCACCTGTACGGCCACCACGAGCAAAAGCTGCGGCTCGCTCGCGAGGCCGGGATTCTGCCAGACCGGATTCGCGGGCGGGCGCCGAAAGCAGTCTTCCGCTGGGTGATCGAGGCCACCGGCTCAGCCGAGGGTTTGCGGCAGGCGCTCGAGATGGTGGAGCCGCGGGGCGTGATTATCATGAAGTCCACTGTGCACGGGACGGTGGCGATGGATACGGCGCCGATCGTGGTCAATGAGGTCACGCTGATCGGCTCCCGTTGCGGACGGTTCGAGCCGGCGCTGGAGTTGCTGCGTGGCGGCCAGCTCCGGCTAGAAGAAATGATCTCGGCGCGATTCCCGCTCTCGGAGGCGCCGCGGGCTTTCCAGCGGGCGGCACAGAAGGGAGTGCTGAAGGTTCTCCTCACTCCTGGATGACCGCGATTGCCGGTTTAGCCCAGCCAGCGCTCCAGCAGGCCGGAGTAGGCGTCGATGCGGCGGTCGCGCAGGAAGGGCCAGTGGCGGCGGACTTCCTCGATGCGCTGGGGGTCGCATTCCACGACCAGGATCTCCTCCTGGTCTTGCGAGGCCTGGGCGAGGATGCGTCCGAAGGGGTCGGCCACAAAGGAGGAACCCCAGAACTCGATGCCGCCATCGGGCGGCCCCTCGTGACCCACGCGGTTGACGGCAGCGACATAGACGCCGTTGGCGATGGCATGGGCGCGCTGGATGGTGCGCCAGGCGTCCAGTTGGGCGGCGCCGTGGTGGAGCTTTTCGGCGGGGTGCCAGCCGATGGCCGTGGGGTAGAAGAGAATCGTTGCGCCGCCCAGGCTGGCCAGGCGGGCGGCTTCCGGATACCACTGGTCCCAGCAGATGAGCGGGGCCAGGCGGGCGTAGCGGGTGTCGAAGTTCTGGAAGCCCAGGTCGCCCGGGGTGAAGTAGAACTTCTCGTAGTAAAGCGGGTCGTCGGGGATGTGCATTTTGCGATAGAGACCCGGGAGGGCGCCGTCGGCGTCGATCACCGCCGCGGTGTTGTGGTACAGGCCCGGGGCGCGGCGCTCGAACAGCGGCGCGATGAGGACAACCCCAAGCTCGCGGGCCAGCGCGCCTAACGTCTCGGTGGTAGGGCCGGGGACCGGCTCGGCCAGCGCGAACAGTTCCGCGTTCTCTTCGCGGCAGAAGTACTGGGTGCGGAACAATTCCTGGAGGCAAATGATTTGGGCGCCGCGCGCCGCCGCTTCGCGGATTCGCCAGACGGCCTTGGCCAGGTTTTCGTTGGGATCGAGCGCGCAGGCCATCTGGATGAGGCCGATTTGAAACTTCGCCTGTTGTGCAGCTTCCATTAAAGGCATAATATGATTTTTCCCACGGCCATGCGAAAACTATTTGTTGTTGCGCTCTGCGCGGTTGCCTGGAGTTGGGGCGCGGTCCCCACTCCCAAAGAGAAACTGGGGTTTGCACCCGGCGACGATTACAAGCTGGCGGACTACGCCCAGATTGTCGGGTATTTTCAAGCGCTGGAGCGGTCCAGCGACCGGATCCGGCTGGTCGAGTTCGGCAAGAGCTCGAACGGAAAGCCGATGTACGTGGCATTTCTGTCAGCGCCGGAGAATCTGAAGAACCTGGAGCGGTATCGCGAGATCAGCCGCCGACTGGCGCTGGGGCAGGCGGAGCCGGGAGAGGCGCGGCGGCTGGCGGGGGAAGGGAAGGCCATGGTGTGGATCGATTCGGGGCTGCACGCCAGCGAGGTGGCCCCAGCGCAGCACGCTGCCGGAGCTGGCCTACCGCCTCATCACCCAGGAAGACGAGGAGACGCGGAGAATCCGGCAGAACGTGATCCTGCTCCAGGTGCCGGTGATCAATCCGGACGGCCTGGACTGGGTGGTGGAATGGTACCGCAAGAACGTAGGGCACGCCGTACGAGATGGCGCGGCTGCCCTGGCTGTATCACAAGTACGCCGGTCACGACAACAATCGCGACTGGTTCATGCTGAACCTGGCAGAGACGCGACAGGTGACGCGGCTGCTGTTTCAGGAGTGGTTTCCGCAAATCGTCTACAACCAGCACCAGACGGCGCCGTTTCCGGCGCGGATCTTCATCCCGCCGTACGGGGAGCCGCTGAATCCGCACATTCCGGCGGCGGTGATGGAGGGGATCAACCTGATCGGGGCGGCCATGGGGGAACGCTTCGCGCGCGAAGACAAGCCGGGCGCGATCTCCTACGTGGGCTTCGACGCCTGGTGGAGCGGGGGGCTGCGCTCGGTGCCGGCCTTTCACAACATGCACGGCATTCTGACGGAGACGGCGGGGTACGGCTACGCGACACCGCACACATATAAGCCGAGCGAGATTCCGGAGCGCTTCTCAAACGGGATGCCGACGCGCGAGCCGGGCGTGTTCTACCCGCGCCCCTGGCTGGGAGGGAAGTGGGCTCTGCGGGATGCCATCGAGTACATGGCGACGGCGGACTTTGCGATTCTGGAGCTGGCCTCGGCGCGCTCTTCTCATTTCCTGCTGAAGGCTTACGAGATGGCGCGGGCGCAGATGGAGGCGGGGCGGAAGGGCAAGCCGTACGCCTACCTGGTCCCGGTGGAGCAGTGGGACCGCTCGGCCGCGGTGGAGATGCTGCAACGGCTGGCGCTGGGGGGAGTCGAGGTGCGGCGGGCGCGGGGACCATTCAAGGCCGGCGGCAAGTCCTATCCGGAAGGCACGTACGTGCTGCTGGCGGCTCAGCCCTTCCGCGCCTACCTCATGGACCTGCTGGAGGCGCAAAAGTACCCCGAGATACGGACCGGGACCACGGGTCCGACAAAACGGCCCTACGACATTGCGGGCTGGACGCTGAGCATGCAGATGGGCGTGGCCATCGAGCGGGTGGAGGAACCGTTCGAGGCGGACCTGGAGGTGGTCTCCGAGATCAAGCCGCAGCCGCCCTCGCTGGATCACCGGGAGAACGCTGCCTTCCTGCTGACGGCGGAGCTGCTGGAGCGGGGGAGCAAGGTGCGCTGGGCTTCTGACGGGACGATCCTGGTGGCGGGGAGATCGCCGGCCGGGGCTTTCGAGAAAGCGGTTTTTGAGTTGCGGCGCCCGCGCGTGGGACTCTATGAACCGTGGACGGCGAACATGGACACAGGCTGGACCCAGTGGCTGCTGGATTACTACAAGATCCCGCACACGGTGATTCACAACGACGACTTCCAGAAGCCGGATCTGCGCTCACGGTTCGACACCATCATTCTGACATCGCAGAGCGCCACCTCGATCCTGCACGGGATTCGACAGGGCGAGCGCGCGGGCGGGCGGGGCGAATCTTCTGCGGAGGCCCGCTCGGAGCAGCGGCCGGAGTACACGGGTGGCATCGGCCTGCGCGGCCTTTATAACCTGGATGAGTTTGTGCGCAGCGGCGGCACGCTGGTGGCGCTGGACAGCGCCACGGAACTGCCGATTCAGTTTTTCCCGCTGCCGGTGCGGAATACGCTGCGGCCTGCCGGAGGCCCGGGGCCTTCGGAGGAAGGACGCGTCCCGTCGGAGCCGAGCGCAACCTCGTTCTACTGTCCGGGCTCGCTGCTCCGGATCAACGTGGATACCTCGCAACCGCTGGCCTTCGGGATGCCAAAGGAGGCCATCGCGTTTTCCGATGGCGGGCAGGCTTTCGAGATCACGCTGCTCGCGGAGTTTAACAAGGGGGAGCGGGAGATCCGCTCGCTGGCGAGCTATGCGGCCTCGAACCTGCTGGCCAGCGGATGGGTTTCCGGAGAGCGGGCGGTGCTGGGGAGGCACGTGCTGCTGGAAGCGCGGCACGGCCGCGGGCGGGTGGTCCTGTTCGGATTCCGGCCGCAGTTTCGCGGGCAACCTTTTGGGACGTTCAAATTCCTGCTGAACGCGGTCTATCTGGCTTCGGCGCAGGCGTTGAACTAGTCCAGCCGCGTCAGCCCCGCCTGGCGGGCCCACTCGATCGCCTGGCGGTACTCGGCGGTGGTTATGCGGCGGGACAGCTCGGGGATCTTGCGGGCTTTGTACTCGGGGTGATACTGGCCCATGATGTTGACGTAAGTGGAGCGGGTCAGTTTCTGGGCCACGAACTCGACGAACTTCTCCGTACCGGCGATGTTGTTGGGCATCACCAAGTGGCGGATGATCAGGCCGCGCAGGGCGATGCCGTTCTCATCCACGACCAACTCCCCCACCTGGCGGTGCATCTCAATATGGGCGGCGGCTGCCACTTCGGGGTAGTCTTTGGCGCCCGCAGAGTACTTCTCCGACATCGCCCCGTCGGTGTACTTGAAATCCGGCAGGTAGATGTCCACGATGCCGTCCAGCAGCTTCAGAATCTCCACCGGCTCGTAGCCCCCGCAGTTGTAAACCAGCGGCACGTGCAATCCCATGCGGATGGCACTGCGTAGCCCCTGGACGATGTTTGGGACCACGTGGGTCGGGGTAACCAGGTTGATGTTATGGCAGCCCAGGTCCTGCACATCGACCATCATGCGCCCCAGCGATTCGTCGCTCAGGTAGCTGCCGTCGCCGCGGTGGGAGATCTCCCAGTTCTGGCAGAAGCAGCAGCGCAGGTTGCAGTGGCTGAAGAAAATGGTGCCCGAGCCGTGGCGGCCCACCAGCGACTTCTCCTCTCCAAAATGAGGGTGAGAGGAGTACACCTTGACGCGCGAGACGGCCTGGCAGACGCCCTTCTCGCCCTTGAGACGATTGGCGCCGCACTGGCGCGGGCACAGGTGGCAGCTCTCGTAAATGGCATACAGCGCGCGGGCGCGCTCGGCCAGCTCGCCGGTGCGCTCCAGGCGCAGGTAGGCGGCCTGAAAATCCTTGCGCCGCATGGTGGGCACACCCGCCTTGGGCTCGCGCGCGGCGACCAGGGAAACCTCGAGGAATTCCCGGCGCGTTGAGTCGTCCATCTCCCTCCATTATGATAGACCCGATGAGGAATCAGCCGCGAACTTTTGAACGAACTGTCTTGGGGCGCACTGGCCTGGAGGTGGGCCGGTTGGGGGTGGGCTCAGCTTCGGGGCGCCTGCGGAGGCGCTGGAGCGCGCTTTCGAGCAGGGGGTGAACTACTTTTACTGGGGGACTTTCCGGCGCCAGGGCTTCGGGGAGGCAATCCGAAATCTGAGCCGGTACCGCGAGCGCCTGGTTGTGGTGCTGCAATCGTACTCGAGGGTGGCGGGGCTGATCGGCCCGAGTATCGAACGTGCGCTGCGCGGACTGCGCCTCGATTATTCGGACCTGCTGTTGCTCGGTCTGTGGGGCCACCGTCCATCCGGGCGCATTCTGGATGCAGCCCGCAGGCTCAAGGAGCGTGGCCGGGTGCGGTTTCTGGCGCTGTCTACGCATCGGCGACTGTTGGTGCCGCAAATCGCGCAGGATCCGGATTTTGACGTGTTCCACCTGCGCTACAGTGCCGTGCATACAGGAGCGGAGCAGGACGTTTTTCCTCACCTGCCCTTGGAGAACCGGCCCGGAATCGTGGCGTACACGGCGACGAGCTGGCGCCGGTTGCTGGGCCACCGTAGGATTCCGAAGGAGGAGAGGGTTCCGACCGCAGGCGATTGTTACCGCTTCGTGCTGACAAACCCGGCGGTGGACATTTGTCTGACCGGCCCAGCCAACGCCGCACAAATGGAACACGCGCTCGAGGCGCTCCGCCGCGGGCCTATGTCGGAAGACGAGCTGGCCTGGATGCGGCGGGTGGGACGGGCGATCTACCGGAGAGGCTGACAGCAAAGAAGATTGATTCATTGAGGATTGATTCATTGACGATTGCACTGCGGCCTCCGGGTATGCCTCCGCCAATCGTCAATGAGAAAATCGTCAATCGTCAATTCTGGGTAGGGCCACTGCGCCCGAATACGTCGCTGGGGCTGTGGCGTGAGAGGCGAGGCGGTTGAATTTACGGGGTTGGGTTCAGGGCATCTTGCCCACCGGCATGACGTAGAGGGGCTCTCCTCTTCCGGCATGTTCAGCAGGCTCTTGACTTTGGCATCGGAGAAAGCGCCCAGGACTACGGCGCCCAGGTTCAGCGCGGCGGCCTGCAAGTAAACGTTCTGGGCGGCGTGGCCGGCCTCCAGGACGGCGTAGCGCACGGCCCGGTCCTTGTAACGCTTGGCGGTGCGCTCATACACCGCCGAGATGACGAAACAGACCGCGCCATCCTGGACCTGAGACTGGCCGAGGGAGGCCGCGGCCAGCTCGCTCCTCTTGTCGCCCGCCAGCACACGGGTAAGCGTGTGAGGGCGAGAGGCGTACTTGTACACGCCCGGCTCGAGACCTTTGGCGTTTCCGACCACCGCATACACCTCCAGGGGATACAATGCTCCGGCTGAGGGCGCGGTTCTGAGGCCTCGGTCGCTGGTAGTGCCCTGGGCGGCCCAGAGGAGCTGAGAAATTTCGGCGAGCGTGAGCGGCTCGTTCTTGTACTGTCGGATGGAGCGTCTCCTGAGCAGGGCCTCCTCGACCGAGGTGCTGCTGGAACGCCGGGGAGCGGGCAACTGGATGGTGGGCGCCGGCTGGCATTCGAGCAGGCACGCCGCGGCCAGCAGCGCGGGGATAATTCTCGTCATGTGCACACCTCAACTGGATGGGTCTTGAGCCAGGGCCTCCATCAGCAGGCGGCAGTTCTCCCTGACCTGCTCCTGGTACTTAGGGAACATGCCGATGACGACGGAGTCGGTGGGCTTGGCATATCGAAACACCAGGCGGAGCGCCTCGATCATTTGCTCTGGGGAGCCGCACTTGCGGCTGGCGCCGTAGACTTTGAAAATCAGGCAGGGTTTGGAGGTCTGGCGGACGCGGGCCAGCATCTTCTCGCGGTCGGGATCCCAGAAGAACTCGCCTTGGACTTTGCGGCCCGCGACCCGCTCGGCCTCCTGCGGGGTGCGGCTGAGGTTGTAGATGCAGGTCATGTAGAAGTCGAGGTCCCAGGCCTTGGATTCGATGTAGTCGATGACCTCCGGGATGTGGGTGCCCAGACCGACCTGGACGCCGGTCTGGCGGATTACCTTCAGCATTTCGTTGGCCTGCTCGATCTTGCCTGCCGCCCAGAACTTGTCGGTCTGCGAGCCGTGGTGGTAGATGCCGAGGGGACGCAGCGCGGCGATCTCGCGTATGTTGCGCGAGATATCGGCGAACTCGGAGGCGGTCTGAGCGATCCACTGGATGCGCCCGCCCTCCAGGCGATACTCGTGCAGCAGGCGCATGATGTGGCGGTCGCCACGGGATTGCCAGGTGTCGATGCCGGCCTGCTCGCAGTCGCGGAGCAGCTTCTTCACGTTGGCGGCGGTGAAGTAGTCCAGCATCTGACGGCTCATCTGTCCGGAGAGGTGGGAGTTGGCGCTGACCGGGTTTCCACCCACGATCAGGCGGGAGACCGTGTGGGGGCCGAGGCGGACAGTAGGAAGAGAAGTTGACAGGCCATGGGCCTGTCCTACCAGAAACAGGGCTTGGCGGCGGGTGAGGGGCATGGGGGCGCTCACGAGGGGTTGGGTTTCGGCGTCGTGCTGGTGCTCTTGGGGAGCACGGGCGGCTTGATGTAGTCGGCCGGAATTTCGCCCGTCAGGGATTTCAGGAAGGTGGCGATGGACTGGACCTCTGGGGGTTTGAGCTGTTTTCCATTCTGGTGTTCGGCCATGAGGCGGACGGCTTGTTCCAGCGTGGCGACGGAGCCGTCGTGGAAGTAGGGTGCGGTCTTTTCGATGTTGCGCAGAGAGGGGACCTTGAAAGTCAGCTTGTCAGCGTCCTGCTTGCTGACGGCGTAGCGGCCCAGGTCGGAGAGGTGGGTCCAGGGCTTCACCAGTCCGAGCTTCTGGAAGGAATTCGCACCCAGGTAGGAACCCGCGTGGCACGTGGCGCAACCGGCGTCCACGAATCTGTTAAAGCCAGCCTTCTCGGCGTCGGTGAGCGCGGCCTTATCGCCCTTGAGGAACTTATCCCAGCGGGAAGGGGTGACCAGCTTGCGCTCGAAGGCGCCGATGGCCTTGGCCATGTTGTCGAAGGTGACCGGGTCGGCCTGTCCGGGGAAAGCTTTCTTGAAGCTGGCCACGTATTCGGGCATGGACTTGAGCACGGCCACCACGTCCTTCTCCGATAACATAGCCATTTCGACCGGGTTCAGCACGGGTCCCTTAGCCTGCTCTTCGACGTCTGGCGCGCGGCCATCCCAAAACTGCACGAAATGGCCGGCAGCGTTGTAGACGGTGGGAGCGTTGCGAGTGCCCTTCAGGCCCCGGTGGCCGTCGGAGACCTGCTGCTGGTCCACGCCGTAGCGGTCCAGCAGGTGGCAGGAGTTGCAGGAGACGTCCTGGTTTTTCGAGAGACGGGCCTCGTAGTACAGCGTCCGGCCCAGCGTGACCTTGGCTTCGGTAATGGGGTTCTTGGGCGCGGTCATCACCTCGGGCAGCGGCGCGAACATCTTCAACCTGGCGGGATCGACGTCAACCGCTGCGGCCGCCAACAGCGCCGCGAATGCGCAAGCAGATGCTGTTTTCATAGCGTGTTCCCTCCGTGGTGGAAGGTTGGTGTTAGGATACCATTGAAGGAGACAAGCATGAAACACTGGGTTGCGGTTATGGGCGTGTTGGGGCTGTCCGTCATTGTATGGAGCCAGACGGCCCCGTCCAGGGCGAAAGCCGAGTTGAAGAACGCGCAGGGTCAAGCAGTGGGGAAGGCCGCGTTCCGGCCGGCGCAGGATGGCGTCGCCATTACTCTCGAGGTGAAGGGCCTGACACCGGGCCTGCACGGCATCCACATTCACGAAGTTGGCAAGTGCGAGGCGCCGGATTTCAAGACCGCCGGCAGCCATTTCAATCCGCATGGCAAGCACCACGGGAGCTTGAACCCGCAGGGCGAGCACGCCGGTGACCTGGGGAATCTCACGGTCGGGAAGAAGGGTACGGTGAAGGTGAAGCTACTCGCCAAAGGAGTGACCTTGGGCGAGGGCGACGCCTCATTGTTTCATCCCGGCGGCACATCGCTGGTCATCCATGCCAACCCGGATGATCTGAAGACCGATCCGGCGGGGAACGCCGGGCCGCGCATTGTCTGCGGCGTGATTACCAAGTGACGACGATGGCACGGGTGAAATTCACGATTGGAGAGACAGAGGTTCAGGCCGAGTGGAACAACTCGGAGACCGCACGGCGGCTTTTCGAGGCTCTGCCGTTTGAGGCATCAGGTAATTATTGGGGCGGTGAGTTCTACTTCCGGGCGCCGGTCAAAGCGCCTCTCGAGAAGGACGCCGAGGAAGTGGTCGATGCGGGCACGGTGGCTTACTGGCCGGACGGCGCCTGCCTGTGCCTGTTTTGGGGACCGACGCCCGCCAGCCAGGGCGAGGAATGCCGGGCGGCGAGCGAGGTGAACATCGTAGGACGCGTGCTTGACCCGGCGTTGCTGCGCAAGCTGAAGGGGCGGCGGGTGCGGGTGGAAGCGGTGCCGTCCTGATCACAGCTTGACGTTTTTCCGCAGGCGGAAGAGGGCGTCGCGGTAGTGGTCGGGGATGAGGCCGTGCTTGTCCGGGCCGACGTCCAGCAGCAGGTTGGCGCCCCGGCGGCGGGTCTCGAGGAACAAGGTCGCCAACTCCTCATCAGGCCGCGGGCGGTCGCCTTCCACGTAGAACCAGTCCTTGCCAATGGGATCGCAGACCTCGCCGGGTATGTAGTACCGCTGACCTTCGATGTCGCGCCATTTGAGGTGGCCGCTGGGAGGAGGCAGGCGCCGTTCGATGGCGATCAGGTCGGAGGGCCAGGCGTAATCCACGTTGTACTTGACCTGGTCGGAGATGCCGCTGTTCATCATGATGACGCAGTCGGGCTGAAGCGCGGCGATGTGCTGGTACAGATAGGTTCGGTAGCCGCGGCCCAGGACTCCGGGGATGTCGATCCACATTTCGGCGATGGGGCCGAAGTCGGTGAGCAGTTCCGTCACCTGGGCGGTTTGAAATTCCTGGTAGAGCGAGGTGGTATAGGCCCGCTCGCCCTTTTTGCGAAAGCTGGGAGTGAGGCTGCCCAACAGGTGATGGTTGTCCCAGGAGCAGTAGTAGAAACCCGGCCGGACGCCTCGCCGTGCGCAGGCTTTGACGAAAGCCTCGACCACGTTGGTGGTGTTGCCGCTGTTGGCGACCGTGTAATCGGTGTGCCGGCTGGGCCAGAGGCAATGCCCGGCGACGTGCTTAGTGGTCAGCACGGCGTACTTCATTCCGGCGTCGCGAGCGATATGGATCCACTGGTCCACATCCAGGCGGTCGGGGTTGTAGAGGGAGGGCGGCGCCTTGCCGTCGGGGAGTTCCTGGCCCGCGAAGGTACTCATGCCGAAATGGATGAACATGCCGTAGGCCAGGACCTCCCAGGCCTGAAGCTTGGAAAGGGAGAGACGCTGGGCGCCGGTCTCGGCAGCGGAGTTGTGGGCAGCCAGGACGGGTTCAAGGGTCGCTCCAACGGCCAGGAATATTCGTCTCGAGATACTCGTCATGGTCAAGCACCTCCTTGCTTCACTGGCAATGCCTCAGCGGGTGCTCACCAGTTTCTCCACCAGCCGTTCGATCTTTTCCAGTCCTTTCGCGGTCCTAAGAGTGCCGGCAATTTTCCCCTCCCGATCCATCACATAGAAAGTGCTCGCACCCGCGTTGTATAGCCTGGCAATCTCCGTGTCAGCGCCCTTGCCGTCGCATATCTGCGGCCAGTTGAACTGCCGGCGTGCCACCGTGTCTCGCAACACCTGCACATCCGTGTCAATGGACACCGAGACCACCACGAAACCCCGCCCCGAAAACCTTTCATAAAGCTGTTTGAGTAGAGGAGCCTCCCCTACGCATCGCGGTCACCAGGTAGCCCAGACATTCAGCAGCACCACTTTACCCCTGAAATCCGCAAGGGAGATCGGCCTGCCGTCGATGGTCTTAGCCGCGAACTGGGGCGCCGGCTTGCCGATTGCCAGGGTCGTAATTTCGTAAATGCTCCGCTCGGCTGCCTTGGCGGTGTCGGATCCGGGACTCTCACGGATGGCTGACTCGAATGCAGCCTTCGCTTCCTGGGGCCGGTCCCGGTCCAGCCAGGATCGCCCCATAGTCGAGTACACAATGGCACGGAGCTTGCCGTCTTTGGACCGGCTCAAAAGGGATTCTGCGAGGCGCAGGAACCTGTCATATTCACCTGTTTTCTTCGCCGACAAACTGACGCCGGCAATGACGCGGTCCCAGGCCGGATCATCCAGCGGCAACTTCTCCGCCCGGGCCAGCACCTCCTTGTCCTGGTCCGCGTGCCGCAGCCAGGTTAGAGCGGCAGCGGTGGCGCGGGCGGCGGCCGGAGTGCCGGGGTACTCCTCCCGGTACTTCCAGAGCACCTCGGCCCACTTCAATGCCGGGTCGCGGGGATCGCCGGGCTTGCCTCCGTCCTCGCGGAACTTGTTCGATTCCACCTGGCAGCGCTTGCTCGTCTCCTCGACCTGTTTCAGGAGCGGGTCCTCGGGCGGCTTCTGGGGCTGCTGCGCTGGCGCAGTGGCCAGCGCGAGCCAGACAATGCATGCACCCACTGTCGCGTATGCTCTTTTCACCATTCCTCCCCTTTCTTGATCCACAATCTTACGGCAGGTTCTCCACCATCCAGGCGTTGCTGTTGGAAGGCGTTTCGCTGAAGGCCAGGTAGCGCCCGTCGGGCGAGGGCGTGGGCCTTTGCAGCCGACGAGTCACTTGGTACAGTAACCGCGTCTCCCCGTCCAGAGTGACGCGGTACAGCCAGTTGTCCCGGGCGAAGCTGCTGGTAACAAACAGGCTCTTTCCGTCCGCCGCCCAAGCCAGGAAGGTCAGATTAGTCCGCCCCTTCACGGTGATTTCGCGAGTCTGCCGGCTGGCCAGATGCATGAGCGTGATCCGGGGGGCACGCCGGTCTCTCATGCCGAGAGCAAGCTGCGAGCCGTCCGGCGAGAGGTCCCAGAAACTGGCAACCCCCTCGTCGTCCGGGTCGAACGGCTCGGGGCGGCCCGGGCTGTGGCGCGGGCACGGGACAGGACGGGCAGACGGTGACCGCACCCGCCCCCGGGGTCAGGTCCATCCTGGTGATTTCGCCCTTTCGGCCCTGGAAGGGATCGAAAGCCGAGAAGACCAGCCAGTTCTGATCCACTTCGCTCAACACACAGGTAGCGCTCCCCCGGGAAGCGCAGCGGAACTCAATGTGGCTCTTGGAAGTGACCAGGCTCCGCCCGCGCGGCATTCTTGCAGAGCCCGGGTAGCCCTTCACCTCCAGCACCACCTGCGGCGGGCCGCCTGCTCCGGGTAATCTCATCAGCCGCCCCGAGGGAGGCGCCACGCCCTCCGTCTTAGGCCAGGCCAGGTACAGAATCCAGGCGCCGTCCGGGCTCATCCGCGGCGTTCTCATCTCATCCGAACCAGCCGCTACCACTTCGGCGGTGGATTCGTTCACGCCCTGCTTGAACAGGTTGAGCTCCCCGTTGCGGTCCGAGTAGAACAGGATAGACTTGCTGTCCTGGGTCCAGCCTCCGGGCCAGTCGATCCTCTCGTCCATGGTGAGACGCCGGACCCTGTTCAAGCGAGCCCCGCCGGCTTCTAGCTCCCCCACGTACACGTCACTCTGATCGCGCCGGTTGGTGAAGGCCAGCCGTTTCCCGTCGGCGCTGTAGCTCAGATCCACCAAGGTGACTCCGGCCCAGTTGGTGAGCCTCCGGGGTTGTCCGGAAGCTTTCCCGGTCCGCGGATCCGCTGGGAGTTCCCACAAATTCATGTCGTACTGGTTGGGCGGTGGTTCCAGCATCACACACACCAAGCGCCCGTCCGGGAGCCAGCCAAAATCCTTCAACCGCCGGTCCGACAACATAACGGTGGTCCGGCGCCCTTCCAGATCGCAGCTTTCCAGGGAGACTTGGTCGAATGCGGTGCTGCTCTTCATGTAGGCCAGCCGCTGCCCGTCCGGTGACCAGCGCACGTACTCGAACTTCTCTCCCGGACCGAGACTGAGGAGGCGGCGAGGATTCTCCCCGTTGGCGCCCATTAGCCAGATTTCCTTGTCCGTCCGCTTCTTGAAGGTGATGCGCGTGTCATCCGGAGACACTACGGCATTCCGGGCGTTCTCCAGAAGCAGGCGTGGGTTGCCGGTCACCGTGGAGATGAGCCATGCTCCCGGCTCTCGGCCCACCTTGGCTTCCCCACTGATTAAGAGTTTGGTTCCATCCTGGAACCAGGCGATAAACGCTCACCGAAATCACGTGTCCGGGGGCATGGGGAGGCGGCGGGTCTCGCCGGTAGTGATGAGGCGTATGTGGACTCCGCTCAGGTCCGCGTAGGCTACGTATTGGCCGTCCGGGGAAATGGCCGCACTCCACACCGGATCCTCGAGAGGATTGGCCGTGATCTGACGCTGCCTCAACTCCGGCGTTCGCGCCGGGCTTGGCGCCCCTAACCAGGGTCGCCAGACTGCCAGGGCGGCGATCAGCACCAGTCCCACGAGGCCCGCCGCAGCCAGCCAGAACCTGCGCCGCGGTATTGCCTGAGCCACCGGCACGGCCGGCATGGTCACCGTGCGCGCCGATTCCGTATCCCGCTTGAGCCGCTGCAAGTCCGCTTTCATGTCGGAAGCGGTCTGGTAGCGAAGCTTCCGGTCTTTCTCGAGGGCTTTGTCGATGATCTCTTCGAGCTTCCCAGGCAGTTGCGGGTTTAAAGTCCGCGGCGGCGGCGCCTGCCGGTGGAGGATTGCATCGATGAGCACGCCGGAGGTGTTCCCGGAAAAGGCCCGGTGACCGGTGGCCATCTCATACAGCACCAGCCCGAACGAGAACAGGTCGGTCCGCCTGTCCAGTTCCTCGCCCCGCACTTGCTCGGGCGACATGTAGGCCACGGTGCCCACGGCCATGCCCGTGCCGGTGAGGGATTCTTCGAGCGGCGTCGCCGGCGTGATCGTCTTGGTGGGCGCTTCTTCCACGGGAGGCCGCGGTTCGGCCGCCAGCTTGGCCAGGCCGAAGTCCAACACCTTGGCTTGCCCGGATTCGGTGACGAAAACGTTGCCCGGCTTGATGTCGCGGTGGATGATGCCTTTGCCATGCGCGGCTTCCAGGGCGCTGGAGACCTGAATGGCCAGTTCCAGCAGCTCCTCCATCCCCAGCGGCTTGCCCTCGATTCTCTGGCGCAGGGGCACCCCTTCCAGGAATTCCATCACCAGGAAAGGCTTGCCCTCGTGCTCGCCCACATCGTAAACCGTGCAAATGTTGGGGTGATTGAGCGCGGAAGCAGCCCGGGCCTCCCGCTGGAAGCGCTCCATACCCTGGGAACCGGGCGCGAGTTTCTCGGAAAGAAACTTCAGAGCGACGGGCCGGCCCAGCCGTGTGTCTTCGCCCTTGTAGACGACGCCCATGCCCCCGGCGCCGACTTTCTCCAGGACCCGGTAATGGGAGACTTGCAGGCCCTGCATGGCTTCTCCGTTAAGGGAAGCATAACCTTGTTGGTTGCTCAGATCAAGGGCAACACTCTCTTCAGCTCATCGAGGATTCCGGTTTTGGGGGCCTGGGCCGGGGCTGGCGCCCCTAACGACGGGTGCGCCCTTGCTGCTCCAATCGGTGAACGAGCCATCGTACAGCGCGGGCTCATATCCGAGGTATTTGAGGATGAAATAAGACTCGGAGGCCTGAAGGCCCACCCAACAGTAGGCTACGACCCTGCTGCCGGGCGGCAGGCCCGCGGCTTCGTATAGGCGGCGCAGTTCCGGGATGGGGCGCAGAACCGGATTCTCTTTGCTGAGCAGGCCGTCCATCCAGAAGAGGTTGATGGCGCCGGCGATGTGGCCGGCGGCGTAGTCGGCGGCGGGGCGGGCGTCGAGCAGGATCAGGCCGGGTGCACGGTTGCGCACGGCCTCGAAGTCCGGCACCACTTCGGGACGCGGATGCGGGGTCAAGCGGCCCGGTTTCCATTCCGGCGTTTGCGTGGAAACGGCGCGTCCCTCGGCGCGCCATTTTTCCAGGCCGCCGTCGAGCAGCGCGGCGTGCTCGCCGTGGCCGAGGTAATCGAGCGTAAAGTAGGCTCGCGCCCCGGCCAACACGAGGTTGTCGCCGTACAGGATCACGCGAGTGTCGTCGCTGATGCCCAGTCGCTCGAAGAGCCGTTGAAGATCGGCCACCGGCGGCAGCTCGGTCCAGATGCCTTCGCGGGTTGTGACAAGCTCGTTCCACGGCAGAAAACGCGCGCCGGGGATGTGGCCCGCTTGGTAGGACTTCTGCTCACTCGCCACGTGCAGCAGGACCAGCTTCGGGTCGTCGAGGCGTGTGGCGAGCCAGTCAGTCGAGACCAGAAGGTCCGGGCGCGGGCCGGCCGCCGGCAGTGACAGAGTCAGGGCCGCTAAAAGGCCGAGTTTGGCAGGAATCATGGCAATCCTCATTCAGACCATTTATAGCAGTTCGAGCGGCGGCCCGATCGGGAGGAGTTGCGCTCGCGCGTCGTGAGAGCTTTACTGGAGCAATGATGAACAACTTGAATCGAAGGCATTTTCTTGTGGGTTCGATGGCCGCCTCGGCGGCGCGGGCGGGCGCAGCCGAGGAGGAGGTCGGCGCCGGATTCATCGGCACCGGCAACCGCGGCTCGTACTTGTTGAGGACGGTGCTCGACGAGCCGGGCGCAAAAGTCGTGGCGGTGTGCGACATCAAGCCCGACCGCCTGGACAAGGCCGCTACCATGGCAGTTCGGGACAAGCCGGCAACCTTTGCCGACTACCGCCGTTTGCTGGAGCGCAAGGATGTGCAGGCTGTCTTTATTGCCTCGCCGTGCGATCTGCACGTCGAGATGGCCATCGCCGCTCTGAAGGCCGGCAAGCACGTCTACTGTGAGAAGCCGCTAGGCATCACGCCGGAGTCCATCGCTGAATTCCTGCGAGTGGCCCGCAGCGCCAAAACGGTCTTCCAGATCGGCCAGCAGATGCGGTCGGAGGCGCGGCTGAAGCAGGTGATCGCCAAGATCCATGAAGGCGTCCAGGGGAAGGTGATTATGGTCAAGGCGCAGCGCCACGCGGGCGACGATCTCGACCACGACGGTCCATCGGCGGACTGGTTCTTCAATGCGAAACGCTCCGGCGATGTGATCGTGGAGATGGTGGTGCACAACCTGGACGTGTGCAACTGGGCCATTGGGAGCCTGCCGGAGCGAGCGCCGGTTTCGGCGGGACGCTGGTGTGGGTGAACGACCCGCCGGGCCGCACCAACATGGATGGCTACACGCTGTGCTACGAGTACGCCAATGGGGTGAAGATGTCGTTCACACAGGTCTTCTTCCACCCCAACGGGATGCCGGGCGGCGGGCAGTACTTCTATGTGTACGGCACGGAGGGGGCGGTGGACGTGAACGGCGGCATGTACTACCCGCGAGCCGAAAGAGCCAGCCGGTCAAACTGGTGGAGGGGGAAGTGCAACGCGGGCGGGACGCCCACATTGCCGCTTTCTTCGAGTCCATCCGCACGGGCGCGAAACCGCCGGCCAATTTCACCGTGGCCGCCACCGGCGCGCTCACGGCCATCATGGGCCGCGAGGCCATCTACCGCAAGAAGATGATGACCTGGAAAGAGCTGGGCGTCGAGATCTAACGAGGCTTCGCCTCAGACCGACGAGGCATGTTGCAGCGCCGTCTTCACCGCAGAGGCGCAAAGGACCCAAAGGGGGCGCAGAGAAATCCTGAGAGGTTTTCTCCGCGTTGCCTCCGCGGCCTCTGTGTCTTTGCGGTGAGAAAAACTTGACTCATTTACGACAAGTTTGGCGCTTCAAGCGCTCTAGTTTCGCCAGACCATCCGTAGGCCGGCGGGGATGCGCGGGCGGTCTCCTCTTACCAGGAAGATGCCTTCTCCGGGGCGGGGTTCGAAAGCCGGGTGGCGTGGTACGCCGGACCACTGCGATGAGGGACGCCCGGCAGCGGAACCCTGCGGCACGTAATAGCGGTTGTCGGCCAGGATGTCCTGGAGGGTGCCGTGGAAGTCCGAGCGGTGGTTGTCGAACTCCAGCGTGAAGAGCTGGAGGCAGACCAGGTAGTAGGGGCCGAAGCGGGCCTCGCCCCTTACCACACGCGTGATGCGGCCCGAAAGACGGGCGCCTTCGGGGATCACGACGCTGCCGTCCTTCTTAACGGCTCGCTCTAGCTCAGCCGATACTGGGTCGCCCACCGCCGCACTGGCGACGTCGATCGGTGTCTTGAGAGCGAGCGTGAGGGAGAGGCCGGTGGGCAGCGCGGTGCTGGTGATCTGCTTGGTCGGCTCCGGAGCTGCGACAGGTTCGCCGAAGGTGATGACCGACTGGCCCAGGTATTGGCGGCAGCCGTCGAAGCGAGTCCGATTGCGGCTCTCGTTTCCTGCAATGTCCACCATGCTGAGTTCGGAAGACAGCGGCAGCAGAAAATCGGACTCGCCGATCCGCACGCGCCCGTAGACCATTGCGTCGCTAACTTGGGACACTTCCAGCTCCGGCGGGATATCGTCGGTGTGGACTTCCAGGCGGATCAAATCGAGCGTTTCCGCGTCCACCCAGACGGAACCGTGATAACCGGCCAGGCCGGTCTTGGGTCCGGTCTTGATGACGTATCCGCTCTTGCGGCGCGGCACCTGGAAATCGTACTGGATGGCCTTGCGCCCCTCTTGCAGGTTCTCCCCGGCGTAGCTGAAGGTAGGCTCCTTGGTGCGGAAAAGGGCCGCGACGTGGAGGGCGAAGTTCCCGCTGCCGACGGTGCCGCCGCCCACCATCTGATCGATGCGTTGCTCTTCGAACTTCTCGGCGCCGGGCCAGGCGAAGAGTTCTTTGCCGCCCACGAAGGCGACTTCCAGCCGCAGCGTGTCTACCGGCTTGAAACGGCGCGAGGAGGCCAGCCGGACACTGCGCTCGATGGTCTGCCGGCAGGTGTAGTTGGGAAGCCGCGCCAGGTTGGCGGAAACCGTGCGCCGGATGCGCTCCAGCAACCCATCGGGCGAAACCGCAGCCTGCCCGCCCAGCCACAAACACGTCCATAGGGCCAGGGGGAGCATGCCTATTGCACTTGAATCGCACCCAGATCGTACCACCCATCTGCCTGCCGGCCCTGGATGGCGAGGCGGATGGCGGGCTGGCCGGTGCGTGCGTCCAGGATGGCCACACGAAGCCGGTAGGCGCCGGGCGGGAGCGTTTCCGGAACGTACAGGGTGCTCTCGAAGAGGGCGTCGCCGGGCAGCCATTTCTTCAGGTCGGCGGGCGTGCGGATCACGGCCTCGCCGATGGCGATGCCGAGCGTGTAGTCGCCATAGAGGGGCGCCGCCCCGGCGTTCAGCCACCACATGCTGAGCGGCATCATCTGCCCCGCTCTTACGCTCCTGGGATACTCCAGCTTGCGCAACACCAGGCGGTAGCCGATCTTCTTCTGGAACTCGTTGAACTGCTGCTTCCAGTCCGGGGGGATGGCGGTGGATTTGATGTTGATGGAGGTGGCGTGCCAGCGCAGCGCTTGGTTGAGGATGTAGTCGAGGTCCGCGTCCTTGTAGCCCCACTGCTTCCAGGAGCCGGGGGTGCCGCAGGTTTCGAGCGATACCGGGCTGCGCTGCCAGACATCCTGGATGCCGGTCCGCACGATCTGCTGCGGGTACATGTCCAGCATGTGCATCATGCCCTTGCCGCGTCCGCCCAGGTCGCCCCAGCAGTCCAGGCGCCAGCCGGCGCCGCGCTGGGTTCCGTAGGCCAGGGCGCGGGGCTCGTCGAAGTTCATCAGCAGCGGCGTGCGCTTGAAGGCGTCGAAGTAAATGTCGATCAGCGCCTTCTGGGTGGGCCAGTCCGGCAGGTAGGGACCCCAGCCCTCGCCCCAGTAGCCGACCGTAGAGATGTCCACGCTATCCAGATAGGGATGGCCGTCGTAGCGCGCGCCGGCGGCGGCCACCAGCGCGCCCCAGTGCTTCAGGTAGAGCGGATCGGCAGCGTCGGGCGACCAGATGTTGCCGTCCTTGTCGGCGGGCTTGTTGGCCCGGCGCGCGCCTGAGTTGCGATACCACTCCGGCAGCGGATGACCCTGATCGTAGGGCATCAGCCGGAAATCGAGCTTCTGGTTGTGCTGCCGCGCTTGCTCCAGGGCCAGGTCGATGATGTCCCAGCGGTACTTGCCCGGCTGCGGCTCGAGTTGCGACCAGAACCAGCGGAAATAAGCCAGCGAGGCCTCGGGGAAATCGGGTTTCGAGCCGGCGGGTTGAAGTCGCGCCTCCGGCCCTTGTTCCGACCACCTCGTGCCCGGGTTAATGGGATCGCCGTCGAACCGCTGGAAGGTCTGAATGCCCATTTCGGGGTTCACCAGCACGTCGTGAATCTCGACCGGGCGAACCACCGTGTTGCGCTGTGCCAGCGCCGCGCTCGACGCCAGCAACAGCAAGCTACTGAATCTGAATAGAGCCCACATCGTACCATCCATCTGATTGCCGTCCTTGAATTGCCAGTTGAATCGCCGGCTGCCCGGTGCGGGGATCGAGCAAGGCTAAACGCAAGCGGTACGTGCCGGACTTCAGTGTCTCCGGCACGTATAGCGAACCGTCGTAGACGGCGTCGCCGGGCAGCCATTTTTTGAGGTCCGCGGGGGTGCGGATTACGGCGTCGCCGATCTCGATGGCCAGAGTGTAGTCGCCATACACGGGCGCGACGCCGGCGTTCAGCCACCACATGCTGAGGGCCATCATCTGGCCAGCCTTCACAACCCTTGGATACTCCAGGCGGCGCAGCACCAAGCGGTAGCCGAGCTTCTTCTGGAATTCTGCGAACTGCTTGTTCCAGTCCGGGGGAATGGGGGTTGATTTGATGTTGATGGAAGTGGCGTGCCAGCGCAGCGCCTGGTTGAGGATGTAGTCGAGGTCGTAGTTGTGCTGCTTCCAGTAGGCGGGCGTCCAGCAGGTCTCCAGCGAGACGGGGCTGCGCTGCCAGACGTCTTGCGCGCCGGCGCGGACGAGCTGTTGAGGGTAGACGTCCAGCATGTGGGCCAGGAAGCGGCCCCAACTGCTCCAGTTGTAGCCGGCCACGTCGCCCCAGCAGTCCAGGCGCCAGCCGGCCCCGCGCTGGGTGCCATAGGCCAGGGCGCGCAACTCGTCGAAGTTTATCAGCAGAGGGGTGCGCTTGAAGGCCTCGAAGTGGAGATCGATGAGGGCCTGCTGGGTGGGCCAGTCGGGCAGGTAGGGTCCCCAACCCTCGCCCCAGTAGCCGACGGTCGAGATATCGACGCTGTCCAGGTAGGGGTGGCCGTCGTAGCGCGCGCCCAGGGCGGTGATCAGCGCTCCCCAGTGCTTCAGGTACAGCGGATCGGCAGCGTCGGGCGACCAGACCGCGCCGTCCTTGTCGGTGGGCTGGTTGGCGCGGCGCGCACCCGAATCGCGGTACCACTGGGGCAGCGGGTGGCCCTGGTCATACGGCATGATGCGAATGGCCAGCTTCTGATGATGCGTGCGCGCCTGCTCGAGTGCGCCATCGATGATTTCCCAACGATACTGGCCGCGCTCCGGCTCCAACTGCGACCAGAACCAGCGGAAATAGGCGATCGAGGAATCCGGATAGTCGGGCTTGGTGGCGGCCGGTTTGGTCTTGGAGGTGGGGCCGACCTCGGACCACCTCAGGTCCGGGTTGAGGGGATCGCCATTGAATCGCTGAAAAGTCTGGATGCCCATGCCGGGGTTGACCAGCACGTCGTGAATCTCGACGGGGCGGACGATCACCGTGTCGGTTTGGGCGAAAGCGATGGCCGCCGCTGCGGGAAGAGTCAGTTTGGCGAGGATGTGTTTCATGCCGACCAGCGGATGCCCTCGACCGTATCGCCGTCGTTGCGCGGGCCGACCAGCAGGGCGCTGAGCTGCGGCTCGCCCGAGATCGCTTGCACCCGGAAGACCAGCAGGTTTTCGCCGGAGCGCAGCTCGACTTCTTTCTGGAACTGCCCAACGCGGTAGCGGGTGGTGTTTTCTTCCTGCATCACTTGCTCGCCGTTGAGCAGGGCCGCGACGCGCCCGCGCACGCCTACCCAGAGGAACGCCTTGCGGCGCCCCTCAGCCCGGACTCGCACCGCGGCGCCGCAAGTTGTTTCAGGCGGCGCCTCGCCCGCGGCTTTGACGAAGTGCAGGGTGTCGGTGGGCGCAGTGTAGCGCGCCCAAGTAGCCAGCTCGGCGGCCGCGTCGCGGCTGACCAGCCACTCCCGGTTGCCGCGTCCCCACCAGGGCCGGGGCTTGCCCCAGCGCCGTCGCAAGCGGTCCGGCTCGTCGCCGATCACGTCGATCTTCCCGAAGTCCATCGTTCCCAGGTCGCGCTGTATGGCCAGATGGAGGAAGTCCATGTCCCAGGGATTGAATCCCATGATCGAGGCCGCCACCGCATCCACGGCCACGGTGTCCTCGCCCGCCAGCACCAGGTTGTTGCGCAGGGTCTGATCGGGCCGGCGGTTGTTGTGCACGGCGTATTGGAGGCCGCGGATGCCGTCCACCACGTTGTAGTCGGGCGGATGGAAGGCCGCCAGGTCCACCAGAAACGGATCGACGCGGTCTTCCACCGAGTGCTGATCGTGCAAGCGGATGTTCCAAAACCGGCCGGGGACGGCATAGGCCTCGCGCGGCGCCGTGCCCACATAGTTCTTGAAGCAGACCGTGATGCCGCACTGGTCGTGAACCTTCATCACCGGCACGTCGATCAGAAAATCGCAGTTGCGGATGGTGTTGGTGACGAAGTAGTCCGTCCGCAGACCGAAACCGCCCACGCCACGCGGGGTACACGGGACTTCGACCCGCCGGAGAGCGCCGGAAGCGTCGCGCACCCCATCGTAGGCCAGGTCGATGTAATCGAAGGTTTTGCCGGGGGATTGGGCGCTGAGCTCGCGCAGCGTGTCTCCCAGCGAGCCGCTCCAGCCCGGGAATTCCTCCGGGCCCCAGTCGAAGGTGGCGGCATCGACGCGCTGGCCGTTCTGGCGGACCGCGTTATCGGTGGCCGGGTCGCGCACGCCGCGATAGCTGCCGCCTTCGGCCACGGTGATGCGGCGCGCATTCGAGTTACGCGCCACGTACTCCAGCACTGCCTTGGTGACGCGGAAGTCGGTGATGTCCCCGCTTCTGTAACCGCCCTGTGGCCGCAAGAAAGAAAGGTTCGGTTTGATCACCACCCAGGCGCCGGGGCGGATCTTGGCCTGGAGGCTGCCGGCCCGCGGCTGGCCGTACTCGATCGCCTTCCACACCATGTCGCGGACTCTGGGGTAATCCAGTGGATCCTCGGGAGAGGCCGGGTCCGCCAGCCGCTGGTGAGAGGACTGCACCAGTCCCACTCGCGCCTTCCCGGAGTCCGCTCTGGCCACCGAGGCGCCCGCCAGCGCCTGGGTGGAAGCGATCAGGAATCCCCGACGGTTCAACCGCATGGTCCTATCATATCCGACTAGGCTCCGAGGACCTTATGCGCTGCGCGAGCGCGGCGGAGCATGCGCTCTGCCCAGGCGACTATGGTGACCCAGACAAGCCCGGCTGCGTACCCGGCCAGGACGTCGCTGGGGTAGTGCACTCCCAGATAGATGCGAGAGTAACCGATCGGACCTATCAGTGCCACAGCGAGGGCCCATGCGGCGATACGAAACCCGAGGCTTCGGCTGCGCGCCGTCAGGAGGGCGGCCAGGGTGCCCCAGAGGCACAACGAGAGCAGCGCATGGCCGCTGGGAAAGCTGTAAGAGTGGGGCAGGGGCGTGTTGAAGAAGGGCGCCGGACGCGGGCGGTGAAAGGCCAGCTTGAGCATGGTATCCAGCACGCCGGCGCCCGCCATGATGATGGCGAACCGAAGCGCCGCGGCACGCCGCTTCAGGCCTGCCAGGATCATGGTCACGGCTGTGCTCGCGACCCAGAAGAAGCCTGCCGTTCCGAGCGCCGTAAACATGCGCATGAGCGTAGTGAGGGCGGGGGAGGAATGCTCATGCACGTAGGTCCGCACCGGGTCGTCGAACGGCAGACTGTGGCCCCCCAGGACCACAGCGGCGAGCCAGGCGAACAGGATCAAAGCGGCGGCGCAGGCGAGCCCCAACACCGGGAAGAGGCTGGCGGCGCTCTTGTGCTCGGGGTTTCTCAAGACGGTCGCGGCAGTTCGAGGGGATCCTTGGTGCGGCGCTGCCAGGACTCCAGTTTGGCGCGCAGGCGCCGGATCACCTCTGCCGATTCCTTGCGGTAGTAGAGGTTGTGCATCTCGAGCGGGTCTTCTGCGCGGTGGAAGAGCAGGGAATTGTCTTTGTCGTAGAGGGCCAGCTTCCACAGCTCTGGCGAGATCACGCAGCGGGCGTTGGGGCCGTCCGGTGGAGTGTGCCATTCGATGAAAACGTGGTCTTCGTCGCGCTTTCTGCCCTGGAGCAGGGGCAGCAAGCTGCGGCTGGCCAGCGACTCGGGCGGCTTACGGCCCATCAGTTCCAGCAAGGTCGCGACCAAGTCGATCTGGCTGACGGGCTGCGTGACATGCTGGGGCTGCTGCTGGCGGAAGGGCGCCCGGAGCAACAGCGGGACTCGCACGGCCTCTTCGTAGAGCACCGATTTCGCAAACAGCGTGTGGCTGCCCATCATCTCGCCGTGATCGGTGGTGAAGACGATGATGGTGTTGCCGGCTTGGCCGGAGTCCTCCAAGGCGCCCAGAATGCGGCCGAGGGCCTGATCGACCTGGGCGCACTGCCCGGCGTAGTTACGATTCAGGCGCTGCCATCCGGCGCGGGTATTCAGGTCCTGGCGCTCGGTGCCACTCTTCAGTTGCTGCTGGCGAATGCGGCGATACAGCTCGGGCTCCTTTTCGATGGGGATGCCGGGGTAGTTGGTGGGGACCGGAGCCTCGGCCTCGCTGTGTAGATCATTGAGCGGCCCATAGAAGGGCATGTGCGGCTCGAGGAAGTTGACGTACAGCATCCAGGGCTGGCTTTTGTTGTTGAGGATGAAGCGGGAGGCCTCGCCGGCCAGGAAGGCCGGCTTGCAGTGCTCGATGGGCCGGCGCACGGCGAAGGCGCGGGAAAAGGTGCCGTCCGCGCGGTCCGGTTTGTAGCCGTGCTTCTCGAGGAAATGGTGAAAGCTGCTGCGGGTGTCCTTGCTTCGGCGCGGCGAGAAGTACTCGATGTAGATGTCTTCGATCGAGACCCATTCCTGGAAGCCGTGCTGCGCGAACGCCTCGTCGCCCAGGTGCCACTTGCCCATGTAGGCGGTGCGGTAGGCTGAGTCGCCGAGCAGCTCCGGCATGGTGGGGATCTCCGCGCGCAGCGCAATGTTGTTGGTGATGCAGCCATTGGCGTGCGGCCACAGCCCGGTCATTACCGAGGAGCGCGCCGGCGTGCACACCGGTTGGGTGTCGTAGCAGCGGTCGAAGACCACACTCTCCGAGCCCAGCTTGTTCAGCACCGGCACATGGAAGCGCTGATTGCCGTACGCGGCGAAGGTGTCGGCGCGCTGCTCGTCGGTCCACAGGAACAAGAGATTGGGTTTATCGCCGGGGCGGCGGGCTCCGCGCAGGATGGTCGGCGCGCCGCCCAGCAGGGCCTGCAAGCAGGTTCGACGATTCATAGTTAGAAAGACACGGTGATGCGCTGGGAATCGCCCACGGAGTTGGTCAACGTCACCGTGACCATGGTGACTTTGGTGGCGTCGCCTTGCACGGTGAACGGCTGCACGTAGCGGAAGCTGCTGCCGAACGGCGCCGAGGCCGTCTGGTTGTACCAGGACGTGAAGGCGGCATCGACGGAAACAGGGAAGTCAAATGCTTGCAGACTGGAGCCCGGCGCAGATCCAAACTCGAACCTGGCTCGGGTGACCTGCCGCGGCGTCGAGAGGGTAATGATCTGGACCTCGAAGCCGGAGGCGTTGCGCACCACTTTGACGCTGTTGTTGTCCAGGGCCGGCGCCTGCCGGGCGATCTGAACCGAGCGGCTGGGGGCGGGCGACGGGGTAATATCGGTGCTGCCCTGTTGCAGCGTGGCAGTGACAGTGATGGTTCCCGCCACCGTACCCGTGGAGAACTGAACATCCGAGGCAGTGCCGAAAACCGCCTGGGTGCTGTTGGCGGCGATGGTGAAATTGATCGTTCTGCTGCCGGTTGAGAACTGGATGGCTGGGTCATCGGCATTGGCGTTGATCACCGCATTGGGCGTAAACCGGAGCGTCAGGGTGCCCGAAATCGGGAGCGGATAGGCGCTCGCCAGGGCCAAGCCCACCCTGGGCTGCTGCGCCGGGTTGACGGTGTCTGTAAGCCCGCTGAAGCTAACCGCCCCCAGAGGCGGCTGGCTGATCGTGAGGCTGTACTGCCGGGTGGCGGTGGCCTGCGCCCGGTCGGTCACCCGGGCGGTGAAAGTGAACGTACCAGCCGTGGTCGGCGTGCCGGTGATGGCGCCGCTCGTGCTGTTCAAGCTGAGACCCGGCGGGAGTGAACCGGCTGCCATTGACCAACTGTAGGATGGCGTTCCGCCTGTGGCCGCCAGGGTCGCCGAATAGGCGCTTCCGACCGCCCCGGCAGGCAACGATGCAGTCGTGATGGCAAGACTGGAAGGGTTGATGGTGAGCGTCAACGCCTGGCGGGCGGTGTTCCCGGCGCTATCGGTCACCTGGACCGTGAAGTTGACTGCGCCAGCCGTGGTGGGGGTACCGCTGATCGTGCCGGTGGCGCTGCTGAGCGAAAGTCCGGGTGGAAGCGAGCCTACGGCGAGCGACCAACTGTAAGGCGTGGCGCCTCCGGAGGCGGCCAGGGTCTGCGAGTACGCCGTCCCAACCGTTCCGTTCGGCAGAGACGTGGTCGTTATCAGCAGCGCCGGCGCATTGATCGTCAAACTGAAAGCTTGGCTGGCGGTTGCCTTGGCGGTATCGCTGACCTGGGCGGTGAAGTTGAACGAGCCGGCCGTCGTGGGCGTGCCGGTGATGGCGCCCGTGGATTGATTGAGCGAAAGCCCGGCTGGCAGAGAGCTGGCAGAGATCGACCAGCCATAGGGCGGGCTGCCTCCCGTGGCGCTCAAGGTCTGCGAGTACGCCACCCCAACCGTGCCATTGGGCAGTGGAGACGTGGTGGTGATGGTCAGCGTGGCCGGGTCGATGATAATGGATAGCGGTCTGGTGGCGCTGGCCTTGGCGCTGTCGGTCACCTGGGCGGTGAAGTTGGAGGTGCCGGCGGTCGTGGGCGTGCCGGTGATAGCGCCGGTGGAGGAATTGAGCGTCAGTCCGGGAGGCAAGGAACCGCTTGCCAGGGACCAGGAGTAGGGCTGGGTGCCCCCGGAGGCCGCCAGACCGTCCGAGTAGGAGACGCCCACCATGCCGCGGCGCAGCGACGTAGTCGTGATCGTCAGGCCAGCCGTAATCACGAAGGGAAGACTCCCCGAGAGTGCATCGCAGGGCGGGCTGACCACTGCCACGCGGGCCGTGCCCGCGCTCGCCAGCAGCTCGGCCGGGACGGATGCCGAAAGCTGGTTGGAGTTGTAGAAGGTAGTGTAAAGCAAGTAGGAATTGCCGGATGGGGTGGTCCACACTACGGCGGACCCGCCGTCGATCGTGGGGGGAATGAAGCCTGCGCCTCGGACGCTAAGGCTGATGCCCGAACTGCCCGCCGGGGCGGTGGATGGGCTGATCTCGGTGACGCTCGGCGGAGGATAAATAGTAAAGGGAAAAGCGTTGGACTGCACCTCCCCCGTGACCACCCTGATGCTGGCGGTGCCGGGAACCGACACCAGGTCGGCGGTGACCGTTGCGGTCAGATTCGAGGAATTCACGAACTGCGTGCTCAGCGAAGAGGTAACACCAGTCGGGCTGGTCCAACGCACAGTTGAACCAGGGCCGCCGTACGGATACTGGCCAGAGGGGCTAAAGCCGGTACCCGTCACGTAGAGCACGAATTGCCCGCAGCCGACCGTGGTGTAGGCCGGACTGATGCTGGTGATGGTCAGCGTGGGCTGAGCAAAGATCGTAAAGGGGATACCTGGTTTGGACTCATAGTAGTAGTAGCCACCGTAATAGTTCCTGACGAAGATCGTAGCGCTGCCCGGGCTCGCGATAAGGTTAGCCGGGACAGTCGCCGTTAGCTGGGTGCTGCTGACGTACGTGGTTGACAGTCCGGTGCTGCTGGTGGACGTGCCCCACTGCACGACCGAATAGCTTCCAAAACCCGTGCCGTAAACGGTGAGCGGGAATTGTGAGCCGCCCGCGGTCGCCGAGGCTGGGCTGACGGAGCTGACAGTGGGCGTGGGCACCGCTTGCGCCTGGCAGATCTCGACCGAACCCAGCAGGAGGGCCAGCACCGCGAACGCGGTGAGGGACCACCGTAGAGCCGACAACTTGGTGTTCGGTTTCATTTCTCACCTCCGTTCCGCACCGCCGGGACGAAGACGATGCGGGCCTGTGGCGCGTCCCCATCAAAAACCCAAAGCGGCTCGCCGGATGGTTCGGTGAGGCGGAATACAGCGTTGCCGTGAAGGCGTTCCAGGCTCGTGAGCGCGCAGTCGCAAGCAACCAGCAGCGGCGCTCCGCCGGCCAGGTTCAGGGTTGCGATGGTTCCGGATCCGGCGCTGGCCACGAAGACCTGGAGGTTGTCGCTGAAGACGCTCACGGCGACCGGGCTAGAGATCCCATCCTTCTCCGCAGCCAGGTTGATCACTTCTGCGGCGCCGGTCACATCGCGGATCCAATCGACGGAGTTGTAAAGCGCGTCGGCGATCACAGCGTCGGAACGCCCGAACAGGAAGGCAGCCGCCGCAATGCGCCCCGCAGAGAGAAGGAGGCGGGAGCTTCCGTCCGGGTTAATCAGAAAGACGGATTCGCCATCGCCGTTTGGGGCTGACGCCAGAATCGCCCGGCCGTCGTCGCTGATGCCCCAGGACTTGAGCGGTGGCAGGCCGGAAAGATCGATGCTGGCGCCCAAAGCCGGCGCGTCGGGCAGACCGGTGAGGACTTCGATCAAACTGCCGTCACGGTAGAACAGGAGGGCCGAGCTGCCGCTGGGGCTAACCAGTATGCGGTCGGGCGCCGGCACCGCCCCTGCGATAGCCACAGGGGAGAGCGCCCCGCTGAGGTCTCGGAACAGCACCACCTGGCGGTCCGGTCCGGCCACCCCCAGCAAGTAATCGGATTCCTGCGACAGGGCGGCGCGGTCCACTTCCACTCCCAGGTTGAGAGCGGGGCCCAGCGTGGTGGCGCCCGGAATGCCGTAAACCGGGCGCAGGCCAGCGCTGTCCGCATCGAAGACGTAACCCAGCACCGGGCCGCTGATGCGGCTACTGTCCTGGCTGGCGGCGACGGGAATCGCCGCGAGCGCGAATAAAACAAGAAGTGACCAGAATGTTCTTTTCATGGTGAGCACCTTATTCCCCCCTCATGGCTCAGTTACCTTGGCGCGCCGACGCTGGGCGTGCCCGGCGTAATAACGATCGGGGTGGGCGGCTGCGTAGGTGGAGCCTTGGCTCCGCCGCCTCGGGTAGCCGCCAGGACGCCGCCGGCCGCCGCGCCACCCGCCACCGCGATGATGGCGATCACTTTTCCGGAAACCCCGGCCGCGCCGGCCGCGGCCGCCATGGCGTTGGATTGCGCGACGGTGGCGTTCCCCGTCATGCCCTGGTAAGAGGCGTTCACGCGAATCTGGAACTTGCCCACCACACTGTTCGGGCGCAGGCCCGTGGCCACGGCGCGGCCTTGCTGGTCAGTGAGCACCGTCATCATGCGCGTGCCGTTGGCGAAGACTCCGCTCGGCCCGCTGTCCGGAAGCAGAAAGACCACCGACGCTCCGGCCAGCGGACGATGGTTCTCGTCCTCCACCTGCACAATAGGCTCGCGCGCCGTGCGCTGTTTGATATTGTTGACGGCGCCCTCCCCCTCGATGATGACGATGTTCAGTTTCGGCTTGGGTTGTTCCTGCGCCATGGCCGGCGGTGGCATCATCTGAAGCGCCAGCAGATAGGCCAGCATCACGCACAGGAAACGCATGCTTCCGTAAGTTCGGTCTCGCGTTGGCACCCTTGAGTTCCTCCTTCCAGGAATCCTCTATTATTCTCACTATCCAGAGGCAAAGACAAGCGCGTGGTGCTATGCTAAGATCCGCATCAGAGAGGTGTGACGATCCAATTGCCCAGGGAGGGACTCATGTACAGCGCAAAAAACTTGGCCCGATTCTCGATGCACTTCGTTAGCGGCTGTCTGCTCCTGTGGACTCTGGCCGGCAGCACTCCGGTTGCCGGTTGTGAGGAAAGCAAGAAAAAGAAGCTGACGGCGCGTGAAATTTTCTATGCCGCGCCGCCGGTGGAGAAGCCGGCCAAAACCGTCGAGCCGGCCAAGCCTGTTCAGCCGGTCAAGACGGAAGTGGCGAAGGCCCAGTCCCCAACGAAAGCCCAGGCGGCGGTCAAAGGGCCAATCCGGGGAGCGGAGCAGGTGGCCGGCGGGGGAACGGTCGGGCAGGGCGCGAGAATCGTCCAGGCCGCCTACACCCCGCCCATCCCCTTGGGGTTGCGTTACAGCATCCTGAAACGGACCGAAGCGGGACAGAGCGCCGAAGTGGATCCGCAAACCGCCTTTCGCGCCGGCGACAAGATTCGAATCAGCCTCGAGGTCAACGACACCGGTTATCTCTACATCGTGAACCGCGGCTCCAGCGGGGCCTGGAAGGTTCTGTTTCCCTCTCCTGAGATCGAGGGCGGCGACAATCTCGTCAAGAGAGGGCAACGCTACGAGATTCCCGCGGGCTACACCTTCACCTTCGACGAGCAGCCCGGCGTGGAGAAATTGTTCGTGGTGGTCTCGCGCCGGCCGGAGCCCGATCTGGAGAAGCTGATCTATTCGCTGAGCGGGCGCCCACGGGAGGCGCCCAACGAGGAGGAGAAGCCGAAGCTTCTGCTGGCCCAGAACCTGGGACCGATCGACGACCGCCTGATCGGCAGGCTTCGCAACAGCTATGCGCGCGACCTGATCATCGAGAAAGTGGATGAGAGCATGCCCGGACCGAAACAACAGCGGGAGAAGGCGGTCTACACGGTCAATCCCAAGGCCGGCGCGGATTCGCGCGTGGTCGCCGACATCTCCTTGAATCACCAGTGATATGAACCGGCCCATCGCGGTACTGATCCTGCTGGCTGTGCAACTGCCGGTGCTGGGGCAGTCGAAGTCGCTGTCTCGGGGGCCGCATCGCATGGAAATCACGCTGGAGCGCATCGAGGGATCAGTGTGGCGGGCGGTGGATCCCGGCCTGGTGCTCAGCACGGACGACCGCGTGCGCTTCCGATTCCGCACCAATTTCGACGGCTATCTGTACGTGATGAACTACGGGACGAGCGGGAATTACACGTTGCTGTTCCCGCGTGAGGAGACCGGCCGACAGAACAATCTGCGAGCGGGGAGAGAGTACTTGGTTCCGGCCACGGAGGCCTGGTTTCGAATCGCCGGGCCGCCGGGCTACGACATTGTGTACTGGCTGGTAAGTCCGGTGGTGCTGGGGGGTCAGGAAGGGAAGGGTCCGGCTTATGTACCGCTGCCGCCGCCGCCCAAACAAAAACAGCCCCCGGAAAACCTGATTCCGCGCTGCGACGACACCATCTTCCAGGCTCGGGGGACCTGCATCGATTCCTCGGCCGGCCCCAGGAAGCTCTCCGGCAAGGACGCTCTGCCGGAGAATCTGGCGGGCGTGCGAGGCGCCACTTCGCGCGAGCTGATCATCATGCGGCAGCAGAACCAGTCACTGCTTTCCTCCCCGGTTCCGCTGAGCGGGCCGGTGATTTACGAATTCCGGCTGGCTCACAAGTGAGGCTACGATGAGGTGGAAATACTTGGCGGTGCTGCTGGCGGTCTCGCTGTTGGGATGGCCGCAGCAGAAACAGCGCGATCTGCGGGTGGAGAAGGAGGTTCCGGAGGTTGCCCCGCCCGCGGCGCCCAAGATCCCGCGCAGCTATGCGCTAGTGATCGGGATCGCGAATTACCAGAACCTGCCGGCTCAAATGCAATTGCGGTACTCGGAGCGCGACGCCGAGGCCATCTACTCGATCCTGATCAGCCCGGAAGGCGGAAACTTCCCCGCCGAGAACGTGCACCGCTGGATCGGCCCGCGGGCCACGCTGGCCATTCTCCGCAGGGAACTCGAGCAGTGGCTCCCCACGGTGGCGCAGGACGACGACCGCGTGCTGATCTACTTCGCCGGTCACGGTTTCGTGTTCAGCGGGAAAGCCTACCTGGCGCCCTACGATTTCGACCCCAACCGGGTGGCGGCGACCGGCTATCCCATGGAGGCGCTGGGCGCCGTGATCGGCTCGAAGATCAAGGCCAAATGGAAAGTGCTTCTGACAGACGCCTGCCACAGCGGCGCCATCAACCCCGAAGCGGACAACCAGACCATCAACCGCAGCCTGCTGGACCTGCATCGCTCCCTGTTCTCGCTGACCGCCAGCCGCGACCGCGAGCGCTCTTTCGAAAGCCCGGACTGGGGCGGCGGTCACGGCATCTTCACCTATTACGTGGTCAAAGGGTTGGAGGGGTCGGCGGATGAGAACCGTGACGGCATCGTGACTGCCGATGAGCTGGCCGAGTACGTCCGGCGCAACGTGCGGGAAGTGTCCAATGCGCAGCAGAACCCGACCTCCGAGCGCGCCAGCTTCGACCCCAACATGCTGCTGGCCTATATCCCGACCAATGTCGCCGCCGGCGCGCCGCCACCGCCCAAGTTCGGTACGCTCATTCTGGTCGCTAATATGGACGGCGTCGAAATCTTCATTGACGGCAAGCCCGCTGGGGTGGCCAGCAAAGCCAAACCGCTGACGCTGCCGGGCTTGGTTCCGGGGGCACACACTGTCAAGGCCGTCAAGTCCGGCTATGAGCCGGACGGCCCTCGTGAAGAGATGGTCTATCCGGGTCAGGAATCGACCGTGACGGTGCGCATCCAGATTCCCCAGCGCCATAAGAGAGCCGCGGTCGAGCTATTCGACAAGGCCCTGGACTATTACAACGATGGGGGCGAGAAGAACTACCGGAAGGCCGCGGAGCTGCTCGAGAAGGCAATCGAGATCGAGCCGCGCTACGCCCAGGCACTGCTGTATCTGGCCCGCGCCTGGAACGCGCTGTTCGAAGAGCAGAAGGCGGAGAAAGCGTTTCGTCAGGCCATCGAGGTCGATCCGGTGTACCTGGAGGCGCGCGCCAGCTTTGCCGGAATGCTGCTAGACACGGGCAACATGGACGAGGCCATCCGCCAGCTCAACTTCGTGGTGCAGCGCGATCGTAACCACGGCATGGCGAACTATCTGTTGGCCGAGGCCTTCCGCATGAAGGAGCAGTACCAGCAGTCCATCGAGTGCGCGCGCACCGCCATCCGGGTCTCGCCCAGGAATGCCGAAGCGCATTTCTGGCTGGCCGAGAGCCTGCGCATGGGTGGGAACTGGGAGGAATCCAAGCGGGAGTATCTGGAGTACTTGCGCCTGAGCAATTTCGACAGCGGGCTGGTTCGAAAGTTCAACTACCACGCCTTGGGGTTCCTGGCGGGGAAGTTCGGAAAGAAGACGCGCGCCTCGCAACACGACATCTGGCAGGACCTCCGCAGCCTGGCCTACTTCGGGCTGTGCGACGGGGAGCGCAGCTTGAAACGATACGACGCCGCCATCGGGTACTGCCAGAGGTCGCTGTCGCTGCATCCCAACGACGCTTACGTTCACTACGTGTTGGGGCTGTCGTACGCCCACCAGTATCAAGAGACGGGCAAGCTGGAAGCGTTGCCCGCCGCCCAAAAGCACTTCCGTACGATGCTGGCCCTGAACGCCAACCTGTCGGAGGCCGAGTACGCCCGCAAGACGCTGGCCAGTATCGACGCGGCGCTGGAGCGGCGGCCCTAGCCCGCCGCCCACCCGAGCAACCGATGCCCGCTCCCAAGCCGCGTGTCATGCAGGAGATAGCGAGGGCACAGTTCCGCAGTTTTGCGGTCAGAATCTCCGAGGAGTCGCTGGCGACGCTGATACCCTCCAAAAGAGCGACTCCACCGGCTGCCAACACCGGTCCCGAGGAAGCCCTGTTGCGGCAATGCGAAGAGTTCATCGACGGCATTTGCGAGGCGATCTGCTCGGCTTGGGACCAGTGGCAGAGGCAGGCCGCCCTGGTGGGCGTGATGATTGAGGGCGCGGTGGCGAGCGGGGGCCGGGTGCTAAGTCCGCGGTGGGAGCCGCTGCTGCTGGCCGGGGCGCCCAAGGGCACGGTGTGGGCACAGAAGCGCTCGGCGGCCATCGCTGGCGCGTTGGGGGCCCCTGGGCCCAGTATCAGGCCTCCATCAGTGTGCCGGGCCTGCCCTGGTACCCCAGCTTTGCGGCAGTCGCGGGGCCGGTGGCCCCGCGCACCCGGAATGATCCGTCCCCGCTGGCGGCGCTCACGCAAACGACCGCTTCGCTCAGCAGGCTGCGGCTACAGAACCAGATGGTTGCTGGCCTCCAAGACCGGGCCAGCCTGTGTGAGTGGGAAGTATTCGCAGCGATCGCCGCCGCCTTCGAGAGCTGCTTCTGGCGGTGGTGCCACAGCACCCTGGTGACCAGGGTGGTGGGCAGCGGGCCCGTGCCGGCTTATTCGCCGCCGGAGGTGCCGGCCGGCCCAGTCGTCGGCGGAGCAGGCAACATGATTCCGGGCGGGTTCGTTTGACCGGCCCAAGGCTGGCCAGACCTGGGCGTCCATTACTCCACCCTGTGGGTGGGAAACGAGGGAGAATGGAAGATAGCTGCTCGAGGTGAGCACATGGAACGTATCACGACTGACGCCAGAATCTGCAGTGGCAAACCGGTGATCCGCGGCACCCGCATTATGGTTCGCAATATTCTGGGCATGGTTGCCGGAGGCTATAGTATCGAGCGGATTCTGGAGGCGTATCCCGAGCTGTCACCAGAGGACATCCGAGCGGCGCTGGAGTATGCCGCGTCGGTCATAGACGAGGAACAAGTCATCAGCCGGGCGAGCCAATGGACAGCGAAACCACGGTGGTACTCCTGAGTCCGGAACGCCTGTGAGCGGAGGTTTTGACCCGACTTCCGTTCCTAGCCCGGCTTCCCTAGCCTTCTGGCACTCTGCAACGCCTTTGTTTATGCGGGCTTGAACGCGATGAACATGCTGTGGAGGTCCACACCCTGTGGGTCGGAAACAAGAACTGGGCGCTGGCCGCGCCAGCGTCTCCATCGCGTTCCCCCCCAAATTGAGGGGGAGGAGGAGCCCGTCAGAAACTTGGCAGGTCACCTTAAAATTGGGAATGTAGATTTGGAGCGGTAAGAGCTATAATGGGCACGGCTCTGGAACTAACCTTCGCTCCTTATGGAAGAGAGGGATCTGTTTTTCAGGGTGATGCAAGAGGCCATTGAAACCCTGAAGAGTGATCCGATCGCGTTCACTCACCACACCACGCACGGTCCTATCCTGTTACAGGCGACAGCATCGAGGGAAGGGGACTGGATAGCCCGCATCTTCGGCCAGCAATTGAACTGGATGAGCCCGTTCAGGAGCCTGCAGGAGGCCAATGAATACCTGCTCTGTTCTTTTGCTGAACTGATGCCGGAGCACCGCTGTACAAGGCGGTGCGCCCCAGCCAACGGGTCAGACTATCCAAGACTTCCCGTCGGTGCATAGTGTAAGCCCTGATTTACGGAGAGGACGGCCCCACGCAGGCGCGCCGAGGGCGCCTGGGTCCGGACTCTAGGGTGGAAGGACGGCACACTCGTCCTAGCCGGGATTTCCATGTCGGACTCCTGGGCAGGTGGAGGTATGCTGAGGCCGCCTCCTCTTGGGCCGTTCAAGTGTAGATTTCCATCCAGGTCGCCTACAGCGCTGTCCCAAAGGGTCCGCCCGGCCTCTCCGACTTGAAGGCTGTCGCGCGTGCGATCAGTACCGTCAGGTCGTCGTGCTGCCGGGCTGAACCCACGAAAGCATCCAGATCGGCCATCAGCCGCTTGACCGTCTCTTTTGCGCTTTCTTCGGGCTTCTGCCCGATCAGCGATACCAGCCTTGCATCTCCGTACTCTTCTCCTCGATCATTGACGGCCTCTACAACGCCATCGGTGAAGATCACCAGAAGATCGCCGGCTTGAGCGATGCCGTCCCAGTTTCGTATACTGCATCGGTCCTGACGCCCAGCGGTATCCCTCCGGCCTTCAGTCGCTCCACGGCGCAAAAGGAGCGTCGGCAGATTGGGTAGTTGTGACCGGCGTTGATGTACAGCAACGTTCGGCTTTCTGTATCCAGCTCCGCGAAAAAAGCGGTGGTAAAAGAAAGTCCCCCGCGGCTTCGGCTGCACGAATAGCGGTTCAGGTGAATCACGAGTTCCGAGAGCGACAGCGAATCCGTCACCAGAGCCTGCAGGCTCGACTGAAAGGTCGCCATGAGCAGAGCTGCGGGCACGCTCTTGCCGGCGACATCAGCAACCACCAACAGAAATCGCTCCCGGGTCGCGCCCCCATGTTCCGCGACACGCTGGATGACGTCGTAGTAATCGCCCCCCACGGTGTTGGCGGACCGCGTCGCAAAGGCAATGTCGAAACCAGGCACGTTGGGAGGATCTGCGGGAAGCAACCAGCGCTGAATGTCGCGCGCGATTTCCAGGTCGCGCTTCATCGTTACCCGATCGGCGAGTTCCGTAGCCAGGACCAGCAGGAGCCCCAGAGCGCCGTATAGAGCTGGGGATGGTCCGTTCCCTTTGGGTTGGGTCTCTGCCGCCACGATCAGCAGCAGCGAGAGAAGCAATATGATCCGGCGGGCGGGAGAGAGCTTCATGAGCATCACCCAGAACACTTGCCCGGCTGTTCTGAGGAACCGCTTCCACCGAGGCGCCTGTTCGAATTCCTTCGGCTTTATCTCGGAGGAGTAGAGTCGGTAACTGGCTTGCACCTCAGACTTGAACTGGTTCCAAAGATCTTGCAGGGCCATGCCTTCGGTCAGGCGCTCATAGAAGTCACGCAAACGTCTGAATGTTGAAGCCGCCATACTCACTTCAGGTCTTTAGCGCAGCGAAAGCCGATGTCGTCGTTGCGGTAGCGGACGGGACGGCGGCCCAGTCCGAGAGCACGCTGTCGAACAGCGGCTGTCGATAGGAGCCGCCGCGAATCGTGTACCAAGGTTCGGTGGCCGTGGGCGGGGGGTCGAGTAGCGTCTTGAAGGCGCTGAGGGCGCCCTCAGAGGGGGTTTGGAACTGGTCTACGAATTCCCAGGCGTTTCCGACCATGTTCAGCGCATGCCAGGGGCTCTCGCCTTCCGGATAGACGCTTACGGGCATCAGTTCGGGGTTGCCCCCTCGGTTCACGTTGGCGCGCGTTGGGTCCGCCTGATTCCCCCAGGGATAGAGGCGGCCGTCGGCGCCTCGGGCGGCTTTCTCCCACTCCAGCAGCCTGGGCAGCCGCTTCTGCGCCCAGCGGGCAAACTCCTGGGCATCCACGAAGGTGATGTTAACGACCGGGTAGTTGGGGCGGTCTTGAGGGAAGCGTTCCGGCAGGGGGCGCTGCCTGTCTCCGCAGAAGCGCGCGTACGCGGCGTTGGTGACTTCGGTCTGATCGATGTAGAAACCCGGCTGGTTCACGGTGCGCCGGTCTTTGCCGGCCAGGAACGGTCCGGCTCGCACCAGCACCATCTTGCCGGTGGGAGTGTCGATGAGCTCCTCGAGCTGCACCTGAACGGATTGACGGAACACAAAGTAGGCCGCTACCAGCGCCACCACCAGGGCCAGGGCGGCCACGGCCATCTTCCAAATCTTGCCGCTGGGCGGCGGGGGAGGCAGTGGGGCAGGCCCCCGGCCTGCCTGCTCTTCTTGACCCAGTATCTGCTGAAGCCCCTGGCGAACCAGCCTGAAGTCTTGAATGCGCTGCGCGGGATCCTTGGCGGTGCAGCCGGCGATCAGCTCCGAAAGGGCCGGCGGGATTCCGGCCTGCTTCAACGGCTCGAGGTTCAAAGTTCCGTGGAGGATCTGGTAGAAGATTTGCTCGACGGAATCGCCGCCCAGCGGGCGCGTTCCGGTGAGCAGCTCGAACAGCAGGATGCCGAAGGCGTAGACATCTACCAGGTGCGTCACGCCGCGGCCCAGCACCTGCTCGGGGGCCATGTAGAAGGGCGTTCCCAGGGTGAGGCCGGTTCCGGTCAAGGCCAGGTCGCGGGCCTTGGCGATGCCGAAATCCATCAGCTTGATCTTGCCGTCCGGGTTGACGTGGATGTTGTGGGGCTTGATGTCGCGGTGAACGATGGGCGGATTCTGCGAATGGATGTGCTCGAGAGCGGCCGCAATCTGGATGGCGATTCTGAGCTTGTCGCGAAGCTCGCCCGTACGCCCGCTCTTGATCAGAGACGCCAGGTCCGCCCCCTCCAGGTACTCCATGACCATGAAGGGGTGTCCCTGTGCATCCTCGCCGTAGTCGTACATGCGAATGATGTTGTCGTGCGACACGCTGGCCACGGTGCGCGCCTCCTCCAGAAAGCGCGCCTTGGCATTGGGATCCGCCGAGGCTTCCTCCGTGAGAATCTTGACCACGACGGTCTGGTTGATCAAGGGGTTTCGCGCGCGGTAGACGTGGGACATCCCGCCGCCCAGATACTCTTCTAACTCGTACTTACCGAAGCGCGCAGGAAGTTGCATAGCTTCTCAGCGCGCTACGTCCGATACGCAGGTGAAGCCCGCGAAGTACCCTTTGCGGAAAATCGGTGGGGCTCCCATCATGTCGAGGTCGAAGCGCACGGCGACCGGCTGGCCGGCGGCGGTGGTGACGGCGCGATTGGCTTGGCCGGTGCGGAGGATCCACTCCAGGTTGTAGATGGAAGCGGAGGGCTGGGAACGCTCCTCGGAGTCGGCGAAGAACTCGAAGGCCGCCCACAGGCCGTCGTAGCGGGGCCAGTTGAATCCTTCGCTGCCGAAGCGCACCGTCATGCTGGTGCCGGGGGGATTCCCTGGCCAGGCGAACTGCTTCGAGCCGGCCTGTCCCTGGGCGATGCTGAAGGTCTGACCGTCGATGGTGAGCGCAATGCTTTGATTGGTTCCTGCCAGGTTGGTCCTCAGGGTGTAGTTCAGGCGCGGCTGCTGGACGCCGCTCGGGTAAGCCGCCAGCGAAAAAGCGGCGGCGCGGTTGAAGAAGCCCAGGAAAGCCGGCGTAATGGTCATCGTGCCGCCGGGCTTGGGGACGAACTGGTTGCCCTGCTGCTGGAGGAGGTTCTGCAAGCTCTGGGCATGGAATTGCCACAGCGCGCCGTCAGGCGGACGGAAAAAGCGATTGACGTCGTCGATGCTGGCCTGGACGGTGGCCTTGGGGTTGAAGGGATACTTCGCCATCAGTTCACGGAACTGGTTGCACATCCCCTGCGCTTTGGCCTTCAGTTCCTGCGGCCCCATGCCGCGCAGCAGGCGTTCCACCTGGGTGATGGGGTCTTCCATGAGCGTCCGCACCGTCCCCGGGAGGTTGGCCTCGCGATCAATCTGGAATGCCTGGGCCATCTGGCCGGTGATCAACAGCGCCTTCTGGGCCTCGGCGGCGGTTTGGCCGGCGGCCGGATCGTTGATCCCGGCGGGGCTGTTGGCCACCTGCGCCACCAAGGCCTGGAGGCTGAGCAGGCTGCCCATGTAGTTCTGGTTCGACGGCCCCACGTACTGGTTCTGGCAGGCCGGCGGGACCACGCGCTGGGCGGCGTCGAAAGCGTTCTTGATTTCCGCCGCCTCGACGCTGGTGTGCTGGGAGACCAGGCAGAATAGTCCCAGCAACGGCGACTGCCCTCCTGAGAGTATTCCCAGCTTGCGGGCCGCGTCCGGAAGATTGGCGTACCTGGAAACGTTGGCAGCCTTCAGGAACTCGCGCCATTCTTTGACGAAGTCGCGGTAGTAGAAGCCGCGCAGTTTTTGCTCGAGCTGGCTGGGGTCCAAATTCGCAAAGGATTGCGGCCCCAGCACCCATTCCTCGCCGCCGAAGAACTGGTCCGGTTTCTTGAAGGCGGCTTGCATGAACGCCCAGCCATCCTTGGTGAAAGCGCCTCTCACTTCCCGAGTGTCGAAGACGACTTCATTGGCGAACATTCTGACAGAGGGGTATTTCTTGGAGGCCGCGTCTACCAGGGCTTGGTAGATGCGCTCGTCGGCGTTGAAGCTCTTCAGGTAGCGGCGGGCGCGTTCCACGTTCAGGGAGTCGTACTCGGTAGAGAAGGGATTGGCGGTCTTCAGTTCTTCGCTGTAGAAATCGAACTGGTTGCCGGCCAGTTGCAGGCGTGCCTCGTCGACGTTGCGGCCCTCGGCCCAGCGGCCCAGAAGAACCGGGGAGAGAAACGCGCGGGTGCTGCGTTTGTATTCCGAGGTGGTAATCAGATAGGCCTTGAGCGCGTCGTAGACCGGACGGTAGGGGTCGTTAGGACCGGGGTTGCTGGGCAGCCGCCGCAGGGAGTCCAGCAAGGCGGCTTGCGTGCCGCCGAACAGCAGCGGATGGAAAGTGCGGTTGAAGTAAGTGCGGCGCACGTCGGGATACAAGTCGCTGCCGGTGTAAAGTCCCCAGCGCAGACGCAGCGGAGGTCCCTCGCGCTCGTACTCGGTCAGAGTGACCAAGACCTGCCGCAGGGTGTCCAGGCGCTTGAGCGAATCCAGGGAAGCCACAGCCTGACCGCCGACTTCCACTGAGGAGATGCCGCGTGCCGCCTCCAGGACGCGCGCTTCCAGGTTGCTGTTCCCTATATAAGAAACCAGGAAGGCGATCGACAGCAGAAGACACAGACCTGCGGCCGAGCCCAGCAGCACCCGTCTCCGCAGGTTGGCCTTGAGGCTGGAGCCGCTGGCGCCCATGGCGTTGCGATCGGCCAGCAGCAGGTCGTTGAAAAAGTGGCTGAGGAAGAGCCATTGCGGGACTCTGCGCGTGCCTCGGACCTGGGGAGCCGGGGCCGGCGTGGGTTGGCTAGGCCGCATTTGCCCGGAGCGGAAGAACCCGGTCGCGCTTCCCGGCGCTTGCTGCGGCTGCTGCCCGGGCGCGGGCGCGGCTACGGACGGAGCGATCTCGTCCACCACCACCGGACGGACGCCGGAGAAGTAGAAGCCCCGCAAAAACGGGGCGGCGCGCAACTGGCTGGGCTTGGAAAGATCCACCAGGAACTGCACCAGCGAGGTGCGCAGCTTGCGGAATTCGCGCGGGAATTCGTAGGCACCGGGGAGCTTTTCGGCGGCATGCTCACGCCCCAGAAAATCGAGGCGCTTGTCGCACAGAGAAAAATACAGCTCGTTGAAGGCGGCCGTCAAGCGCTGGGTGGCCTGCTCGGCGTAAACGCCCTCGCCAGGCCCCGCGGCAATCGGCAGAGTGACACCCAGAACCTGCGTGGCTTCCTCCTGAGTCAGGTTGCGCACGTAGTCCAGGAAGAAGGGAAGCCGGTCCATTTTGGTGAACAGGACGTAGACCGGGAAGCTGATGCCCAGCAGTTGCGAGATCTCGCCCAGCCGGGCCTGCAAGGTCCGAACCGAGACGGCAAGGGTGTCGGCTGCGCCGGGCTTCAAGAACTCCTCGGCGTCAAAGCAGACCACGGCCGCTCGGGGCGCCTGTTGCTTTTTTCCGGCCGCCTGCAACCTGCCGGGCGCCAAGCGCCGGACCAGCCTGCCCCAGCGGGAGGGATCCGAGAGCAACGCTCCGCCGGCCTCGACGAATACCGTCTGGCGCGCGAACCACAGGTTAGCGGAGCGCGTGGAAACAATCGAGTTGTCCTGGTAGATCTGCCCAGCCAGCAGCTCCGGCTCCAGCCCGGACTGGATCATGGTGGTGGTCTTGCTGGACCCCGGCGGTCCGACCAGGAAGATGGCGGGGAGGTGGGCGAGCTTGGCGCCGCGCAGCTTGGAGGCCGCCAGGCGGGCCTCCGCATCGCGCGTCAGCGGATCGATCTCATCACTGCCGCCGCCGGCCGCGTCCGGCTGCTCGCCCCGGCTGCGCCGGCGCGGAAAGATGGGGCCGGCGTCGCTTTTGACGCGATACCAGATATAGACGACCGTGGCCAGTACACCGATTACGGCCATCGCGCCGCGAAAGATCCATAGGTCGCTGCCGTGCAGTCCCAGGACACTCCCCAGAACCCACGCCAGCAACAGGTAAATGGCCAGAGCCGATCCAGTTAGCAAGTATTCGGGTCCCATGAAAGCCTCCTATCCTCGTCCTTGAAGGGCGACCGCGTGGACCTCCGAAGCGCCGGAGCCCAGCGAGATGGTGAAGCCGACAAACAGCACCAGGGCCAGCAGGAAACAGGCCCCCGCCGCTACCAACAGCCTGCGGATCCAGGGATCGGATTGCCGCACCCGGACTTGTTCCGCCGGAATGGCCCAGCCCGGCGACAGGTCCTTGGAGAACCCACGAATGCGGGAGATCTTCTCTCGGATGGACTCGATGATGGAGCGCAATTCTCCTTGCCCGCCTAGCCCGTACCGGCCCCGAAACCCGAGCAAGAGACACAGCTCGTAAACCTCCAGCAGGTCGGCGATGTTGTGAGCGTCGCGTGCGCCCAGCAAACGCTGAATGTTCTGGAAGAACACCTCTCCGGCGATGTGGTGTCCGAAGAACTCTTCTTGCATGGGCTTGCGAGGCCAGTTCACAAAGGCCGGATGCTGGAGGTTCAGCACCGATTCGTCCAGAAAAGCGACCGCCGCAAAAACGGCCAGCCGGATTTCCTCGGCAGAGTAGCCCCGCCGGCGGGCTTCCTCGTCGGCCAGCCGGAGCGCTTCGCGCATCTGGGCGCGGAAGGACTCGGCATCGGAGACAGCCTGCCGGCCGGAGCGCAAGCGCACGACGGCGGTGTAGACTTCTTGAAAGGCGAGCGCCAAGTTGTCCAGGCGCCGCTCGAAGGAAAGCGCGGCGGCCTGTTCGCTGGCGAAACCCGATGATGGTGTTCCCATAAAGAACCTCTCAGGATTCCAAAACTACTAACAACTCGATTTCCGGATTGGGGATGTCGCCCGGGACGTAGATCCCGACCTCGCGGGTCTGCACGATGTGATCCCAGCAAGGCCCGGCGCGGCTGATTCCGAAATACTGGGTCTCCAGTTTCGGGGAGACTGCCGGAGGGGGAACCGGCAGGTGGGTCAGGGCCATGCCCGGCAGCGCTCTGGCCACCAGCTTGGGCACGAATTCTTTCGAGCAGACCTTGACCAGTTGCGGCGTCTTGGAGATGACCGCGGCCTCGCCGATCCCCGACTGGATGGCCAGGATCCAGCGGGCCCGGCCCAGGCAGCGCTGGTCCGCCACCGGCCCCGTCCAGAAGTAATTCGCGGCCGGGGTGAGCGGAATGGAAAGGCAATTGGTCGGAATCATCGTTTCCAGATGGAAGCGGATGTGTTTGTCCAGCGCGTCGAAGCACTCGTCCAGATGTTGGTGGTCATACAGCGGAAGAGTGCGCGGATGGGACTCCAGGCCGAAGGTGCACAGGCCGCCCGCCAGCCGGGACAGCTCGACGAACAGCGCCTCGGGATGCCCGCGCTTGGCGAAGAACAGATGCCGCAGCGGCGCCAGGCTGGAGTTGACGCAGTGCAAGAACCAGAAGTTCGCCACTTCCTGGCCGGACCAGCCGCTGGACGTTTTGCCGCCCCCGGCTTTGCCCTGGGACAGCACCGCGCTCTTCTCCTCCAGGATTTCAATCAACTGGCGCAGCATGCTCATCAGGCGGTCGCTGGCGATGATCTCCAGGCAGGGGGGAATGAAGTTGGGGTCGAAGATGAAGTGGCCCGACCCGTCGCGGCGCACCCGCGCCAGCGGCAGACTCACCAACTCCTCTGTGATCTCGGAATCCAGCAACAGGCGGATGTTCTTGCGACCCACCTGAACGGGCTTGTCGTCGCGCCCCGTGTTTTCGTCCCCCAGGACCAGGGTTTCGGCGATGAAACGGGTGCCCGGCGATTCCCCCCCATTGGGCGCTGCAAAATTGATGGCGTCCGCGCGGCGCGGGGGAATGCTCAGAAACACGGTCAGGCTGTCGCGGATGGGAGAAAACAGCTCGGTGATGTTCCGCGCTGCTGGGAGCGGATCGCAGTCCGGCATCTGGAACACCAGCCCGTCCGGAAAGACTCCCCGAGCATGGATGAGCGAAAGCGTCCCGTTATGGAGCGCCTCCCGGTCCAGTTCGTACCCGCTCAAGCCGTAGGGCGCGAAACAGAGACTGGACATGGTGAAGTGCACAGAGTCCTCGAAGTATCGGCTCTGTGCCTGGAAATGATGGGGCCCCAGGTACATTCCCTCGGACCAGACCAGCCTGGAAAGATGTTTCATACAATCTCCTCAGGAAACCTCAAGGCCGTTTCCTTCGGGCAACCAGCGCCGCCCCCCGTTAGCGGGGCCTGCGCGGCGGTCAGCCGTTACCCGATTGCGCTTGTCATATTATATGCGCCGCCCATGATGCGCGGGGAAGCTGGCGGCGATGGCCCCATCTTGAACCGCCTCGAATTGGGTGCCATGATAGAACAGGGGCAGGCAAATGGATCTCGATAACAAGTACGAGCTTCTCGATGTAGTGGCTAACGACGCGGAGTCGAAAACCTTCCAGGCCCGCGAAGTGGCCACCGGACGAGCCGTTTTCGTACACATTGTCTTCGGCGGAATGGTGGCCTCGCATAAGGAGAAGCTGCTGGACCTGGTGCTGCACCGGCTGGTAGACCCTTCGGCGGAGAAGCGGGGGCAGATTCTCGAGGTAAGCGATTACAAAGGCATGCCCTACGCGGTAACCGACGTTCTGCCCGGGTTCCGGAGCCTGCGGGAGTGGCTGGAGGCGGATCGGCAGCCGGAGGCGCCCCCGGCTGCCGGCGTGACCGGCGAACGGACGGACCGATTTGCCCGAACGGGGAAATGGGCGGTCCCACCCCTGGAGGCGGGAGGCGCGTTACTGCGGCGAGCGGCGCCGCTCCAGGACGCTGAGACGCTCCAGGCCCCCACCCCGGGGCCCTCTCCGGTCCCGGCCGGTCCCGCCGGGAAGGAACCAGGCGAATTCACCCGCTTGTTCCAGGCGGCTGTGCCCTCTCAAGCCGTCACACCGCCTGCGGCGAGTCCAGTGGCGCCGGAACCGCCCAAGCCCGCCGCCGAGCCCGACGAATTTGCCCGGCTGTTCGGCGCGGCTCCGGAGGCGCCCGCTACCCCGGCGTCACCGGACACCTCGGTCGGGCCGGCCGCGCCTGCCGCAGTGCAGGAACCCGGTGAGTTCGCCCGGGTTTTCCAGGCCTCTCCGCCCGTGGCGCCGCCGTCGGCCGCTGCCCCCCCTTCCCAGGGAGCGGGCGAGTTCACCAGGTTGTTCCAGGTGCCCGGGACCCTCGCCCCGCCTCTCGGCGCTGGTCCCGATGAGCCTTTGCCAAAACCTGCGGTGAGTGGCCCGCAGTCGGGGGAGTTCACGCGGCTGTTCGGGGCAGTGGGCGGCGCGCCGGCCCCACCCTCCAGCGCGCCGCCGGAGTGGATGAGCCAACCCCAACCCCACGGACTGCCGCAGGCGCCGCCGGTCGAGCCGTTGCGTCCCCCAACTACGGGGACGCCCCAGGGCGGCGAGTTCACTCGGCTGTTTGGGTCGGCAGCGGGGCTGGGGAGCGGTCTTCCGGGGACCAGCGGGGCGCCCGTAGCGCCGCCTCCGCGGCCGGGCGGCGCGACAGGACTGTTTAGCACGCCGGCCGCACCAACGCCACTCGCAGCACAGCCTCCGAGCTCAGGTCCGGGAGAATACACGCGCATGTTCGGCACGCCTCCGGCGCCGGCAACCTCGGTCGAGCCCCAGGTCCGTACGCCGCAACCCTACGCGGTTCCGCCCGCGCCGCAGCCCCAACCGCGGCCCCAGCCCTCCTCCCGGCTCCTGCTGATTGTCTTCGGCGCGCTGGGCCTTGTGGCTGTGCTGCTGGTCATCTTCTTTCTGGCCAAGCGGTAGCCGTGCGCCTGCGAACAGGAAACACGCATGCCCAGAAAACGATATGCTCTTGAAAAGCGCGGCCCCAAGCGTCTCCAGCTCACCTGGAAACTCGGTTGGAAGAACTGCCAGGCCTGCCTGGACGGCGCGGAGTTGGGATCATTTGCCGACCGAAGCGAGCTAACGGCCGGTCGCGAGTTCCCCCTGTCCGACGACTCGATCCTGAAGGTGCAATTAACACGAAAGGGACTCGAGGTGCGCCGGAACGGCAAGTTTCTGCCTGGCTCGGCAGGAGACCCGGGGCCCGATCCTGGCCCTGGCTTGCGGGGTCATTTTCTTCATGGGTGGGGGGAATCTGCTCCTGAGCCTGCTAGGTGAGATCCTTCAGGAGCAGTCGCTTCAGGAAGCCGTCGGATGGTGGGGCGCAATCATCGGCGCGGTCTATATCGTGCTCGGCATCTTGGTGAGACGGAGGTCGGTGGTGGCTTTGGCGATTGCTGTTGCGCTCACCGCGGCTCTGCTATTACTGCGACTGGTAGTGGTGATCGAGGCCCTTTCGGCCGGGGCCTATCCGGTGGGGCTGGGCGGACTCTGGATCGGGATCATTTTCTTGATCGTGATGATTCGAGGCTTCGGCGCGATCCGCGAGCTTCAGAGCCAGTGCATCGTCCGATAAGTGCTTTCTGGTATCGAGACCGCGCAAAACGGGGACAGGGTCCAATTGCGCAGTGGGCAATTGGTTGCCTGTACCCGTTTTACCCCGAACCGGATACTCCAAAGGACTAATCGGACGATGCACTAGACTCCCCGCAAGGATTGCTATTGAGTCCCGCAAGCTGCCATTCAGACAGCAGGCATGGAACGCAGCAAGAACCGGGTACAGACAGCCATTTCGAAGGGCAGCAAATGCTGTCAGTCCCCGGTTTTTGCCCATTGCCGTATCGTTTGTCTGAATCACAGTCCCGCAAGATTTTTGCTTGCCTTATTCCGGAGCGCGGCCTAAACTCGTTCTCTACCAGTAGTCACGGACTGCGGAGGTCTTTCATGCGCCATTCAATCCACCGGATCAAGCCTTTGACCGGTGTTGCCGTGCTGATTTCGCTGGGCTGTGCCATGCTTAGCACCCCGGCTCCGGTGTCTGCCTCGAATGGGAGCTCGATGAATCGGCCCAAATCGGCGCCGGCAGCTCGGTCCTTCAGCAACCTGCCCCTGAGCTTCGAGGCCAATCAGGGCCAGACCGACTCCCAGGTGAAGTTTCTGTCCCGGGGCGGGGGCTATGCGTTGTTTCTTACCCCGAGGGAGGTAGTTCTGACTTTGCGGGGGCCGCAGGCTGATTCCCCGGCGGTGCTGCGGATGAGACTGGCGGGCGCCAACTCGGCTCCCTCGGTGGAGGGCGTAGAAGGACTGCCGGGCAAGAGCAACTACTTCATTGGCGACGATCCCAGCCAGTGGCGCACCGCCATTCCTCAGTACGCCAAGGTCCGGTATCGGGGTGTTTATCCGGGGGTGGATCTGGTCTTCTATGGCAACCAGCGGCGGCTGGAATACGATTTTGTCGTCGCTGCCGGCGCCGATCCCGCTGTCATTGAGATGGCCTACGAAGGTGTCCAGGGGATGCGCCTGACTTCGGAAGGGGACCTCATTTTGACCCTATCGGGTGGCGAGGTTCGCCACCACAAGCCGGTGGTGTACCAGGAAGTGGCGGGTGTCCGCCGGCCCATTGACGGTCGCTACGTGGTTAGCGGCTCCAACAGGGTGGCCTTCCGGTTAGCCCGTTACGATGCGGACCGGCCGCTGGTCATCGATCCGGTGCTGAGCTATTCGACCTACCTCGGCGGCAAAGGCGACGACGCGGCTTTCGGAGTCGCGGTGGACTCCTCCGGCAACGCGTACGTCACCGGCAAGACCGATTCCACCGACTTCCCCACCGCCAGCCCGCTGCGGTCCTCCTCCGGCGGCCGCGATGATGTCTTCGTGGCAAAGTTGAACCCGGCAGGCTCTGCGCTTCTTTACTCCACCTATCTGGGCGGCAGCAGCTATGACCGAGGATACGGGATTGCCGTGGACTCCTCCGGCAACGCCTATGTGACGGGCGAGACCTGGTCCACTAACTTCCCTGTAACGGCGGGGGCGTTCCAATCTACAGGGGACGGCGATGGCAATGCTTTCGTGGCCAAGCTGAATAACACCGGCTCGACCCTGGTTTACTCGACCTACCTGGGGGGCCGCGGTGGCGGCAACGTGATTGCGGGCAAGACCATCTCGGGTCCTCACAACGACCTATGGCTGATCATCGGAGGCGGTACCGATATCGGCGCCGCCATTGCTGTGGATGCAGCCGGGAATGCCTATGTGACGGGGGTCACCGCGGCCTCGAATTTCCCCACCAGTTCACCGTTGCAGGGCGCCAACGCGGGTGGCGCATTCGTCCCTTTGGATGCCTTCGTCGCCAAGGTGAATCCGACCGGCTCCGCGCTAGTGTACTCGACCTACCTGGGTGGCAAGGGCGACGACATCGGCTATGACATTGCGGTGGATGCCTCGGGCAACGCCTATGTGGCCGGAACGACCAATTCGTCCGATTTTCCCACCACACGGGGCGCCTTCCAGACCACCTTCTACGGTGGCATCTGCGGCTCCTATCCATCCAACGATGTCTGCACCGAAGCTTTTATCGCCAAGCTGAACCCCTCCGGGAATGCGCTGGCCTACTCGACGTTCCTGGGTGGAAAAGGGAGTGAAACAGCCAATGGTATCGCCGCAGACACCGCCGGGAACGTTTACGTTACGGGGTATACGAATTCGGCTGATTTCCCCACCGCCACTCCGATCCAGGCCGCCAGGAACGGCAACGTCATCGATGCATTCGTAGCTAAGCTGAACGCTACGGGCTCCTCGCTGGCTTACTCGACGTACCTGGGGGGCAGCAGCTATGATTCAGGCGCCGGCATTGCCGTGGATTCCTCCGGGAGTGCCTGGGTTACGGGCTATACCCGTTCGTCCAATTTCCCCACTACTCCGGACGCCTTCCAGTCTGCCACGGGTGGCGGTGAGGCCGATGCTTGGGTGGCGAATTTGAGCGCCGCCGGCTCGACACTGGCCTACTGCACCCATCTGGGAGGCAAAGGTGAGGACGCAGGCAACGGCATTGCCATGGATTCCGGCGGCAGTGTCTGGGTTGCAGGCGCCACCAATTCCTCCAATTTCCCGACGGCAAGCCCGTTAAGGGCCGCCAACGCCGGAGGCCAAGAGGCTTTTCTGGCGAAGTTCCCCGGCGCGCCAAGCATTCCGACCGTGACCAGCGTTTCGGCAGCCAGTTACTCCGGGCCCTCGGTGGCGCCCGACTCGATCGTTGCCGCTTACGGGACGGGGTTTGGCACTACCATTGCGCAAGCGACACAGACTCCGCTGCCGACGGAACTAGCCGGCGTAAGCGTCAAGATCACCGACAGCGCTGGCGCCGAGCGGCTGGCGCAGCTCTTTTTTGTGTCGCCTAGCCAGATCAATTTCCTGCTTCCGGCTGAAGCGGCCCGTGGCCCGGCCAAGCTCACCGTGACCAGCGGCGGCCAGGTGATAGGCGCCGGAACCTTACAGGTCGAGGCGTTCGCGCCAGGCCTGTTCGCGGCCAACGCCAACGGCAAAGGTGTGGCGGCCGCGCTGACCCTGCGGGTCAGTGCGGATGGCGCCCAGACCGTTCAGCTCGTGTTCCAGTGCGGCGCCGCGCCGGGTAGTTGCACGGCCACGCCGATAGACCTGGATCCGGAAACCGACCAGGTCTTTCTGCTGCTGTTCGGAACCGCAATCCGGGGTCGCAGCGCTCTGTCAGCGGTTAGCGCCAGCATCGCGGGAGAGCCGACCGAGGTGCTAGCAGCGGGTCCACAAGGGGAATTCGCCGGTCTCGATCAAGTCAACCTCAGGCTGTCGCGCCGTTTGATCGGGCGAGGCGAAGTGAACGTGGTCCTGACCGTCGATGGCAAGAGCGCCAATACGGTCACCATCCGCATTGGAGGAACGCCCCCGCCCAGCCCGCCCCGCATCACTGCGCTGACCCAGAACTCCGGTCAGCAGGGGCAGGTCCTCAGCAACCTCACCGTCTTGGGAGAGAACCTGGCCGGCGTGACCGCGGTCGAGTTTTCGCCGGTCGCGGGCATCACCGTTACAAACGTGCGGGCCTCGGCCAGCGCGGTTCTGGTGAACGTCGCGATTGCGGCCGACGCTGCCACCGGCCAAAGATCCGTGTCAGTGGTTTCCCCGATCGGCCGGTCCAACACGTTGCCATTTACCGTGCAAGAGAAGCCGGGCGCACCCCTGGCGCACACGATCTCCAACGTGACACTCACTGCCACGCGCCAGGGAAACGCACTTAACTTCAGCGGCGGCTTCGACTTTACCGATCCCGACGGCGACATTATTTACATCGGCGCGGCCGAGGGGAGCGCGAAGGTCCGCTTCGCGTTGCACCTGGGCGCCAGCTCCACCTTCGGAGAAATCTGCTCCATGCAAATGAGCGGCCCGTTTCTGGACAAACGTGGCCAGACCTCCGGAAGGATCACCTTCTCGGACACGGCCACCGGGGGGTCGGCGGCCAACGGAAGCTTCTTCGTATCCGTGCAACTGATCGACGCCGCCGGCAGAAAGAGCAATTCGGTGGACATGAACATGACTACCTGGCAGTGTCCGTGAGCCGATAGCGGTTCCGCCAGGTCTCTCACATCGCCTGCGGCAATAGAATCACCAGCTCGAGCTGCGGATTGGGGAAATCGCCCGGTACGTAGGCTGCCAGGTTGCGGGCGCGGGTGACCGCCTCCCAGGCCACCCCGGTCTGGTTCAGGCTGAAGTACTGATAGTTCAGTTTCACCGGAATCGAGCTGGGCGGCCTGACGACGTGCGTCAACAGCATGCCGGGCAGGGCCTGCCGGACCAGGGTCTCGATGTGGCTGGCCGAGCACACCTTGATGAGTTGCGGCGCCTTATTGAGCAGCTCGGCCTCGTTCATTTCCGCCTGGATGGCCAGGTACATCTTGGTGTTCACCAGGTACTTGTCGTCGGCTAGCGCCGTGGCATAGATGGAGGGCTGCACCAGCTTGAGGGGCAGGGAGACGAAGTTGCTTGGGACCACGGTCTCCAGTAAGAAGCGCAGTTTTTCATCCAGATCGGTGAAACAGGTTTCCAGCTCGTCGTGATCGTAGTTGGGCAGGTCGCGTGGGTGGACCTTCAAGGAGAAGGTGGTCAGCGCGCCGGCCAGCGACAGCATCAGCCAAAACAGCGCTTCGGGGTGCCCTTTGCGGGTCTCGAACAGGTGCCGGAACAGGGGCAGATGGGTGTTGGCCGTGTAGAGGAGCCAGAAATTGGCGATATCGGAGGCCGTGAAATCGGCCAGGCTCTGATTCTTTTGCCGGCGCATGCCTGCCAGCATGCTGCTCTTGGCCGTGAGGATCTCCAGCAGCCGGCGCACGATCGAGATCAGGTACTCGCTAGCGGAGATATCCAGGAGGGGTGGCACGAAATGGGGATCCAGATGCAAAAGGCCGGCCGGACTGCGATTCACCCTGGCGACACGCAGCGCCGAACAGCCCTGGCGGGTCTCCCCTTCCACCAGCCAGCGGAAATTCTTCTTGGCGATCTGGATGGGCCTCTCTCCGGCGCCGGTTACCTCGTCTCTGACGACCGCCACTTCGGCCAGGTAGCGGGTATCCGCGCTCTGCCGGGCTACGGAGAGGTTCAAGCCGCGCTCCCGGTAATGGGGGATGGCCAGATAAATGTCCAGGTGCTCCTGCTCGCTCTCGAAAAAGCTGCCCAGCGGCTTGGGTGGCGGGGCTGGGTCTGAGTCCGGAATGTCGAAAGGCATTCCGTCAGCAAACAGCCCCGAAGCGGCCGTGACCGCAAAATTGCCGGCCGCCAGGGCTTCCTGGTTGACGTTCAACCGGCTGAACCCCCAGGGCCGGAAATTCAGCGACTCGAGGTTGAATTCCAGCGTGCTCTCGACGAACCGGTCCTGGATCTGCAAATGCTGCGGGCTGAGGAAGGTGCCCTTCGACCAGATGACGGGCTGCAATCGCTTCATAGCACTTCAAAGTATAAGCCATTAGCCATCAGCCGTCAGCCCCCAGCGGCTTGCGGCTAGCGGCCCAGGGCTAAGGACTTTTCAGGGGGGGCTGGTTACGGACCGAGATTTCTGATACACTGACGCCACGGAAGGATTTGTTTGGCAGTTCAATTTGTCAGAAGGGAGCGTAAATGCCAAGAGAAAGCATCCATGAGAAGTTGAAGAGGGTCCGGCCACCGCGCGTCCACATCACCTATGACGTGGAAGTCGGCGACGCCATTGAAGTCAAGGAGTTGCCCTTTGTCATGGGAGTCATGGCTGACTTGAGCGGTCAGCCCGTGGAACCGTTGAAGAGGCTGAAAGACAGGCCGTTCGTGGACCTGAACCCGGATAATTTCGATACCGTGCTCGCCGGCGTGAAACCACACCTGGCGTTTTCGGTGGAGAACAAGCTCAGCGAGGACCCCAATGCGGGCATGCTGAAGGCGGATCTTCACTTCAAGAGTCTCCAGGACTTCGAGCCCGATCAGGTGGCCCAGCGGATCAAGCCGTTGCGAGACCTGCTGGACCTCCGGACCAGGCTAGCCGACCTGCGAGGCACGTTGCAGGGAAACGAGAAACTCGACGAGCTCCTCCAAGAGGTCATCAACAGCACCGAGAAGCTGGAAAAGCTGCGCGGCGAGCTGGGCCTCGAGGAAAGCAGCAAGGGAGGTTCCAATGAGTGATCCACAACAATTCGCAGCGGCCCCAAAACCAGCCGAGGAAGTCGTGGAACGGGGCCTGCTGGACCAGATCGTCGATGAAGGACGTGTGGCGCGCGACGTGGCGGCCCGCGAGCGGGGTAAGAACCTGATCAAGGAATTCGTAGCTCAGGTGCTCCAGGGCGAAATAACCATTTCGCGGGACACCGAGGCCATGATCAATGCCCGCATCGCCCAGATCGATCACCTGGTCTCGATCCAGCTCAATGAGGTCATGCACCATCCCCAGTTCCAGAAACTGGAGTCCACCTGGCGCGGGCTGAGGTACCTGCTGGACAACTCGGAAACCAGCGTCATGCTCAAGATCAAGGTGCTGAACGCCTCCAAGAAGGAACTGCTGCGGGATTTGCAGAGGGCGCCCGAGTTCGACCAGAGCGCTGCCTTCAAGAAGGTCTACGAGGAAGAATTCGGCCAGTTCGGTGGTGAGCCAATCGGCGCCATCATCGGAGATTACGAATTCGGCCCCCACCCGGAGGATATGGAACTACTCGAAAAGATGTCCCAGGTCGCCGCCGCCGCGCACGCCCCATTCCTGGCCGGCGCCGCCCCCGAGATGCTCAACATGGACAGCTACACCAACCTGGGAGCGCCGCGCGACCTAGCCAAGATCTTCGACACGACGGTCTTCGCCAAATGGAAATCTTTCCGCGAGAGCGAAGACTCGCGCTTCGTGGGGTTGGCGCTGCCGCACGTTCTGATGCGCCTGCCCTACGGCAGAGACACCAAGCAGATCGACGCGTTCAACTACGAGGAGGGGGTGGACGGCAGCGACCACTCCAAGTACCTGTGGGGCAACGCGGCCTGGGCGCTGGCCGCCCGGCTGACCCAGTCCTTCGCCCTCTATGGCTGGTGCAACTCCATCCGCGGCGTAGAGGCCGGGGGGCTTGTGGAAGGCCTGCCGGCTCACAACTTCATGACCGACGAGGGCGATGTGGCGCTGAAGTGCCCCGCCGAAATCGCCATCAGCGATCGCCGCGAGAAGGAACTGGCCGACCTGGGCTTCATTCCCCTGGTCCACTGCAAGGGGCACGACTACGCGGCCTTCTTCAGCGTCCAGTCCTGCCAGAAAGCCAAGAAGTACGACAATGAGTCCGCCAACGCCAACGCCCGGCTCTCGGCCCAGTTGCCCTACATCCTGGCGATCGCCCGCTTCGCTCACTACATGAAGAGCATCATGCGAGACAAGATCGGCGCCTTCATGTCCCGTTCGGATACGGAGCGGTTCCTGAACAAGTGGGTCATGCAGTACGTGACCGAGGACGACAATGCCGCCCAGGCCACCAAAGCCCAGTATCCGTTGCGGGAGGCCAGGGTGGAAGTGGAGGAAGTTCCCGGAAAACCGGGTGTGTACAGGGCCATCGCGTTCCTGCGTCCGCATTTCCAACTCGACGAATTGACTGTTTCGCTGCGGTTGGTGGCGGAGTTGCCGCCGCGGGCCCAGAAGTAATGTCCGCGGGCCGTGGGCCGGATAATTCGGCGCAGAGCTCAGTCTGTGCCGGGAAAAAAGTAGGGAACAGAACAACAGAGGAGGATTGGAATGGCGTTAGTAGACTATTTTCTGAAGATCGACGGAATCCAGGGCGAGAGCCAGGATTCCAAACACAAGAACGAGATCGAAATCGAGTCTTTCTCTTGGGGCGAGAATCAGACCGGGACGGCTTCCCACGGTGGTGGCATGGGCGCCGGCAGGGTCCAGATGCAGGACTTTCACTTTATCATGAGAGTCAACAAGGCCAGCCCCAAGCTGTTTCTGTCCTGCGCCAACGGCGAGCACATCAAGAGCGCTATCCTGATTTGCCGAAAGGCGGGGAAGGAGCAGCAGGAGTACCTGAAAGTCACTTTCTCCGATATCCTGGTGTCCTCGTACCAGACTTCGGGTACCGGCGCGGCTGATGTGATCCCCATGGACCAGATCTCGCTGAACTTCACCAAGGTCGAGATCGAGTACAAAGAGCAGAAGCCGGATGGCAGTCTGGGTGGGGCGATCAAGAGCTTCTACGACATGAAGCAGCAAATCCACGGCTAAAGATACAGCTAAGAGTCAACAGCCATCAGCCAGAACGGCAGGCAGCGGTGTCGTCCCTGGCTGATGGCTGAGACTCGCGCTGCGAGCCTCAATCCCATGAATGCCATACAACTGTTTCAGGCGGGCAAGCTGGCGGAGGCGGTGCGGGCACTGAGCGCCGAGCTACGTGATAACCCCAGCGATGCCACGCGCCGTATCTTCCTGTTTGAGCTGCTGTGTTTTACCGGCGATTACGACCGGGCGGAGAAGCAACTCGGCGTGCTGGCCCAGGGCGGACCTTCCTCGGAAATGGGAACGCTGCTTTACCGCGGCGCTCTCGAAGCCGAGAGAACCAGGCAGGAGATGTTTGCCAAGAGAGAATACCCGCCACCGCCGGCGTCCGACCAGCCTCCCATCTCCGGCCGATTGAATGGATCTCCCTTCGAGTCTTTGCAGGACGGTGACCCGCGGCTGGGAGCAAAACTGGAGGTGTTCGCAGCGGGTCGCTATCTATGGGTCTCGTTAGGACACGTGGCTTCGATCCGGATGGCCCCTCCCCGGCGGCTGCGGGATCTGCTGTGGATTCCGGCCGTCGTCCACACCGGCCCCGCATTCCAGGGCCGGGAGTTGGGGGAGGTGCTTCTGCCGGCCTTGTCTCCGCTCACCTGGCGGCATTCCGACGATGCCGTCCGTCTGGGCCGCTCCACGGTCTGGGAAGAGGAGGGCGGTGAGGTGGTTCCTATGGGTCAGAAGATGCTGCTGGTGGACGGGGAGGAGTTTCCGCTTCTGGAGTTGCGGGATCTCGAGATCAATCCGCAAGAGGGGACAAGCTGAGGCTTATCCCACCTGGCCACCCACGGCCGCAGAGGTACTGACTAGCAGGGCCTTGAGGGTCTGCACATGCCATTAAGGGAAGATTTACTCACGCCGATTCCGGGTGACAATCCAAGCGGCCCGAATCTCCGCTACGACCCGGTGTACGACCAGATCAAGGAGGCGCGCCGCGAGGACGAGGGGGAACAAGGAGTCTTTCATCGGGAGGCCAAGAAAGCCGATGTCAAGCTGGTGATCAAGCTGGCCGGGGACACCCTGGCCACCCGGAGCAAAGACCTCCAGCTTGCCGCCTGGCTCACCGAAGCCTTGCTCCGCCGGGAAGGCTTCCCGGGGCTGAAGGAGGGGCTGGAGCTCCTGCGTGGACTGCTCGATGACTTTTGGGACACGCTCTACCCCGAACTGGAGGACGGCGATGCAGAACTGCGCGCCACGCCGTTGGACTGGGTCGGTTCCCGCCTGGACGCAGCCCATCAAGCGCGTCCCCCTTACCAAGAGCGGCCTGGATTGGTTCAAGTACCGGGAATCCCGGGAGGTCCCCTACGAGGCTGAATGCGCCAGCGACGAAAAGAAGCGCAAGGTCCGCGAAGAAGCGCTCCAGGACGAGAAGCACAAGAAACTGACCCCAGAGGAGTACGACGCGGATTTCAACGCCACTCCGGAAAGCTTCTACCAGCAACGCACCGAGCAGCTTGAGGCCTGCCTGGAATCGTTACAGGCGCTGGACGGCGTTTGCAGGGACAAGTTCGGAGACTACACCCCCAGCTTCGGCCCGCTGAAGACGATGCTGGAAGACGTCCAGCAGAGCGCACGCATCCTGCTGGGGCGAAAACGCCCCAAGCCGGCTGAGGTGGCCCCCGAAGAGGCCCCGGAGGAGACCGAAGCTGCGGTCGAGGAAGCTTACGCCGAGGAGGCTCCCGGAGCGGCCAGGCCGGCGCGGCGTCGGGCGCTGGCGGCCGAACCGGCAGACACAGAGGATGCCATCGAACGGGTGCGGGTGGCGGCCCGCTATCTGCGGCAGCAGGATCCCTACAGCCCCGCCCCCTACCTGATGCTGCGGGGGCTGCGCTGGGGCGAGCTGCGCGCGGCCGGTCCCGAGCCCGACCCCGCCAAGCTCGAGCCTCCCTCCACGGATGTTCGCCAGCAGATCAAGAGCCTGGCCCGCGACGGGCAGTGGCAGGAGTTGCTCGAGGCGGCCGAAACTGCCATGGGCGCCCCCTGCGGGCGTGCCTGGCTGGATCTGCAACGCTACGTGGTCAGAGCCTGCGAAGAACTGGGCAGCTACTATGATCCGATTGCCTCGGCTATTCGCTCCGAATTGCGCACCCTTCTGGTGGACCTGCCGCAGCTTGCCCAGTTGACCCTCACCGACGATACCCCGACCGCCAATGCCGAGACGCAGGCCTGGCTGCGGAAGGAAGTGACGGCGCCACAGGAGATGCCGGGGGTCCGCCTCGCCAAGGAGCCGGAAGGGACCGCCGAGGAGGAGCCGGGCGTGGTGGACGCCTATGACCTGGCCATGCAGGCAGTGCGTTCCGGGCACCCCCAAGAGGCCATCGAGATTCTTACCCATGAGGCGGCGCAGGAACGCTCGGGGCGAGCTCGTTTCCAAAGGAGAATCCAGTTGGCTCAAGTCTGTCTGGGCGCCGGCTACCAGTTAGTCGCCCATCAAATTCTCGAGGACCTGGCGTCGGAAATCGAGCGCCGCAAGCTGGAGGAGTGGGAAGCCTCCGACATGATCGCGCACCCGCTCACGCTGCTGTTCCGCTGCATAGACAAGCTAGGCTTCAGCCCGGAGGAGAAGCAAAAAATCTACGGCCGCATTTGCCGTCTCGACCCTGTGCAGGCTCTGACCGTTTCGAAATAACCATGGCCCGTACCGAACAGGAAGGCAACATCACGATCTCCGTTCTGGACCGGTTGATCGAACCGCAGGGTTCCGAGCGCGCCGATTCCCCTTCTTCTCACGGGCAGTCTTTGCGACAGCTCAAGGCCGCACTCAAGCGCGATCTGGAGTGGCTGCTCAACACGCGGCGCGATCCCGACAGCGCTCCCGAGGGCATCGAGGAGCTGGAGCGCTCTCTGTACAACTATGGGCTGCCCGATATCGCAGGCATGCACGTCCGTTCGACGGCCGACCAGAACCGCCTGCTCCGGGTGATCGAGTCCACTATCGCCATCTTCGAGCCCAGGATTCAGAACCCCACCGTGCTGCTGGAGCCCATGGCCGGAAGCACCCACATGCTGCGCTTCCATATTCAGGGCCTCTTGCGGGTTGACCCAGCGCCGGAAAAGATCGGCTTCGATACCATCCTCGAGCTCACCAGCGGCAAATACGAGGTGCAAAAGGAATAGGCGGGGTTGCTGAATGCGCGACGATCTGCTGGAGAAATACAACCTGGAACTTCAGTTCCTGCGCCAGATGGGGGCGGAGTTCGCCGAGAAGCATCCGGGAGTCGCCTCGCGGCTGCTGTTGGAGACCATCCCCTGCGAAGATCCGCACGTCGAGCGCATGCTGGAAGCCTTCGCCTTTCTGGCGGCGCGCATCCACCTGAAGATCGAGGATGAATTCCCGGAGATCACCGAAGCGCTGCTGAGCATCCTCTACCCGCACTACATCCGGCCCATTCCCTCGATGTCGGTGGTCGAGTTTCACATTGACCCGGAGCAGGGCAAGCTGGCCACCGGCCTGCCGGTTCCGCGGGGTTCGGTTCTCTACTCGCGTCCCGTTCAAGGCGTGCCGTGCAAGTTCCAGACCTGCTATGACACGACGCTGTGGCCCGTGACGGTGGCCGAAGCCTCCTGGCGCACGCCGGACCGCATCCAGCCGGCGCTCAAGGCGCCCGAGGCCGGGGCGGCCCTGCGCCTCGAGTTGCGGTGTCTGGCGGATGTGCAGCTTGCCAAGCTGGAGATGCAGTCGCTGCGCTTCTACCTGCACGGGGACGGCAACCTGGTGCACGCTCTTTACGAGTTGCTGTGCAGCAACTGCCTGGAGATCCTGGTCCGCGACCCGGGTGTCCGCCAGCGCAGTCTGCGGTTGCCTGCCGAAGCGCTGCGCCCGATCGGTTTTGGCGAGGACGAGGGCATGCTTCCCTATCCCCGGCGCTCCTTCCTCGGCTATCGCTTGCTCCAGGAATATTTCAGTTTCCCGGAGAAGTTTCTTTTCCTGGACCTCACGGGCCTGGAACAACTGGCGGCAGCAGGCTTTCAGGAGCGCGCGGAGTTGATTTTTCTGATTTCGCCGTTCGAGCGAAGCGACCGCCAGCAGATGCTCGAGCAAGGGGTCTCGGCAAAGACCCTCCGGCTGGGCTGCGCGCCGGCCATCAACCTGTTCCCGCAAACCGCCGAGCCGATCCTGCTGGACCAGCTTCGGCACGAGTATCCGGTGGTACCCGACGTGCGCCGGCGCCACGCGCTGGAGATCTTCTCCATCGACGAGGTCGTCAGCGTCAGCCCGCAGTCGCGGGAGGTCACCCACTATGAGCCGTTCTATTCCTACCGTCACACCACGGCGCAGGAGAAGACGCAGACCTTCTGGCACAGTGTGCGGCGGCCCTCGGGAGGGCGCGAGGAAGGTGGGCGAGGGCGGGAGACAGAGGGCCGGCGAGCTTCCCGAAGGCGAACGGAGGAGGGTACCGACGTCTATATCTCGCTGGTGGACCTCTCCGGCTACCCCACGCGCGGTAGCGCCGAGACCCTCACCGTGCGCTGTTCCTGTACCAATCGGGACTTGCCCTCCCGGTTGCCCTTCGGCAGCGAGGCCGGGGATTTCGAATTGGAGGGCATGCCTTCCATCAAGCGCATCGTGACCCTGAAGAAACCCACGCCGGCGCTGCGCCCTCCCACCGGCAAGGGTGCCCTGTGGCGGCTCATCTCGCAGCTTTCCCTCAACTACCTGTCCCTGGTCAGCGAGGGTAAAGAAGCTTTGCAGGAGATCCTGCGGCTGTACAATTTCACCGATTCCGAGTCCCTGCGCAAGCAGATCCAGGGAATCAGCAAGCTGGAAAGTCGGCCCCACTTTGCCCGCGTGGTCTCGGAAAACGGAATAAGCTTCGCGCGCGGGACGCGCGTCGAGATGCTGTTTGACGAAGCCCAGTTCGACGGCGCGGGGGTTCATTTGTTCGCCAGTGTGCTGGAATACTTCCTGGGATTGTATGTGTCGATGAACAGCTTCAACCAGCTCGTCGCCAGGACGGAGCAGAGGAAGGGGGTGCTGAAGGAATGGCCGCCGAGAGCCGGGCAGTCGATCTTGCTTTAGAAGAACGAAAGCTCCACAGCCGGCTCATGGAAGAGCCCTTCACCTTCGAATTCTTCCAGGCCGTCCGGCTGATGGAGAAACTGGCCCGCGAGCGGGCCCAGGTGGGGGGCTTCGCCCCGTCTTCCACCGAGGTGGTGCGCTTCAGCGCCCATGCTTCCGCCGCCTTCCCCGCCAGCCAGATCCAGGCCATCGAACGGCCGGAGGAGGGCAAGCCGCCTCGCATGGTGGTGAATTTCATGGGTCTGACTGGCCCCCAGGGACTGCTGCCCCTGTACTACACCCAACTGGTCATGGAGCGTCTCCGGGTGCGCGACACGGCCCTGCGGGATTTCCTGGATATCTTCAACCACCGCGGCATCTCGCTGTTCTACCAGGCCTGGGAGCGATACCGCTTCGCGATCCATTACGAGCGCGGCCGGCAGGACCGGCTATCCCAGTATCTGCTGGATCTGATCGGGCTGGGCACTGCCGCCCTGAAGAACCGGCAGGCCGTGCCCGATCATTCGCTCATCTACTATGCGGGCCTGCTGGGGCAGCGCCCCCGTTCTGCCCTGGCCTTGCGCCAGATTCTGGAGGATTACTTCGAGGTGCCGGTCGAAATCGTACAGTTCGCCGGCGCCTGGTTCCGGCTGGACCGCTCCAGCCAGTGCCGCTTCGAGGAGCGTCGCAGCGATTCCGAGCGGCTGGGCTTCGGGGTGGTGGTGGGAGACGAGATCTGGGACGAGCAGTCCCGAGTGCGCATCAAGCTCGGCCCGCTCCCTCTGCGGCGCTACCAGGATTTTCTGCCCACCGGGACGGCCTTCCAGCCCCTGCGCGCGCTCACCAAGTTGTATTCCGGCCTGGAAGTGGACTTCGAGGTGCAGCTCGTGTTAAAGCGTGGGGAGGCGCCACCTTGCGAGCTGGGTGCAGAGGGCGAGACGGCGCCCCTGCTGGGCTGGCTGACGTGGGCCAAAACGGCGCCGCTGAACCGTGACCCCGGCGACACGGTTTTGCAGTTATGAAGAGTCTCGCGCAAAGACGCAAAGGTCACGCCAAGACGCAAAGCAATGAAATAGATTTTCTTTGCGGGCTTTGCGCGACCTTGGCGTCTTTGCGAGAAAGGATCCTATGAGCGTTAGCTTGAAGTCACTGATTGGGAAGCTGAATGATGCCACGCGCAATGCGGTGGAGGCGGCGGCCGGCTTTTGCCTGTCCCGCACGCACTACGACATCGAGGTGGAACACTACCTGATGAAGCTGATGGACCAGACCGACTCCGACTTTAACCGCATCCTGAGGCACTTCGGAGCGGAAAAGTCGCGGTTCACGGCTGAACTGACCCGCAGCCTGGACAAGCTAAAATCCGGCAACGCGCGCAACCCGGCCTTCAGCCCCACCTTGCTGAAAATGCTCACGGAGGCCTGGACCCTGGGCTCGATCAACTATGGGGCCGGGCAGATCCGCAGCGGCTTCACCATCCTGGCCCTGGCCTCGCACGAGGACCTGGCCCGGCTGATGAGGGAAGTCAGCCGGGAATTCCAGAAGATACAGCCGGAGGGTCTGCGCAAGGACTTCCTGAGTATCGTGACAGGTTCGCCGGAAGACATCATGACGGCGCCGGCCGAAGCGCTTGCGCCGGGGGAGAAGCCGCGGGCCGCCGGCGGCAAGACGCCCAACCTGGACCAGTTCACCGTTAACCTCACCGCGCGGGCCAAGAGCGGAAAGATCGATCCGGTGCTGGCGCGCGATCTCGAGATCCGGCAGATCATCGACATCCTGATGCGGCGCCGGCAGAACAATCCCATCCTGACCGGTGAAGCGGGCGTGGGCAAAAGCGCGGTGGTGGAAGGCTTCGCTTCGCGGGTGGCTAGAGGCGACGTGCCGCCGCCCCTTCAAAATGTAACCATACGCACCCTGGATTTGGGCCTGCTACAGGCTGGGGCCGGCATCAAGGGCGAGTTTGAAAACCGGCTCAAGGGCCTGATCGAAGAGGTGAAAGCCTCGCCTACGCCGATCATCCTGTTCATCGACGAAGCTCACACCATGATCGGGGCGGGCGGTACGGCGGGGCAGAGTGATGCTGCGAACCTGCTCAAACCCGCCCTGGCGCGCGGTGAGCTTCGCACCATTGCCGCCACCACTTGGTCGGAGTACAAGAAGTACTTCGAAAAAGATGCCGCGCTGGCGCGGCGCTTCCAGGTAGTGAAAGTAGACGAACCCACCGAGACGCAGTGCATGGTGATGCTGCGCGGAATCATGCCGTCGCTCGAGAACCACCACAACGTGCGCATCCTGGATGACGCGGTCACGGCCGCGGTGCGCCTGTCTCACCGCTACCTGGCGGGCCGGCAACTCCCCGACAAAGCCGTCAGTGTCCTGGACACGGCCTGTGCGCGGCTGGCCCTGGGGCAGAGCGCAATTCCTGCTCCCATCGAAGACGCTACTCGGCAGCTCGACGACCTGGACGTGCAAAAGCGCATCCTCGAGCGCGAGCAGGCCGTGGGCGCCGATCACACCGAACGTCTCGAGGAGATTGCTGCGCGCCGGGCCGAAGTCGAGGCGCGTCTGGCAGCTCTCCGCAGCCGCTTCGAGCAGGAGAGCGCCCTGGTGGCCCGCATCCGCGAGCTCCGCAAGCAGCTTGAAACGGCCTCCAGGCCCCAGCCCGCCGCCGCCGTAGAAACCGCCCCGGCTGAACCGGCGTCGGACCCCGCTCCGGTTGCTCCGGCCGAAGGACCAGCCACCGTTCCCCAGCCCGCCCCCACCCCGCAGGACTTGCGGGCTGAACTGGCACAACTCAACGCCGAGCTGGACGCCCTCCAGGGCGAGAATCCTCTCATCCAGGTCTGCGTGGATGGGCAGATTGTCGGCGAGGTCATCTCCGCCTGGACCGGAATCCCCGTGGGCAAAATGGTCAAGGACGAGATTGCCACCGTCCTGGAGCTGCCCACCCATCTGGGCAATCGAGTCATCGGACAGATGCACGCCTTGGAAATGATCAGCCAGCGTATCCAGACATCGCGCGCCAGCCTGGACGATCCCAACAAACCGGTGGGCGTCTTCCTGCTGGTCGGTCCCAGCGGGGTCGGCAAGACCGAGACCGCTTTGGCGCTCTCCGACCTCCTCTACGGCGGGGAACGCAACCTCATCACCATCAACATGTCGGAGTTCCAGGAGGCCCACACCATCTCCACGCTGAAGGGTTCGCCTCCCGGGTATGTCGGCTACGGCGAGGGTGGCGTGCTGACCGAAGCCGTCCGCCGCCGCCCCTACTCGGTGGTGCTGCTGGACGAAGTCGAGAAGGCACATCCCGACGTGCTCGAACTGTTCTATCAGGTCTTCGATAAAGGAATGATGGAAGACGGCGAAGGCCGGGAGATCGACTTCAAGAACAATATCATCATCCTGACCACCAACGCCGCCACCGACACCTTCATGAAGCTGTGCGCGGACCCCGAAACCACGCCCGGCCCCGAGGCGCTGGTCAAAGCCTTGAAGCCGGAGTTGAACAAAATCTTCAAGCCCGCTTTTCTGGGCCGCCTGGTGATCATCCCCTACTACCCCATCTGGGATGAAGCTATGAAGAAGATCATCCGGCTGAAACTGGGGAAGATCTGCCGCCGGCTCCAGGAAAACCACAAAGTCGCCCTGGGCTATGATGAGACGCTGGTGGACGAAGTGGCTCGGCGCTGCACCGAGGTCGAGAGCGGCGCCAGAAACGTGGATAACATCCTGACCAACACCATGTTGCCGGAAATCTCCAGGCGGTTGCTGGAGCTGATGGCAGAAGGCCAGAAGGTCACCGCGATTCACGTGGGCGTGGGTCCGGACGGGTCCTTTGTGTACCAGTGAGAAGGGAGAGAGCCTTATGCCTCCAGCCGCGCGAATCACCGATCCGGTGGCGCACCCGCTGCCGCCGATGCTCACCCCGGGGCCCGGCAGCCCGACGTGTATGATCGGGTTTCTGCCTGCCTGGCGCGGCATGCCGCTGGCTGCCGTCGCGGCGCTCCAAGCCGCCAAGCAGGCGGCGGATATTGCTATCCAAGCGGCGGAATCGGCCACCAAGGCGGCGGCCGGGACGCCCGGCGCTCCGGCCGCATATGCGGCCGAACAAGCTACCAAGGCCTCTGTGCTGGGATCGATGAGCAGTGCGATTTCCAGTGCGGCCGGCGGCGCCGACATCCACATGTGTGTAACTCCGCTGCCCGTTCCGCCGCACGGCCCGGGGGTGGTCATCAACGCTTCGCCGACCGTAATGATCAATAACCTGCCGGCCGCCCGGCAAGGCGATACGATTCTGGAAGCCGCGGGGCCCTCGAACAGCATCACCATGGGGTGCACCACGGTCATCATCGGGTGAGGGCAAAACTATGCCTTGGACGGAGCAGAACCGGTTCCTGAACCTGGCCACCCACCTGGGTGGCGACAAGTTCCTGCTGCGCTCGTTTTCGGGGCACGAAGGGATTTCGCAGCTCTTCCATTTCCATCTGGACATGCTGTCCGAAGACCCGGCTATCAACTTCGACGACATGATCGGCCAGAACGTCAGCTTCTCGGTGCGCCTGGCCGATCCCAACAAGGCGCGCTACTTCAACGGGTACGTGAGCCGCTTCGCGCAACTGCCCGGCGAACAGCGGCTGGCGCGCTATGAGGCCGAGGTGGTGCCCTGGCTGTGGTTCCTGACCCGCGCCGCGGACTGCCGCATCTTCCAGAACCAGTCGGTGCCGGACATTGTCGAGAAGGTGTTCAAGGACCTGAACTTCACGGACTACCAGTTGCAGTTGCGCGGGAGCTACGACCCCTGGGAGTACTGCGTTCAGTATCGCGAGAGCTCGTTCAGTTTCGTCTCCCGCCTGCTCGAGCAGGAGGGCATTTTCTATTTCTTCAAGCACGAGAATGGCAAGCACACGCTGATCCTTGCGGACGCGCCGACGGTGCACCAGCCCTGCCCGGAACAGCCGCGGGCGGCGCTGGAGCGTACCACCGGCCGCGGCGCGCTGCGGGAACAGGATGTGGTGTACTCCTGGCGGCAGGGACAGGAGTTGCGGACCGGGAAGTTCGCCTTCACCGACTACAATTTCGAGAGTCCCGGCACCCGGCTGGATTCCGAGGTCCAGAGCCAGATCAATCAGGGCGGCAACCAGCGCTTCGAAGTCTACGATTATCCTGGCGAGTACGAGAAGCGCGACCAGGGCGACCGCTGGGCGAAGCTGCGCATCGAGGAGGAAGAGACCGCGCACGCCGTCTTCAGCGGCGACAGCGACTGCCGGGCCTTCGTTTCCGGGTACAAGTTCGAGCTGTACAACCACCAGCGCAGAGACCAGAACGGCTCCTACGTGCTGACCTCTCTGACCCACACCGGCGAGGAAGGCGGCTTCTACTCGGGGACTGGCGCCGACACCGAGCCCGCCTACAGCAACACCTTCACGGTCATCAAGGCCTCGGTACCTTTCCGGCCGCCCCGCGTGACACCCAAACACCTGGTTAACGGCGTGCAGACCGCGGTGGTGGTCGGTCCCGCGGGCGAGGAGATCTACAGCGACAAGTACGGGCGCGTGAAGGTGCAGTTCCATTGGGACCGGCTGGGCAAGCTGAACGAGAACAGCTCGTGCTGGGTGCGCGTTTCGCAGCCCTGGGCTGGCAAGGGCTGGGGGTTCATCACCATCCCGCGCATCGGCCAGGAGGTGGTGGTGAGCTTCCTGGAAGGCGACCCCGACCGGCCCCTCATCACCGGCAGCGTCTACAACGCCCAGCAGACCGTGTCCTATCCCCTGCCGGACAAGCAGGTCATGAGCACGTGGCGCTCCAGCAGTTCGAAGGGCGCCGGCAATTCCAACGAGATCCGCATGGACGACACCAAGGGCAAGGAGCAGTTCTACGTGCATGCGGCCTACGACCACGACATGCTGGTGGACCACGACCGCAAGGAAACTATCGGAAACGAGAGCCATCACATCGTCAAGGGGGACCACTTCGAGCGTTCCGACAAGGACCGGCACGTACGCGTCAAGGGCAACCTGAACGAGAAGGTGGAGCAGACCTTCTCGCTCAACATCGGCAGCAACAGGCAGGAGAAGGTGGGCCAGAACTATGCCGTCGACGCGGGCATGGAGATCCACTTGAAGGCTGGCATGAACCTTGTCATCGAGTCTGGGACTACGCTCACCCTCAAGGTCGGCGGCAACTTCGTCAACATCAACTCGGGCGGCGTGTTTATCAAGGGCAGCATGGTCATGATCAACAGCGGCGGCGCGGCCGGCTCGGGTGCGGGATCCAGCCCCACCGCGCCCTCGGACCCCAGGGAAGTCCAGGCCGGCGCGCCTACCCAGGCCGCCCCTCCGCCGCCCCAGCCGCGCCCGCCCCGGCCCACCACTTTCAGCCCGGTGGCGGCTGTCTTGAGGCAGGCGGCGCACAGCGGGGCGCCGTTCTGTGAGCATTGACCACCCTAGTAACCTGGCCCGTGCGGCCAGGCAGGAAGAACCAGGAAGAACATGGATAAGATCGTCGAGGCAGTCAGTTCCTTCCTGTTCAAGGAGGAGGGGACGAATGTGTTTGTCATCCTGGATGGCGCCTCCGTGCCCGACCTCCTGGACCAGCTCTACGGCGCCCAGAAGCCGGAGTTCGAGTGCCTCTATGCGGGCGAGATCAAGCCCGACTTGGCCGAGGTGGCGCCTTACCTGGTGCGCCTGGAGCCGGGCGCCGAGTTCACCCAGTGGGTCCTCGAGCAGGGTTGGGGAAAACACTGGGGCATCTTCGCCCTCAGCGCAGCCGACCTCCGGGAGATGCGCCACCACTTCCGCACCTTTCTGATGGTGTATGACAGCGCTGCCAAGCCTCTGTACTTCCGGTATTACGACCCGCGCGTGCTGCGCGTGTACCTGCCGACCTGCAACGCCCAGGAACTGGCCACCATCTTCGGCCCCGTCTCGTCCTATTTACTCGAAGCCGAGCAGCCCAACACCCTGTTGCGCTTCCGGTCAGCCTCCGGATCGCTCGTCCAGCAGAAGATAGAACTCGCAGGGAAGGAGAAATGATGTGCCCCCCGGCAGCCCGAATCAGTGATATGCACATCTGTCCATTGGCCACGCTAGGCACCCCGCCGGTGCCCCACGTGGGCGGTCCCATAATCACGGGTTTCCCCACAGTGATCATCGGGTTCATGGCCGCCGCGTGAGTCGGCGACCTGGCCATCTGCGTCGGTCCGCCGGATACCATTGCGATGGGGTCGCTCACTGTCCACATCGGCAACATGCAGGCGGCGCGCCTCGGCGACCCGACTATGCATGGGGGTATGATTTCCATCTGCTGTCCGACCGTGATTATCGGCGGATAGAGTGGGCTGCCATGACTATCCGGCCGGCGGAGCATCAGGATCTCGACGCGCTCGTGGAGATGGGTGCGCGCATGCACGCCGAAGGCGCCTACGCTTTTCTGCCCTACGATCGCGAGAAAGTGCGCCGGTTCATCGTCAGTCTCCTTGACGATCCGGCGACCCAGTGCGCGCTGGCCGCCGAGGAAAACGGCGTGGCTATCGGAATGTTGGGGGGATATCTGAGCGACCATTTCTTCTGCGACGAGAAAATCGCTTGTGATCTGGCGAGGTCGTTAAAGTCATCGAACTGCTGCTTCGCATCCAGACCTTGGACAGCTTTGCGGCGCGAGTGCGTCCGTTGCTGGATGAGCTCATGCCGGCCGGGCCGCTGGGGCAAGTCGCCGCTGCTCAGTACGCCTCCGACGAAGAACGCTGGGAGCAGGTGCGATCCAAGGCTGGCATCGGCTTGGCCGAGATGCGCCTGCTCGTCGCTGCCAAATTCCTGCTTGCCTCGGAGCGAGCTGATCCCGCCGTCGATGTGGCGGTTCTGGAATTGCTCGCCTGTGCCCCGGCTTCGGTCGGGATTCCCATCCTGCTGGAGCGGCTGAATGACGCCAGTGCGGGGACGCGCGCCACGGCCTTTGCTTCGCTTCAGACCGCCGCGCTGCCGTTCAGCGAGGAGACCTTCGAGTATGATCCGGGCGGCACGCCCGAGGAACGCGCTGCCGCGACCGCGCGCTGGCGCCAGTGGTGGGCGCGCCAGCACGCCTCCTCCCTGCGGAGCGACGTGCCGAAGATGCTGGCTGAGCTGGACTCGCCCCACCTTCTAGGCCGCCGGGCCGCCGATTGGTCCCTGCGGCTGCTGAGCAGAGGCGACGCTGGCTAAGTTGCGGAGGACTCTGTAGACCGCCGCAAAGCTGCCGACGCCCGCTGGCGTGCCTGGTGGGAGCAGACATCCCAACAACTCAGGTGATCGCCAGACCGGTTCTTTCATGCCTTGTCAGAGCTGACCGAAGAAGCGCAGGGTCTTTTCGGCGCACACTTCCCAGCGATACTGCTGAGCCCTGATGGCGCCGTGTTGCCCCAACTCGGCTTGTCGCGCCGGAGAGAGCAGCAGGCCTTCCAAGGCCGCCCGGAGATCCTCGACGCTGCGTGGGTCCACGAGCAGGTCGCTCGGTCTGAGGAAA